>CADCPY010000059.1 GCA_902803495.1 uncultured Erysipelotrichaceae bacterium
CCGGTTATCGTATTCTTCCCGGATCCGCGATTCGAAATACACCAGATTCTCTTCATAGGAGGCATTCAGACATTCATAGCTGACAATGTGCCCGTGATAATCCGACAGAGCATTCTGAATCAGGGTGCTCTTTCCGATGCGGCGTTTTCCGTAGATTAACGCAGCACATTTTCCTTCCGACTGTATTAAGCTGTGAATCTGACGGATTTCTTTCTCTCTTCCAACAAACATACCGCACCTCCTTTTTAGTGCTTTTTATTTCACTAACTTTCATTTCACTAAAATTATAACTTATCGTTTTGCTTTGCGCAACAAAAAAATCTCTTCTAGAATAAGAAGAGATTCAGTCCCGTTTCTTCGTCGTGATAGCGGTCCACCGTTCCGTCAATGACCTGGATGAACATCTCGCAGGTTGCGGAGATCCGCGCATTGTTCAAATGTCCTCCCACCGTATGACCCGTCTCATCCGCCGCACTCATATGCAGATGGGAATAGTATTCCCCGTTCATGGTATTGATGGAACCGTGCAGGGAAACGATCTCATAGGCGCCGCTGAAATGATTGCCGTGGAATTTCTTTTCGTTGACGTCAAACACGCCTACGGTAAAATCATCCACCGCGCCCAGCGCATTGATCTCTGCCAATTTGATGTTTTCCTTTAAGGCAATCGCCTTCACCTGTTCCGTGATTTCTTCCCCGCGGTCGATCCGCGCCACGATCATGTTCTCAAATCTTTTATATTCCATTTTCCTTCTCCTTTATTTTGTTTAATGTCCATGCGAACCCTTTGGCCGTTCTCAAATCAGCATCCATAAAGTGGTTCCCTTCATTCATTTCCAATATGCAGTCGCATTGATTTGTTAAAGCGTCACGCATGATTTGAATGCAGTCCTCCACTTTGGCCATGCGTGCGTTCCGGCTTTTCTTTTCCTTATCTCCCAAAGAGAGATAGACCGCCTGCGCCTGCATGGTTTTACTTTGATAATGCTCCGTAAAGCGATCAAACCAGACGGACGGGGATGCCGCCGCAATGCCGTCAAACACGTCACACTCATATCCACCGTACAGGGCAAATAAACCGGCCAGCGAATATCCGCCGAGAATGACCCGTCTGGCATCTGTCTTCTCTTTTAATACCGGAAGGATCTTATTTACCAGAATATCCAGCATCTCTTTTCCCTTTCCGCCAAAGCCTTCCTTCCCGAAAACGGGATCGGCTTCCCACGGGGAAAGATCGTCATTCCAGCTTTTGACCGGAATCGCTACCAAGGTAAACGGCAGACTGCTTCTTTCCTGAATGAGTCTTACTTCATTTTCCAGGCTTTCCGCTTCGTGCTCGTCGCTCATCTGGATCAGCAGGTTCTCCCCGCCGCAATCAAATAGCGTGATGGGAAAGGATGCGATGGTGATGGTTTCTTTCATGGACAACTCCTTACCTAAGTATTGTAGCACAGAAAAAATGCTCTTTTTCAAGAGCATTTTCACTTCTACTTATTGATGCTTTCGAGCCATTCCTTCGGCTGATCGTCATAGCCTAAGATCTTGGTGACCGTTGCGGCAACGTTAGCCAAACCGAAGTCTCCGTCCTTGATTTCCGTTCCTTCCGGTCCGTTGTAGATAATAAACGGAACACGTGCTAAGGAGTGGGAAGTCTTGGCTTTCGGGCTGCCGTCCGCGTTGAAGCCTTTATCATACATTTCATCGGCATTGCCGTGGTCTGCCATGACTAATAATGCATAGTCATGTTTCAAACAGGCATCCATGACTCTCTTGAGGTTGAGGTCCACGGATTCGACACCGATGATGGTTGCTTCATAGTTGCCGGTATGGCCGACCATGTCGCCGTTCGGATAGTTGCAGCGGATGAACTGATATTCGCCGCTTTCGATGGCTGCCACGATCTTTTCCGTGACTTCCGTTGCCTTCATCCAAGGTTTCTGGTCAAACGGGATGATGTCGCTCGGGACTTCTTCCCATGTTTCCAGTTCATCGGAGAATTTTTCGGAGCGGTTGCCGTTCCAGAAATATGTCATGTGACCGAATTTCTGTGTCTCGGAGCAGGCATAGGATTTGACGCCCTTGTTAACCAGGAATTCGCTTAATGTATGTTCAATGTGCGGCGGTTCGACTAAGAAGTTATCCGGTAACTTTAAGTCTCCGTCATACTGTAACATGCCGGCATAATAGACATTCGGTTTCTTCGGCATATCGAATTTGTCGAAGCCTTTGTTCATATAGTCGAATGCTTTGGATAATTCCACGGCACGGTCGCCACGGAAGTTGTAGAGAATCAGAGAGTCGCCGTCATCGATCGTTCCGGCCGGAACGCCGTTTTCACCGACAACGAATCCCGGTAAGTACTGGTCCGTATAGCCGCCTTCCGCTCTTAAGGCTTCGATGGCTGCTCTTGCGCTCGGATACATCGGGCCGTCACCCATGACATGGATGTGCCAGCCTTTTTCGACCATGCCCCAGTCTGCTTCGTAACGGTCCATGGTGATGACCATACGTCCGCCGCCGGAGGCGATGGCTCCGTGGAAGCTTCCGTCATTCAGTTCTTTTAAAACGTCTTCCAGCTGATCCACATACTGCAGTGCGCTTGTTTCCGGAACGTCACGGCCGTCCAGTAAGATATGAACGCGGACTTCCTTTAAGCCTTCTGCCTTTGCTTCTTTCAGCATGGCGATCAGATGGGAAATGTTGGAGTGAACGTTTCCGTCGGACAGTAAGCCGAGGAAATGCAGTTTTCCGTTATGTTCCTTGACGAAATTGACAGCACCCTGCCAGGCGTTGCTCTGATAAATCTTGCCGGATTCAATGCTTTCATTGACCAGCTTGGCACCCTGGGAATAGATCTGGCCGCAGCCTAAGGCGTTATGACCGACCTCGCTGTTGCCCATATCATCGTCACTCGGTAAGCCTACTGCTGTACCGCTTGCCTTGATCGTTGTATGAGGCCATTTGCTCATTAATTCATCTAACTGTGGTTTGTATGCATGCATGACGGCATTGCCTTTGTCTTTTTCTGTCCAGCCGACACCGTCCATGACGACTAATACTACCGGTTTACTCATTGTATAAAACCTCCTTGAGTATACTCTTTCCATGCTTATTTTACCCCACCCCTTGCGGCATTGTCCAGCCGAACTATATGCGGAAATCAGGAAAGAAAAAGGACCTTTTCAGGTCCCTTCGTATGCTTCTTACTGCATGCCCATGATCAGAGAGCAGAGCTCATCGTAGGTGATGCCGTAACCCTCTTCGATCTCGATGTTCTGATTCAGAACCGTAACGGCGAAGTTTTCCACCGTATTGCTGAAGAAGGCCATATTAATGGTTTCCCCGTCTCCGTACATATCGATATGCACGCCCTTGTGGGAATCTTCCCAGTGTTTGGAATACTCGTGGTAATCTCCGGAGAGTTCCACACCGGAGAGAAGACTGGACTTGGAAACGATCATTTCGGAAACGCCGTTTTCATACATGGCGCGGATCGTTCCCTTTTCGGCCATATAGCCGGTGAATTTGTAGCCGTCCGGTAAGCATTCCGGAATCGGAGGGTCAAATTCCACACCGGAAACATTGCGTGCTTCTTCCAGGTCTTCCGTATATGTCCACGGATTCGGAATGAAGTTGCCTTCGCCGCCTTCCTTGATGAAGAGCACTTTCCGGTTTTCCTTGTTGTCATGCCAGACCATATTGTAACCTTCCGTTGCGAAATAGCCGCTGCCGTCCGCATACACTTCCGTCTCCGTCTTGGAGCCGTCGCTTGCGAACACCTGGTTTACCAGTTTTCCGTTTTCATAGGTGATCTGTTTGGTTTCAGAGTTGTATTCCGTGTCGAATTCGTAATGCGCTTTTTCGGCAGCGGAGCTGCTCCAGTCAATCGTGATCTTATGTTCTTCGATTGTCAGCATGGCTCTGCCGGCAATGGTGTCATAGTAGTTACCGATGAGATCTTCCGGCGTAGCCGTTTTTTCCTTGATTTCTTCTTTACTTGTACAGCCGCTCAGCATCGTGAGAATCATCAGTCCGCTCAGCAACATGATTATAATTCTTTTCATTTTGCTACCTCCGCAGGAGATTTCCTGCGTTCTCATTCTTGCATTTCCCCGATCTTTTGCAATTTCCCTTGGGCATATTGCTTCATCTGTCGGAAGGACGTTTTCCTATTTCTTCCCTGTCACAAATTCCTCAAATTCATTGCCCGGTAACGGCTTGGAGAAGTAATAACCCTGCACGAAGTCGCAGCCCATGCCCTTTAAGGCCAGCATCTGCTCCGCCGTTTCCACGCCTTCCGCAATGGTTGGAACCTCTAAGGATTCCGCTAAGGAGATCACCACTTCCAGTAAGCGCGTGTTCCCCTTCTCCCGAAAGGCATTCCGGATAAACTGCATATCGAGCTTGATTGCATCGATTGGCAGTGTGGAGATCATATTCAAAGAGGAATAGCCGCTTCCGAAGTCATCCATCTCAATGCGGAAGCCTTTTTGCTGCAGCTCTTCCACTTTTCTTATCATCTGGGCGGAATCTTCCGTATAGGCCGACTCCGTGATCTCCAGGATCAGTTCCTTCGGATCCAGCTGATTTTCTTTTACCAACCCTTCCAGAAATTCCACCAGGTCGTCATCGTAGATATCGATTCGCGAGACATTCACGGAGACCGGAATACTGCGTTTTAATGTCTGTTTCCACTCGGCGATCTTGGCGGCCGTTTCCTTCCAGACGTAGTTGTCCAGTCTGCGGATCAGACCGTTCTTTTCAAAGAGCGGAATGAAGACACCAGGAGAGACCATACCCAGCTGCGGATGTTTCCACCGTACCAGCGCTTCCGCACTGCTGAGGATTGGCGCATCCGGCCGGATATCGAATTTCGGCTGGAAGTATACCACAAACTGCTTTTCCGCAACGGCTTTCGGGAAATCTTCCAGCAGCTGCTCGGCGTACAGTTCCGCTTCATGCAGCGAATTGTCATAGATGGCAATCGTCTTGGTGAACTGGTTTTTTACCGTATCCGCCGCACTCTTGGCGCGGTCAAAGCGCCGCTCGATATCGATTGTCTTATCGACATTGGAATACACGCCCATACGCAGACGGACTCTGTGGTCTTCCGTAAAGCCCTTGGAGGCCGCTTTCAGAATGACGGAGTAATCCGTGCGATGCGCGCAGTAGATCAAAAACGTGTCCGCTTCCTTCCGGCAGACGATACCGCCGTTTTTATTGACCATCTCCCGCAGATGCTCACCGACCTTGATGAGAACCTCATCCCCATACGCCCGGCCGTAACGCTCGTTCAGCATATGGAAGTGGTTGATGTCGATCCCCATGGCATCCGTTTCCGTATCCTTATGATAGACATCGTACTGCGCCGCATAGCGGTAGAAGTATTCCTTGTTGTAAACACCAGTCAGCTGATCCCGCTCGGTCCAGCGGATGATATCCCGGTCTTCCGAAAGTTCAATGGTTCTTAAAATCCGGGCCAAAATGACTTTCGGCTGCGGATACGGCTTCGGAATGAAGTCAATGGCACCGTACGTCAGACTTTCCACTTCCGCTTCCTTCTCCGCCGTCATGACAATGACCGGCAGGCGTGAATACTGCTCCTCGCTCTTGATCTGCTTTAAGACATCCAGTCCGTGCATGTCCGGCAGGTTCAAGTCCAACAGGACCAGCGAGAGCGTATCTTTATTCTCTTTGATTTTTCTGAGTCCGGTGTTCCCGTCTTCCGCAAAAAGCAGTTCGTACTGCTCCGAAAGAATCACCCGCAACAGCTCGCGGTTGATCATTTCGTCTTCAATGATCAGCAGTTGTCTCTTTCCGTTCGCGGAATGGAACTTCAAATGATTTTCCGGCATGAAAGATTTCCTCCTTTTTTCGGTATGGATCAAATACCGTGTAATGATAATTCAGTTAACGGATGAGCGATTCCAGTGTCTCGTATAAGAGATTCGCATCGATCGGCTTGCTGAGGTGGGCATTGAGCCCCGCCTGCATGCTGCGCTGGACATCTTCATCAAACGCGTTGGCCGTTAAGGCGATCATCGGGATACTGCGGGCATCCTCCCGCTCCATCTCCCGGATCCTGCGGGTTGCTTCCAGCCCGTCCATTTCCGGCATGCGCATATCCATCAGTACGGCATCGTAGTAACCTTCCGCACAGTTTTCAAACTTTTCCACGGCGATCCGGCCGTTTTCCGCCAGATCCACCTGCATTCCCTTTGCCGAGAGGATCATGATCATGATCTCGGCATTGATCGGAACGTCCTCCGCCAAAAGAATATGACGGCCTCTCAGATCGGCTTTTCTTTCCTTCATGGCGCTTTCCTTTGCTTCAAAAGCGACCCGGAATTCTTCAATGACATTGGACGCAAAGAGCGGTTTGGCCACAAAGCTGTCCACACCGGCTTTCCTTGCCTCCTCTTCCACATCGTCCCAGTGATAGGAAGTCAGAATGATGATAGCGGACTCGTGTCCGGCAATCTCCCGGATGGCTTTGGTCGTTTCCACGCCGTCCATTCCCGGCATCTTCCAGTCAACCAGGATCAGATCGTAGGCTTTGCGTCTGGCATGGTGCATCTTCACCATCTCCACGCCTTTTTCTCCGCTCATGGCCACTTCGCAGTCGATTCCGACCTGGCCCAAAACGATCTTGGCATGTTCCAGGGCGATCGGGTCATCGTCAATGACCAGGACGTGCAGGTTGCTCGGATGGAAGTTTTCCGCCTTGCTTTCCTGCTTCTTCCGATCGCTTTCGCCCAGCGTCAGCGTGACCGTAAAGATGGAGCCTTCTCCCTTCTCACTCTGCACATCGATCGTGCCGTTCATCATCTCCACGATGTTCTTGGTGATCGGCATGCCGAGTCCCGTCGAACCGTACTTGTTGGTGGAGGATGTATCCTCCTGCGAGAACGAATCGAAGAGATGCGGCAAATAGTCTTTGCTCATGCCGATGCCGTTATCGGCAAACGTCATGCGCAATGTGGCTTTTTTATCAAAGCGGTTGAGCTCCTCAATCACAAAGGAGACATTTCCGCCCGACGGAGTGAACTTCACCGCGTTGCCCAGAATGTTGATCATGATCTGGCGCAGTTTCATTTCATCCCCGATGTAATAGTCGTCAATGGTACCGATGGTACGGCACTCATAGTGTAACCCTTTCTCACGGCATTGGGAAGAGATCATCGCATTGACCTGTTCCAGTGCCTTATGGAAGGCGAACTCTTCCTGCTTCAGGACCATCTTGCCGCTCTCGATGCGGCTCATGTCCAGAATGTCGTTGATAATATTCAGCAAATGCTGCGCGGAATTCCCGTTTTTTTCCAGATATTCCCGTGTTTTCGGCGGGACTTCCGGATCGTTTAAGGCGATGTTGTTCAAGCCGATAATGGCATTCATCGGTGTCCGGATCTCATGGGACATATTGGACAGGAAGGCTGTCTTGGCCTTATTGGCATCCCGTGCCGAGGCCAAAGCGTTATTCAGCGCATCCGCGTGTTCGAGATTTCTTCTTGTTTCCCCGTCAACGTCCGTAAAGCAGGCGCCGACCTTATGCACCAGGTGGTCTTCGCGGTCTTCCGGATGACGCACTCCGGCAAACTTCACCATTTCGTAGGTTTCCCTGCCGTTGCGCTTTACCATGTAGCGGTAGGAGATGACGCGCTGCGTCATCAGTTTTTCCTTGATGGATTCCGGCTGGACAAAGGCCATGAATTCCTCATAATACGGTTCCGTGACATAGCGCTTCGCGTAGTCTTCAACCAAGTATCGATAAGCGAAGTGCTCATTCTGCTTCAGACCCTTAATTTCCGAGTGGGCCTGGTAGCACACACCTTCATCCTTATCCAGATCAATATAGTACACTGCCCAGTAGTCCGACGCCAAAGCCGTGATCAGCTGCGTCTGCTCGGCATGTTCCTGTTCTTTCTTAATTAATTCTTCCTGTAAGGCCAGCCGGTGTTCCAGCTCCTGCTGTTTCACCCGGATCTCCGTTTCCCTGGCCTTGGCCTCCGTCATGGTCGTGACGTCCACGCACATGCCGAGGGTACAGAGCTTCCCCGAAGTATCCGTGAATTTCAGCTTTGTTGTCTGTAAGGAGCGCATGTTTCCCCTGGCATCCGGCACATCTTCAAAGAAGACGTACGGCTCATCCATGGACAGTGCCTTGGCGTCATCCTCCACAAAGTGCTGCGCCGTAGCTTCATCGAAGATATCGAAGTCCGTTAAACCGATCACCCCTTCCGGAGATGCCTTATGCGCATATTCCGCAAAAGCCTGGTTGCACGCCAGGTATTTTCCCGTATCCGCTTCCTTGGAGAAGCTCATGGCCGGCATGTTGGATAATAACGAGGCTACCGAGCCCATCAGGGAAGCCAGCTTTGCGGCCGTTTCCACCTGCTCGATCAGCTTCAGATTTTCCTCTTCCTTCCGCTTGGCATCGCGCAGTGCCTTCTGCACCTTCTGCCCTTCGCGGACATCCTCATCCACATCCTTAAATCCGCAGACGATGCCCATCGCTCCGTTTGGCATATTCAACTTCGCAAATTCAATGCGGAAGTAGCGCTCGGAACCGTCTTCCATTTTACGTAAATAGTTGATGTTAAACTGCGGCTTCTCCTGCAGTCTGCGCACCATTTCCTTCAAGTCGAGTTCCTTCTGCAGGCGCTTCTGATCCTTTTGCGCCACCATGGTCTGAATGTAATACTCTTTTGCCTGGGAGTATTTCATGTTCTTTAAGGCTTCCAGGATCGGAGACGCATGGATGGTATCCCCTGCGGTATCCCCGCGGTAGAGCGAGAAGGATTCCGTATCGACGTCATTGATCAGCCATACCGTATGATAGGCTTCGCTTAAGGCCTCAATGACCGCCTGGCGGACCGCCAGCACATTTTCGTTTCTGGTACGCTTTTCCGTGATGTCGGAAATAAAGACGTAATAGACGCCGCCGTACTGTTTGCTTTCCGCATAGTGTCCGTAGTCATCCACCCAGCGGACGCTGCCGTCCCTGCGAATGATACGGTATTCCACGTAGTCCTGATTGTTTTCACTGGTCGCGATCTGCTCATCGATGGATGAAGAGATCCGCGCATAATCGTCCGGATGCACCATCCCGCGGAACGTGTACCCCGTCAGTTCGCGGAATTCTTCGGCATCTTTGCAGCCGAACATTTCAAATACGAACGGATTGGCATAAATCAGCTGCTCCGGCTGCTTTGCCTGATAGATGAAGAAACCGCCCGGCATATGCCTGCCGAGCTCTTCCATGACGGAAAACGTAACATCATTCAATTCGAACAGCCTGTCAACCATATTTCCACCTCCGCGCTCAGAGAGGAGTTTCCCCCGGAAACCCATGTCTGACCCGATTATTCCCATAATATTCTAGTATAATTTTATACTATTATCCTGATTGCTGACAATCATTATCGACCGCACAGAAAAAGCTTCCCTGCCGCCATGGGCAGAGAAGCCGGATTCTTTTTTATCTCATTATTCATGCGGATGTGCCGCAAAGAAATCGTTTAAGCCCGGGACAAACTTCGTCTTGCGTCCCAGCCCGCCGTTACGGAAGATAAAGGACGTGCCGTCATATTCATCGTAATTCGGGAAGACCTGTTCCATGAGCTCTTTGGATGCTTCGCTCATCGGAATGATGTAATCCACCTTGATGTCCCCTTCCCGGATGCCGACGCTGGCAAACATGTAGTCCACATCTCTTGAGGCCATGGCCTCTTCCGCAATATTCTTCATCCGCTCCGCCAGTTCCCTGGAAGTTTCTTCCTTAACGGAACTCACCAGGCCAATGCCGTACTTCACGTTGCCGGCCTCATACTCCTTGTAGTCGGAGAACATGATCTCCATATCGCTCATTCCTTCATAGGACAGTGCCTGCTCATGAAGCGCACGGTAGAAGCCATCCACATCGCTGACTCCCGCAATTTCCGCCAGGGCACTGACGGCCTTCTTATCCGCCTCTGTTGTGGTGGAACCCGTAAGATTCGAAGTATCGGACAGGACCGCCCCCAGCAAAAGATGCGCGGTCTGTTTATCGATTTCAAATCCGTAGTTCAGATAGTCCAGCCAGACGATCGTGGCCGTGGCACCGATCGGTCTTGCTTCATATACGATCTGGTGTCCGGTATTTACCGCACCGACGCCGTGGTGGTCCATGATACCGACAATGTGGGCGTCAACCATATCCTCCGCTGCCTGCACATATTCGCTGTGGTCCACCAGGAAGATGGTTTCTCCGGCGGCACTGTAGAGGATCTCCGGGATTTCCGCTCCGGCCTGCTCAAGGATATATTTCGTCTCATTGTTGACCGGCATGGTGATTCTGGGCTCTGCCGTGTATCCCAGAAGGTTTAACAGTCTGGCATAGGCAATGGCGCTGCAGACCGTATCCGAGTCCGGACTCTTATGTCCGATGACATAGATCGTTTTTCCCTCATCGCTCATGTGGCTGACGGCTTCCCGGTTCAGCAGCTGCAGTTCCGTCGGTTCCGTGACTGCCGGTTCCTTTTCTTCGGGAATCCCTCCGGCATTTCTGCCGATATAAAATCCGCCAACTGCCGCTAAGCAGACGGCCGCAAGACAGAATAAAACGGTAAGTTTATTTCTCTGATTCATTGTTTATAACTCCTACTTCCCTGAATCGGGATTTCTTTCCTATACATCTTAACACACTCTCGTCGGAATTCCCGCCCCAGCTTCACAAAAAAAGCGAATCTCCGGCGACGGAAATTCACTTTGTTACCTTGGTTTCTCCCCTGTCCGGCTGAGCAGGACCACCGTTTC
>CADCPY010000060.1 GCA_902803495.1 uncultured Erysipelotrichaceae bacterium
CTCCATTATAAAACCCCACTTCAGTTCAAAACCGAAATGGGGTTCTAGGCTTTTTATGAATTGTCTACTTTTAGTTGACTAGTTCATATGTCGCCTTTTTGTTTTGGCTTGAATTGTTTTTAAGAGAGGCGGATGACGCCCGTCGGACGCGACTGCTGCTTAAAGGCACTGATCATGGTCGGCGCCGCACCCAAAAGCGTAAAGCCGATGACTTCCGCCAGATTGAGATAGTAGCGGCCCATCAGTTCCATCTGCCGTAAGACATACTCGCAGTTCTCAAAGGCATAGCCAAAGCGCCATTTCAGCTCCTTGGCAATCTCAATGGACCAGTCCAGCTTGTTGGCCAATACGCACATCAAAATCATGAACACCAGCGAGATGATCACACCCTTGCGGGAGAGCTTTCTGCCTAAGAGCTCGTAACCCTTCATGGCACAGAATCCCATGATGACGCCGGACAATGCCGAGATGAGCCCGATCCGACTGAACAGCAGGATGGCCGCCACACCGACGGAGGAGCCCAGAAGCGCTCCGAGGATGCCGAGCGGTACGTTTTCCTTAATCCCGTCCGCCTGCGCAGAACGGTTTGCCGTTTCCTTTTCCAAATCATGATAGTCTTCTTCAGACAGGAAGCGGATAGCGTCCAGTCCATAACAGACGATTGGCTTCTCTTCACTGCCGGAGAATTCGCAGCAGGCAATATACCCGTTTTCTTCCAGATAGGATAACAGTGCTTCCACGCCGTCTTTTAAATTGGCAATGGTTTTGTCTTCCGTAATCCCGCTGCGGAAGAGACAGCTGATCCGATAGCCCTGCGCATCCAGATTCAGGATGCTTTTTTCTGCCGTCAGGGCTTCCTTTATTTTCGCCGCATCCGGCATTTCCTCTCCCTGCTTCACGCAGGTAAGAAGATAAAACTGGCTGTTGGCGCCCGGAAAGAGCACCAGCGGATAGGAATTGATTTCCCTGTAGTAACATCCGCAGTCCTTCTGATAGGCAAAGCCCATCCGTTGCGGGATTTTTTTCTGAAAACTCATGTTTCAACCCCTCCTTATTGTTCCTTCTCTCCGATCAGATAAAGCGTATACGGTGCGATAAAGAGCGAAGAGATCTCCTCTTCCTTCCGGCCTTCTCCGTCTAACAATACCACATGACCTTCGCCGAAATACTCCGTCCAGCCGAAGCTGTGCGGGTTGACGATGATCTTTAAGTACTGCCACTTTTCGGAGACACCTTCCATGTTGATATTGATCTTCAGCGTTTCGTCATAAATGACCTCAAACGAGTAGCGCGTGACCACATCGTAAACGCTGAAGTCAAAAATCGGCAGCTCTTTCCGTAAGGTAACCAGGTCCTTGAAAAAATCCACCGTATCCTGATACTGGTCCTTGCGGGAATAGTTGATCTTGTTGATCTTATCCCCCTTGTTGTAGGTGTTGCCGATGCCGTACTTGGTACGCAGGAATTCCTGGCCGCTGTGATAGAACGGCACGCCCTGCGACAACATGATGCTGGCCATCATGCAGCGGGCAATGCGAATCTGATCGCTTGGCGCATAGTATCCCAGCCGGTCAAAGACCGTATGGTCGTCATGGCATTCCAGATAGTTGATGCTCTGCCAGAAGTTGTCAAACTGATATCCCGGCAGCCAGGTATAGATACCGCCCACATAGGCGTTGATAATGGCTTTTCCGATCTCCGCATCCCCGTTGAGATACCCCTGCTCGTCCATCGAGAAGCCCCGCAGCGTATTGCGGAACCAGTCGTTGAAGAAGCCGATCTGCGGCATACGGGAGGCATTTAAGCTGGAGGCGCGCTGCGCTTCCGGCAAGACATCGCCCATATTCCAGCCTTCCCCGTACAACATGCCGTTGGGGTTGATGCTTTTGACGTGGGCACAGAGCTCATTCATCGTATCCGCATCCAACAGTCCCATGAGGTCAAAGCGGAACCCGTCCGCGCCGTAGCGCTTCATAAAGAGTTCAATCGCTCTGTGATAGAGATGGCGGCTCATCGGCTGCGCGGAATCGAACTCGTTGCCGCAGCCGCTTCCGTTGGCCAGTTTTCCCTTGTCATAGCGGAAATAGTAGAACGGAACGACTTTCTCAAAGACGTTCTTGTTGTGATAGATATGATTAAAGACCACATCGAAAATGACACCGATGTCATTCTCATGCAGTTTCTTCACCATTTCCTGCAGTTCTATGATGCGGCAGTACGGATCGTACGGATTGGTCGCGTAGCTTCCTTCCACCGCGGTATAAAGTACCGGGTCATAACCCCAGTTATAGGTATTGCGCCAGTTCTCTTCATCAATTGTCGCATTCAGATTCACCGGCATGAGCTGCACATACGTCACGCCCAGCTCTTTTAAATAGGATAAACCGCAGCTCGTTCCCCTGCTGGTTCTGCCCTCTTCCACAAAACCGAGGTATTTGCCTTTATGGACGATATCGGTGTCGTCATCCATGGTGAAGTCCCGTACGGAGCATTCATAGATGATGGCTTTATTGGTGTTTTTATATGCCGGCAGTTTCAGCAGTCTGGCCGGATTAATGACAGCACTCTGATTGCCGTTAACGCCGACCGACTCACTGTACGGGTCAATGATCTGATAGGTCTGCCCGTTGACTTCAATTTCATAGTTGTAATACGCTCCGTCCAGATCTTCTTTCACCCGCGTGAAATAGACGCCTTTCTCCATCCGGTTCATTAAGATCCGCCGCTCACCGAGTAACAGCGTCACATTGCGTGCCGTCGGCGCCCAGAGATAGAACGACGTGGCTTTCGGGGTGTAGTAGGAACCCAGCTTGCCCGTATAGGCAAAGAAGTCGTTGAACTTCTTCGTCTTGGTCACAAAGCGGTATTCCACTAAGATCTCTTCCCCGTTCACCTTCAGATAGTAGGTGTTCTCGAGCTTCAGGCTTTTCGGCAGCGTGACCTCATAGGTTCTGGCATCCAGCCGGCGGCTTTCCGGGGTGATGGTCTGATTGTTTAAGCGCATAGAAAAAGCCGGGTCGGACGGAAATTTCTGTGTGTTGACCACATGGATCACCTTGTAATCATCTAACCAGGCTTTAATCATGATTCTATTATAATTCGATTTTATGAATGTGCCAAATATCTTTTACATAATCTTCGATCGTACGGTCGCTGGAGAAGTAAGCGCTCTTGGCAATATTCACGAGCATGCTGCGTCTCCAACCCTTCTGGTCGAGATAGCGGCGTTCCACTTCTTCCTGGGCTCTGCGGTAAGCTTCGAAGTCAGCCAGGACGAAGAATTCGTCGTTTTTGAACATCAGCTCTTCATAGATAACGCGGAATTCCTTTAAGTCTTCGTTGAAGGTGCCGTCAATTAAGGAATTGACTGCCTTCTTGATGTAAGGATCGGCTTCGTAGAGCTGGTTGGCATGGTAGGAAGAACGCATCGCATTCAACTCTTCGACCGTGTAGCCGAAGATGACGTCGTTCTCTCTGCCGACCAGAGCATCGATTTCCACGTTGGCGCCGTCTAAGGTACCGAGCGTGAGGGCACCGTTCATCATGAACTTCATGTTGCCCGTGCCGCTGGCTTCCTTGCCGGCTGTGGAGATCTGTTCGGAAACATCCGCCGCATTCAGCAGGATCTCTGCTAAGGAAACGGAGTAGTTCGGTAAGAAGCAGACCTTCATGTACTGCGAGACATACGGATCGGAGTTGACCTTCTTGGCCACGTCGTGGATCAGCTTGATGACTTCCTTCGCAAAGACATAGGAAGGAGCCGCCTTGGCGCTGAAGAAGAACGTACGCGGATAGATCTTGAATTCCGGATCGTCCTTTAATCTCTGATAGAGATAGATAATGTGCAGGCAGTTCAGTAACTGTCTCTTATAGGCATGCAGACGCTTTGCCTGTACGTCGAAGATGGAATTCTCGTCGATTTCCACGTTCAGACGTTTGGAAACATAGTCCTTTAAGATCTTCTTGCGCTCGAGCTTGCAGGCTGCGAAGGCTTCCTGGACCTTTTCGTCATCGACGTAGTCCATCAGTTTCTCGAGCTGGTTGAAGTCTTTCTTGAATCCGTCACCGATCGTATCCTCCAGCATCTGTGTCAGCTGCGGGTTGCTGTAGAACAGCCATCTGCGCTGTGTGATACCGTTGGTCTTGTTGTTGATCTTGCCCGGATAGTAATCGTTAAAGTCACGCATGACATCGTTCTTTAAGATGTTGGTATGGATCTTCGCAACACCGTTGACGCTGTAACAGACATGAACCGCCAGATTGGCCATATGGACCATTCCGTCATGGATGATGGACATATGGTAGGCATCGGCCGGATTCACGTTGTTCGCCTGCATGGCTTCGTTCTGTCTGCGGTTGATCTCCTGAATGATCATGTAGATCCGCGGCAGCAGCTTTTCAAAATATTCCACCGGCCATTTTTCCAGAGCTTCGCTCATGACCGTATGGTTCGTATAGGCAAAGGTACGGCTGACGATGTCGTAAGCCTGATCCCAGCCATAGCCGTAGCTGTCCATCAGAATACGCATCATTTCCGCAATTCCCATGACCGGATGGGTGTCGTTTAACTGAATGACGACTTTTTCCGGCAGGTTATCCAGAGTTCCGTAAGTGGCGATATGGCTCTTGATGATCGTCTGAATGCCGCTGGATACGAAGAAGTATTCCTGTTTCACACGCAGGTAACGTCCGTGCTCCGTGGAGTCATCCGGATAAACGTTCTGACAGATCTCATTCACTTCGGAAATGTAATGGATAAAGTCTTTATTCTTCGGCAGGATGTCGCTTGCTTCGGCACTCCATAAGCGGAGCGTGTTGACAACGCGGTTGTCCTTGCCGATGACAGGGACATCGTACGGAACCGCACGCACATGTTCCGCATCCTTATGACGGATGATGAAACGGCCGTTGCGGTATTCCTGTTCGATGTGGCCGAAGAAGGCCACGTCGACGGCATGGTTCGGTTTCCGGACTTCCCAGATGTAACCGAGCTTCAGCCACTGGTCCGGAATCTCCACCTGACGTCCGTGACGGATCAGCTGTTTGAATAAGCCGTATTCGTAACGGATGGAGTTGCCGTGTCCCGCATAGTTATTGCTGGCGAGGGAATCGAGGAAGCAGGCCGCAAGACGTCCCAAGCCGCCGTTGCCAAGACCCGCATCGGTTTCCATCTCTTCGAGATCGTTGAGATCGATACCGAGATCTGCCAGGCCTTCCTTGACGAGGTCATAGATTCCCAGGTTCATTAAGTTGTTGGTAAGAAGCCGACCTAAAAGGAATTCCATGGAGAAATAGTAGACCTGCCGTTCCTCTTTCTGGGCCACTGTTTTCTTACAGTTCTGCCAGTCCGGTCCGGTGATGTCACGGATGATTTCTCCCAGAATCAGATACTGCTCTGTGAGGTTGGATTCTTCAATATTTCTGCCGAAACGTTCGACAATTCTGCGGACGTAACGGTCTTTAAATTGTTCTTTGTTTGTAAACATACAATCCCCCTTTGGTAGACATGCGCTACCATTGTAACACGGATTATTTCTTAATTTCAAACAATATTCCGGCAAAAGGTGCTACCCGGATACGAATGATATCCTTCTGTTTCTTGTGCACCGATTTCACCGGTTTGTAATTGCACATATTGTAGCCGCCGTAGATATCCTTGTCGGAGTTGATCACTTCGGTATAGTAGCCCTTCATCGGTACTTTCACTTCAAACTTCTCATGGGAAACCGGCGTCATGTTCAGTACGACGACCATGATGCTTTCCTCATCTTCTCTGTAATACGTATAGATGCTCTGTTCGGCATTGTCCGCATCGATCCACTTGAAGCCTTCCCAGGAATAGTCATATTTGTAGAGGCAGCTGTGGCTCAGGTAGATCTTGGAGAGGTCATGCAGATAGCGGCGGAAGCTGTCATGGACCGGATACTGTAAGAGGAACCAGTCGTTTTCCTTGTTCTCATCCCACTCTCTGAAATGTCCGATCTCATTGCCCATGAAGTTGAGCTTCTTGCCCGGATGGGTATACATGTAGAGATAGAGGTTTCTGGCCTGCGCGAACTTGTCGTTGTAAAGGCCCCACATCTTGTTGACGATGGTGGCCTTGCCGTGAACGACTTCGTCATGGGAGAATTCCATGATGAACTTTTCGGAATAGAAGTAGGCCATGGAGAAGTTGATCATGTTGTGATGGTACTTCCGGTAGACCGGGTCCATGGCATAGTACTTCAATGTATCGTTCATCCAGCCCAGATCCCATTTATAGTCAAAGCCCAATCCGCCGTAGATGCTCGGTTTGGTGACGCCTTCGTAGTCGGAGGAGTCTTCCGCAATCATCATGACGTTATGGAACTTGTCTTTTACGTCATAGTTTAAGCGTTTGATGAAGTCCACGGCACCGGTATTGACGCCGTTGTTCTTATTGCCCTTCCAGAAGATGAGGTTGCTGACGGCATCGACACGGATTCCGTCCATGTGGTACACATCGCACCAGAATGCTGCCGAGCTCATTAAGAAGGAACGGACTTCCTCTTTCGCGAGATCAAAGTAGCAGGTGCCCCATTCGCTTTCGGAGTACTGCTGATATTCAAACTGCGGTGTTCCGTCAAACATGCGTAAGCCGTGATTGTCCTTGACGAAATGCACCGGCACAAAGTCCATGATGACGCCGATATTGTTCTTATGCGCTTTATCCATAAAATACATGAACTGGTGCATGGAACCGTAACGGCTCGTTAAGGAGAAGTAGCCGCTGGCCTGATAGCCCCAGCTGCCGTCAAACGGATATTCGTTTAATGGCATGAGTTCGATATGGGTATAGCCGTTCTCCACGCAGTACGGAATCAGCTCGTCGGCCAGTTCCGCATAGGTGTAGTGTTCGCCGTTTTCCTTGATCTTCCAGCTGCCGGCGTGAACTTCGTAAATATTCATTGGGCGGTCATAGTTGATACTGCGGTTCTGCATCCATTCCTGATCTTCCCAGTTGTAGCCTTCCAAGTGAACGACCTTGCTGGAAGTGGACGGACGCAATTCGCTGTAGAACGCAAACGGATCGCTCTTCTCCGTCAGTTTTCCTTTCCAATCTTCAATGACATAGCGGTAGATATCCCATTCACTGACGTTATCCAACGTCAAAGACCAGACACCCCGGTCGTCGATTTTGGCCAGATAGGAAGCCTCTCTGTCCCAGTAGTTGAATGCGCCGATCACACGGACGCTTTTGGCATGCGGCGCCCAGACCGTGAATTCGGTCTTACCGCTCTCCCTGTTTCTGTGCGCACCAAAGAGATGATAGGCATCCAAGCAATGCCCGCTGAAAAATAGATTAAATTTGTCCTGTATCATATAACCACCTGTAATGTTTTTTTCTCTACACCTATTATAAAAAAAACCCTGTCTTTCGACAAGGTTAATATCCTAAAACTCCACGCGGAGCAACACGGCACGGTGCACCGGTATTGCTGCAGAGGCGGTTCAGGCCGTTGGTTCCCCAGCCGCAGCCGAAGGAGAGGTCGCCGTCCCAGTTTTCCACGTAATAGGAAATGGATTCTTCTCCGAGATAGAAGATCTCGATATGGCAGTGCGGTCCGGTCGTGTTACCGCTGGCGCCGACTTCCCCGATCTTGTCTCCGGCATTGACGATCTGTCCGGATTCGATCGGTGTCCCGCTGCGCATGTGCAGATATTTTACGGCATAAGTGCTGCCGTCCACCCGCACGATCTCATAGACCTGGTTTCCGCCGCCGTTACTTCCCGGATAGCCGCAGCGGCTGCCGAGGTAGCCGTACGTATCGCAGGAGTTGGCGCTGAAGAGAATGTAGCCGTTGGCCACGGCACGGATCGTTGTTCCGACGCTGGCTGCCACATCCAGTCCCAGATGCACGCCGCCGCCGAACCCGGCCGGATAATGCCATGTTTCCGCGGAAATCGACCCGTTGACCGGTCTCGACCAGCCCGGGGACGGTTCCACGCTGTTCAGTTTCTCACTGATGGCTTTTAACTGGCTCTTAACGGAGTCTAAGTCGGAATAGAACTGCTGTTCCTGAGCTTCCAGGTCCGCTTTCTTGCTGTAGTATTCCTTTAAGAGCTCTTCGACCACTTTCTGCAGACCTTCGATATAAGCCTTCCGGCTTTCCACGGCCTGCTTGTTGATCTCCAGAGCTTCCTTGTTCTTTTCGAGTGTTTCCTTGGTGACATTGAGTTCCTTGATCTCATGGTCCAGCTGAACCAGCAGATCATGGTCGTACTTCTGAATGTCATTTAAGGCTTCGATTCGGCGAATCAGATCGATAAAGCTTGTGGATCCGACCAGAAAATCGATGTAGTTATTAATATGGATAAAGGACTGCAGGGCAACCATGCGTTCCTTGATGGAATTATCGATCTGCTCAATATGGTCTTCCCTGTCCTTGATCTCCTGCTCCAGCTTCTTGATGTTGTTCTCCAGATCCTGAATCTGCGCCTCGATGGACTGGATCTCGGCTTCGATCTCCGCCATCTGCGCTTCATAATCCCGCAGTTTCAGAACACTGTTGGCGATATCCGCTTTTAAATCGTCGATCTGCTCCTGCAGGTTGTTCAGCTCTTCATTCAGCTCATTGGCCCGGTCATTTAAGATCTTCTGACACTCTCTCTGCTCTTCCGTGGTGAGATCTTCATAATCCCCGCGGCAGGCCGCTTCATCCAGCGCTTTGGCATTGACGGCCAGAACGTTGGATAACAGGAAGAACGAAAGAATCAGTACGCTCAGTTTCCGTAACGGTCTCATCGCTTCCACCACAGTTTCTTACTGACAGAGATGAAACTGCCGATGGAACCGACCAGAACGCCGGCACCCAGCAGTCCGAGTCCGAGGTAAAGAATAATATCCTTCGGATCGATTAAGGAGAACAGCGTGGAGAAAAGATTTCCTCCCAACAGCTGATAGAGATAGTAGTAACCGCCGCATAAAACAGCGATCGGAATAATGGATCCCAGAATACCGATAATGACACCTTCAATGATGAACGGCCAGCGGATGAATCCGTTGGAGGCCCCGACCGTACGCATGATGAAAATCTCATCCTTCCGGGCGTTGATGGTGGTATTGATCGTATTGGAAATTAACAGAACGGCAATGACGGAAAGGGCCGCAACCACAATGTAGCTGATGCGGCGGATCTTTTCCATGGAATTCACCAATGTAATGGTTCCTTCCCCGCCGTAGTTGACATTTTCAATGCCGTCCAAGGCCCTGACCTGGGAGGCCACCGGTTCGATATCGTCGCCGGTATCGGTCTCAATCAGAAAGGCATTCCGCAACGGGTTATTCTCTCCGACATACATGCGGAAGAGATCCCCCTGCTCGCCATACGAGGCGATAAAGGTTTCCAGCTCCTGCTCCTTGGAGGAGAAGACAACTTCCCGGACACCCGGAATCGCTTCGATCTTCTTCTGAAGATCCTGAATTCCGCTGTCCGTGACGCTGGTTTCTATCTTGGCATGGATCTGTACGTTCCCTTCGACATTGGTCACAATGTGCTGCAGGTTGGCATTCAGTAAGACAAAGGCTCCGATAATCAGAAGTGTCATGGTGACTGCCGAAGCGCTGGAGAAGCTCATGGCGCCGTGACGTTTGACACCTAAGAAGCCTTCTCTGAAAACACGGAAGATTCTATTCATGAGAATGGTACCCTCCTTCGATCAAGTCGGCAACAATGTGGCCGTTTTCCAGAACGATGGTACGCTTGCGGTACTGGTTCACGACATTCATGTCATGCGAGACCATTAAGACCGTCGTTCCTTCTTCTTTATTGATTTTCCCTAACAGGTGAATGATTTCTCTCGACATTCCCGGGTCCAGATTGCCTGTCGGCTCGTCGCAGATTAAGATCTTCGGCTTATTGGCGATGGCACGCGCAATGGCCACTCTCTGCTGCTGGCCGCCGGACAGTTCCCGCGGGAAAGATAATGCCTTGTCATCCAGACCGACCAGATTTAAAACTTCACGGACTCTCTGACGGGCTTTCGTTACATTGGCATTGATAACTTCCAAAGCAAAATAGACATTCTCAAAAACCGTCTTCTCCGGTAAGAGACGGTATTCCTGGAAAATAACGCCCAGGTTCTGACGGTACTTTGCAACTTTACGGTTCTTTAATTTTCCGACATTGATATTGTCCAGAATGACATCTCCCTTGGTCGGAATCTCCTCTCCGTTGATGATCTTCAGCATCGTGCTCTTGCCGCTGCCGGTCGGACCGATAATATATACAAACTCTCCGTCCTCAATCTTCATATTGATATCGTAAAGAGCATTGGTTCCGTTCTTATATGTTTTCGATACTTCTTTAAACTCTAACAAAGTATATCACTCCAATCATAAAGATTATAACACAAACGTCAAATGCTGCTCTATGAAATGTTCTGACACAAAAAAAGCAGATCACTCTGCTTATTTCCGTTTCAGATTCCGTTC
>CADCPY010000061.1 GCA_902803495.1 uncultured Erysipelotrichaceae bacterium
CTCCATTATAAAACCCCACTTCAGTTCAAAACCGAAATGGGGTTCTAGGCTTTTTATGAATTGTCTACTTTTAGTTGACTAGTTCATCACATCTGCCTTTTACACACTTGTTGGTTTTCGAGGTCCACACTAGTTGGCGTTTCCAAACTCTGTGTCCACACTAGTTGGCTAATTCCCTTTATTTTTTATATATTTTCTGTCTGTTCCCTATTCGCAGTTGATTGTCACCGTACAGTCGGAAAGCGGGAAGCTGCAGCAGGCATGAAGATATCCTGCCACCTGATCGTACTGTCTTCTGTGCTCCGTCAAAACCGGCGTATACACTTCCCCGCTGATCAGTCTGGTGCGGCACCAGCCGCATTCCCCGCTGCGGCATTTGGATGGAGCTTTGATTCCCGCGCGCTCGATGGCCACCAGGATGGACTCATCGCTTCTGGCAGAAATAACATGGGTTTCCCCGTCATTGGTGAGAACACGCAGTTCAAACTGTTTTCCTTTGACGAACTGTCCCTCATCCCTCTCTGATAGCCGGTATTCGCCATAGGCGTCAAAGCGCACTCTTCTGCGCGGCAGTGCCATCTCTTCCGTCTGCGTGCGGATATAGTCATACATCCCCTGCGAACCGCAGACAAATACGGAACTGTCCTCCTGCATAAACTCCCGTATGAGTTCTTTGGAGATAAAGCCGTGATAATACCCTTCCTTTGTTTCATCGGAGAGCACATGAACCACTTTGATCCTGTCACATTTCTTCTGAAGTTCTTCCAGCTCCTCTTTGAAAAGAATTTCCTCTTCCGTTTTGCACCCGTAAAGAAGTGTCATATCCGCATCCAGAAGTCCTTCCGCGATTGCTTTCGCCATCGAGACAAACGGCGCGATTCCGCTTCCGCCGGCAATTCCGACGATGTGCCCAGCATCCCTTAAAGGTTCATAGCTGAAGAAGCCGGAAGGCTCGGAGATATCCACTCTGGTTCCGATTTCAAAATTCCGGTTGATATACTCCGACGCAAAGCCGTTTTTCATGTCTTTCACTACGATCTGATACTCTTTTACGGACGGTAAAGAGCAGAGTGAGTAGGGTCTCGTCAGGCGGGAGCCTGAAATCTTCAGATCCAGACTGATATACTGTCCCGGTTGGAAATAGGCCAGCTTGTCTGTCCCTTTTTCCGCGTCCGGGGAAAGGGTGTAGAGCTTGGCATTCGGAAGCTGCACGATGTCCGTCACAATGACATGCTGAACGCTCGGGTGCAGATTCTTTGCCAGAACATTGGCATTGTATTCATATTGCGGCATGGTTGCCGGAGCGCGCTCAATGATACTGCGGCGTCTTGGAATGATTTGCGCAAAACCTTCAAGAGGAATGCTGTTCAGATAATCCTTCTTCATCTTTTCTGCCCTCCCTTCAGATAACCCATCACCATAAGGGCGGTCTTACTGCCATTGGTATAGGTTGGATAATACCCGGATAAAGAAGCTCCGTGTCCGCCGACAAAGAACAGTCCCGGAACGGTCTGTTCCATCTGGCTGGTGATCATACGGGAGGACATCCCGTCCCATTTCTCCGAACTGTAGCCGTAAATGGAGCCCTGCGGAGAGCCCATGTAACGGGCAAAGGTGATCGGGCTGGCTATCTCGATTTCCTCAATATGTTCCCGGATGTGATATCCCATGACGTTTTCCAGATTCATGATCAGCTCATCCGCAATCTGCCGTTTCACCTTCATGTATTCCTCTTCCGTGACATCCGCCCATGCATCATCCGTATAGGAGATCGTCAGAATCATTTCCGTTGTTCCTTTTGGACTGCAGTCCGGAACTGCAATATTCAGACAGCACACGTCCAGTGCATATTCCCTGCCGTATCTGGTTCTGGATTCTTCACAGATCTTTGCGGAGTCGTCTGTGGTACTCAAAAAGACCGTATAGTCTTCAATTCCGATTTCTTCCGGAGGTGCATCCAGCCCCAGGAAAACGCTGAAGGCACGGAAGCCGTACTTCCGGGCATTGGCTTTTTTGAATTCAAACGGCGGAACAAGCGACGGATCATCCAGAAGTTTGGCATAGACGATTTCTGGGAAGGCATTGGAAACCACCGCTCCCGCTTCAATCTTTCTGCCGTCCGAGAGTTCCACACCGCACACTCTTCCTTGACTGGTGAAGACGCGGACAACCTCCGTGTCGAATAGAAACTTACAGCCGAACGCGGCAGCCCTGTTAACGATTGCCGTTGAAAGGGAATGCGAACGCATGCGCGGAACATAGGCTCCGTTGACAAAGTAGCCGTATACCATCATCAGGTAACGGCTGGCATCCACCGTATCCATATCGGTTCCCTGATACGGCCAGTAGGCTGAGAGGATCTTACGGCATTTTTCACTCATTCCGAGTGCCTTCAGAAACTCTCCCGCTGAGACGGACATGATCCGCATGAAATTCGGGTGTTCCTTCACGAGCACTTCCGGATCGATCTGCCCCCTGGCTGCTCCGAAATAGGAAAGACCTTTCTCCATGTCCTGATAGGCATCAAAGAAGCGCTTCATGGCCTCCACATCTTCCGGACAGATCCTCTCAATCAGTTCCATCACCTTCTCTTTCCCGTGCGGGAAAGTCACATCGAGCGAGCGGACCCCGTCCTTTTCTACGACATAGCGGAAGGCATCCCTGATCGGAATCATCTCCACCCGGATGCCGAGCTCATCAAAAAGCCTGCCCAGCTCTCCCCGGGATTCCCCTTTTCCGAAATCGGGAATTTCATGTAATGATGCGTCAAATTCAAAACGTCCTCTTACGAAACTGGTGGCGGCTCCGCCCGGCAGATTGTGACGCTCCACAACGAGTACCTTAAGACCCATCATGGCTGCCCGGCAGGCCGTCATAAGGCCGCCGTTCCCGGCACCGATGACGACAAGATCATACTTTTCCATAAGCATTTCTTCCTATCTGTAATTATGTGTTTTCCGTTTTACGAGAAACTCTTTTCTCTATTATACCAAGGTCTGCTTCTTCTGTGTGAAAATCGCAGTTTTACCCGCTTCCGCACGATTATCTGCAGACATTTGAAATCATCGTGATGGAAGAACACATTTTTTTGTCTGAATTGAAATATGGAAACAAAGATTCCCGCATCGCGTTATATAATAAAACAAAGGAAAACGAAACGGCCAAATGAATATCTACTCTGCATTTACACTCTTTCTTGTCATTATCATCGTCTATCTGGTGATTGCCGAAGTCTTCACCGTTCTTTTCCGCTTTGCGGGACTGGACGAGGAGAAAGCCCGCTTCCAGGTCATCTCGCTTTTGACCGGTTCCGGCTTCACCACGGCAGAGAGTGAACTGATCACGGCCTCCCGGCAGAGAAGAAGACTTGCCCGCATCACCATGATGTTCGGCTACGTCTTCAACATCACTTTCGTTTCCGCTTTCGTCAACATCTTCCTCTCTTTCAAGCAGAGAGAAGTCAGCAACTTCCTTTTGGACATCGCCATTCCGCTCAGCGCCATCGTCGGTGTCGCCGTCTTACTGCGGATCCCGAAAGTCCGCTCCACGGTCGACCAGATCGTCAAAAACATCATCGACAAGTTCATGGGCAACCGCGGATTCAATCCGCTGATCGTCATTGACTCCTTAGGAGACAATGCCATCGTCACGGTCACGCTGACTCACCTGCCGGAAGAGCTGGCGGGCAAGAGACTTAAGTACAACGGCTTAAAGACCGACCACAACATCATCGTCCTCTTAGTCGAGTCAAAAGACGGCAAGCCGGAAGACGCCCACGCCGATACGGTACTTGTCCCGGGAGACAAGGTTACAATCTACGGCGACTACCAGGAGATCTGCAGGACATTGGACGCAAGAGAGCTCTACGTGGAAGGTGCCGAATCTTAATACAAGAACCGAAATGGATATGACACTGATACGTACCCTGTCAAGTAGACAGAGGAAATAATTAAATCTCAGAGTATACGATAACCATCTGTAATTACAGATCATCTGTGATACAGATGGTTTTTCTTATTCAGA
>CADCPY010000062.1 GCA_902803495.1 uncultured Erysipelotrichaceae bacterium
AAGCGGAACTCGAAATGGCAAATGAAGTGTTAGGAGCATTTATTGACGATGAAGGCGACGAAGAGTAAACTTGGGGTGCTTTTTGGCGCTTTTCTTTTATTGATCATTGCGGCAGGCGGCATCGGTTTTAAACTTTACAGCGATGCGCAGAAGCCGGTGCAGAGCCAGAGTGAAGTCGTGATCTTCACGGTGGAAAAAGGCTGCTATGCCAAGTGCACACTGCAGCATCTGGAAGAGCAGGGGCTCATCCGCAATGCTACCCTTGGTTACATTTTCGCCAAGCAGAACAATCTGACGGATGTATGTCTCGGAGACTATGAACTGAATAAGAACATGGACTTACGGACCATCCTCGAAGAGCTGACGGACCCGACGGCTGCCTTAAGCGACCAGGTTCTGGTAACGCTGCCGGAAGGCATGTGGGCGAGTGAGATCGCCGCACAGCTCGAGAAGGAAATCGGTACAAGCGCCGAGGAACTTCTGAAATTATGGAGTGACACCACCTATGTGGAAAGCCTCATGGTGGATTATCCTTTCATCCGCGAAGAAGTGCTGAATGAAGATCTCAGGGTCAAACTGGAAGGCTATCTCTTCCCGAATACCTACTACTTCAAACCGAACAGCTCACCGGATACGGTGACGCGGAAGATGCTGGATGAAACACTCAAGGTTTACGAGAAATACAGAGAAGGCTTTGCACAAAGCCAGTTCAGCATTCACGAAGTCTTTACGCTGGCCAGTATTGTCCAGTATGAGAGCGGATACGATGCCGATAACGCCGGCATTGCGGGCGTCTTTATCAACCGCATCAATAATCCGACCTTTGACGGCATCGGCGGTTATCTGCAGTCCAACGTCACGGCCCAGTATGCCTGGAATTCCCGTGATGTGGACCCGGAGCTTGATGTGAACAAGCAGATCGTTTCGCTTTACAACACCTACGCCTATCCGGGACTTCCGATCGGTCCGGTCTGCAACATGGGAGAGGCCTGCATCAAGGCGGTCCTGTATCCGGAAGTGCATGACTACTATTACTTCTTAGCGGATAAGAGCGGGGCAGTGCATTATGCCCACGATTACAGCGAACATCTGGCAAATATCAACACGTATTACAACTGATCAGTGAATCGGAAAGGAAAGCAGTTATGAACAAGCCTTTAATTATCGGAATCGCCGGCGGTACAGCCAGCGGAAAATCCACGGTTGCACAGAGCATTTACAGGAAGTATGCGGAAACCAAATCCGTCATCATCATCAAGCAGGATGACTACTATAAAGACCAGAGCCATCTGACGATGGAAGAGAGAGTCAAGACAAACTACGACCATCCGCTGGCTTTTGACAACGAGCTTCTCGTAAAGCACCTGGATATGTTAAGAAACGGTCTGCCGATTGAAAAGCCGACCTACGACTTCGTCAATCATACGCGTAGTTCCGTGACGGAATATATCGAGCCGGCAGATGTTATCATTCTGGAAGGCCTGTTCGTTCTGGAAAGTGAATTCATCCGTGACCGCCTGGATATCAAGATCTTCGTCGACACGGAAGCGGACATCCGCTTCATCCGCCGCTTGAAGAGAGATATCGAAGAACGCGGAAGAACGCTCGATGGCGTGATCACGCAGTATACAACGACAGTCAAAGTGATGCACGACCTCTTCATTGAACCGTCCAAGCGCTATGCGCACGTGATCATCCCGGAAGGGGGCAGCAACACGGTCGCAATTGACTTGCTCATAACAAAAATCGATAGTATAATAGAACACGCAGTCAAATAAATGTAAGGAGATATTGGTGGAAACAATTCAGATTACCAAGGAAAAAGTGGATGAATTGATACACGAGCTGAGTCACTTGACTGAGGTCGTCCGCCCTGAGATCGCCGCAAGACTGACAGCTGCCAGAGCGCAGGGAGATCTCTCGGAAAATGCGGAATACCTGGCTGCGAAAAAAGAGCAGGAAATCACGGATTTCCGCATTGATGAAATTGAAGCATTCCTGAAGAAAATCAGGAAAGAGATCAGTTTGGATAAGGAGAATAAGTAATGGAAAAAATCTATGTTACCAAAGAAGGTTTAAATGAATTAATTAAGGAAAGAGACAATTTAATTCATGTTGTCCGTCCGGAAGTAAAAGC
This sequence comes from uncultured Erysipelotrichaceae bacterium, assembly GCA_902803495.1. GTDB lineage: Bacteria > Bacillota_I > Bacilli_A > Erysipelotrichales > Erysipelotrichaceae > RUG14871. The sequence continues at coordinate 2,138 of CADCPY010000062.1, forward strand.
GGAACTGGTTGCCGCCAGAGCACAGGGCGACTTATCCGAAAACGCGGATTACGATGCAGCGAGAGACAGACAGGCAAAAGTCGAGTCCCGTATCGCCGAACTTCAGGAAATGCTGAAGAACTATGAAATCATCGACGAGAAAAAGGGCAAGAGCAAAACGATCCGTATCGGTTCCACGGTAACGATCCTTGATCTGGAAGACGAAACGGAAGAAACATACGCCATCGTCGGTTCCGTTGAAGCGGACCCGCTGAACGGCAAACTGTCCAACGAAACACCGCTGGCACAGGCCATCTTAGACCACAAGGAAGGCGACACGGTCCGTGTTGCTGTGGATGAACCTTACAAGGTTAAAATTCTTGCAGTGAAATAGATTTATAAATCTTTTCAATAAAATTACCGGAAAAATGAGGGAAATTCCCTCATTTTTTTCTATTTAACCATATGAAAAAGGAACAGATCATCTTCGGTATCTTACTGATTGGAATTGTGGCGGGAAACACTCTCTCGCGCATTTTCAGCCATGCTGAGACGCCGCTTCTCGATAACACGATTGAAGTATCCGTCGACGGCGAAGTGGCGCATCCGGGCGTGTATGAGATGGATGCGGGAAGCAGTGTACAGGATCTGTTGGAACTCTCCGGCGTAAATGAAACGGCAGACCTCTCGCAGATCAATCCGCTCTGGACCCTGAAGGATAAGGACAAGCTGCAGATTCCGCAAAAGAGGGTGGAAGATCAGAAGATCTCCATCAATACCGGAACAAAGGAGGAGCTGATGCAGCTGAGCGGCATCGGAGAAAAGACGGCTCAGGCCATCATCGACTACCGCAATGCCAACGGGCTGTTTCAGCGGATTGAAGATCTGAAAAACGTGAAGGGAATCGGAGAGAAGAAACTGGAAAAGATAAGGGATAAGATCAGTCTTTGAAAAACCGGTTTCTGCTCTGTTCTCTTTTTGTGCTCTTCACGCTTTCTTTTTCGCCACTCTGGCGTATCTTAAGTATTCTTGCCTTTGCGCTTTACTGGTATCTGCGCTTTCACGACCGCAGTTTTCTTTTTGTGATCATGATCAATCTGATATTTCTGGTTGAAGGAATGATTCCCGTTTCCGTCCGCTTTCCTTCGCAGGGTATCGTGGAGGAAGTACGGCAGTATAATATTGTGATCAAAAGCGGGAATCAGCTGTATCTGTGTGAGCGGCTGCCGGACGTCAGCATCGATGATATTCTGACTCTGGAAGGAGAGATTATTCCCTGGAACGATGCTGTCTCCTATTTCTCGCCATCGCAGAAGCAGATCTACGAAAGTCAGGGGATTTCCGCCAGAATCAGGGTAAAATCCTGGCAGAAAGCAGGAGAAAGACATACGATTCGCCGAAAACTGTATGATCAAATAATTGCACAACCTGAAAGTGATGCCGCAAATTACCTCGAATGGGCGCTGTTTCACGGGGAAAACGATGCAGAAAGCGGCATGACGCTGAATGATGCCCTGAGGTCGTCCGGAATCTTTCTTTCCGGAGCTTTTTCGCTTCTTTCGGGGCTTTTGCACCTGTGTTTCCTGCCTTTTGCGGCCGATTTGATCGGGATTATTGCCATGATACTGCTTGGAATACGTACACATTTCAGCTGTACATTATTTCGTATCATATTGCAGAGACTGCTTTTGAGCCTGCCGGAGAAGGATGACCGGGTCGGAGTGCTGATTTTACTGCTGTTGCTGCTGAATCCGTCCTACCGTTTCTCACTTTCCTTTCAGATTCCAATCTGCCTTCGGATTCTCTCGCTTTACAGTAAGGAAAGGCATCTCTGGGATGCCTCTCTGGCACTGCTTCCCATCCAACTCAACAGCTTTTACAGCATCGATCTTATCTCTTCCTTTCTTTATCCGCTTTACCGCAGGATTCTTTTAGTAACCTGTTTTCTTTCATCCGTCACGCTTTTCTTCCCGAATTCTCTCTTTCAGTGGATGCTGAATCTTCTTTTGCCTCTTTTACAGCCGCTGCCGATACAGCTGAAGCTTTCGGGGAAACCGGGAATCCTTCTTTTGATTCTTTATGAGATGATCCTGAGCGAATACTT
>CADCPY010000063.1 GCA_902803495.1 uncultured Erysipelotrichaceae bacterium
ATCCTTTTTATTCGTCATTTATGATAAATCTTTTAAATATAACGTGGGATCGCATTTAGCTATCCCACGTTTAATTTAAGAGAGCCTGAATTCACAATAGCAGGGAGAAATCCCTGCTTTTTTTCGTTGCAATCTCTGTTCCTTTTAGGGATAATAGACATAGTATTTTTTTGGAGTAAGCAGTTTATGAAGTCAGAAAAAGAAATCAGAGAGAAACAGGAACTGGCAGTACAGTACAAGCATAACGGTCATAACTGTGCCCAGGCGGTTCTTGCGGCATACAGCGATGAGCTGAATATGAACAGGGAAGATCTTAAGAAGTTCGGTGCTTCCTTCGGTGTCGGTATGGGATGTTTAGAGGCTACCTGCGGTGCGTTATGTGCAGCACAGATGATTCTCGGATTAAAGGAATATGAAGGCACACCGCTTTTGGTAAAAGCCAAGAAGTTCCATCAGGAATTCGAGGAGAAAAGCGGAGCCACCATCTGCAAGGAGTTAAAAGGGGTGGAATCCGGCAAGACACTTTGCGAGTGCGATGACTGCGTCCGTAATGCGGTTTTGATTCTGGAGGAACAGCTTCATTTCTAAAGTGAATAAGAGCCGGACGGCTCTTTTTTGATTCCCAATTCCGCACGTGATATCATTAATACAACGAGGTAAGAGAATTATGGCTGTAAAAGATGAAAACGAAAAGAACCGCAAACTGACACAAGCGGAAGAAAAACGACTGAAGGAATTCAATGAAAAGTGTGATAAATGGGTCGCGGAAGGATACAAGAGAACAGATCTTACGGTCGGTATCGTGAAGGCAAATGTATTTGCGATTCTCCTGTTTATCCCATTCGGTGTCATCTTCGGCGGTTTATTCTATCTCTTCAACAGAAACGCGGAAGTGACTTTCAAGCCGGGCATGATTCTGTTCTGGGTATTCTATATTGTTGCGATCGTAGTCCATGAAGCCATTCACGGCTTATCCTGGGCAGCCAATACACCGAACGGCATGAAAGACATTGAGTTCGGTATCATGTGGCAGTATCTCACGCCGTATGCGACATGCAAGCAGCCGCTGAAAAAAGGGCAGTATATCTTCGGTGCCTTAATGCCGCTATTGGTCCTTGGCATCTTTCCGTCTGTTATCTCGATTCCGTTCCACTCGTTCTTCTGGCTGGCGTTCGGAATACTAATGTCCGTATCGGCCGGAGGTGATATTCTGATCGTACTGGAAATCTTAAAGTATAAAGCCAAAGGGAAAGAGGTCTTCTATATGGATCATCCGACCCAGGCCGGCGGAGTTATTTTCGAAAAATAAGCAGATGAAACAAAACAGGAACTTACAATTTCTATTCTTATCGGTACTGTGTGTCATTTTGATGGTGCTCTTTGAATCGCTAGCCCATCCGAATTACATCCTGAAAAGTGCCGCGAAACTGTTCCTGTTTTTATGTCCTCTGATTCTGTATTCCATAACCAAAAAAGAACCGGTCAAGGAGATCATACGGTTCCGCAATAAGAAGAATAACAAACTGCTGATTCTGATGCTGATCGGCTATGCGCTGATCATGCTGGGCTTTTTTATCTTCCGAAATGAAATCGACTTAACTTCCATTAAGCTGAGGCTGTCCGAAAAGGAAGGAATCAACCGCAGCAACTGCATCTTTGCCTTTCTGTATATCATGGTCGTGAATTCGTTTCTGGAAGAATCCTTCTTCCGGGGATTTCTGTATCATCTTGGTAACAGTGCATTCTCTAAAAAAGCAGGGTATCTGATCAGTTCGCTTCTATTTGCCTTATACCATATCGGAATCATGTCTTCCTGGTTCTCCCCGCTGATCTTTCTTCTCTCGCTCTTCTGTCTCTTTGTGACGGGAATCGTCTTACAGTATGTATCATTGCGGAATGACGATCTGAAAGACAGCTACCTGATGCATGCCTGCGCCAATCTGGCCATCAATACGATCGGCTTTATAGCAATATATTTCCACTGATCCTTTACAAACACAGACATAACAGATATAATGAAGTACAGCCATAAAGAGTGTACGAGGGACAAGCCCGAAGACTACACAGCAACCCCCGAAAGGAAAGGTGCTAAAGCTTGATTCGATGGACAGCGCTTTATTCGTAGCATGCCCATCGAGAACGATGGGTTTTCTTATCCTTCTTTGTGGCTTAAAGGAGGACTTTTTATTTATGAAACATTACTTTTTTACCAGCGAAAGCGTAACGGACGGACATCCGGATAAAATCTGTGACCAGATCGCCGATGCGATTCTGGATGCGGCCTTAGCTCAGGACCCAAACAGCCATATGGCCGTCGAAGCAACCATCAAGGACGATGAGATCTTCCTGTACGGAGAAGCCAATACCAGAGCGGAACTCGACTACAGCGCCATTGCGCTCTCCGTCATCGCGGCGATCGGTTATGAAGAGCAGTATCATGTCAAAACAAAGATCGGTCTGTAGTCGGCGGAAATCGATTCTGCCGTGGCACATGATACCATCTCGGCAGGAGATCAGGGCATGATGTTCGGCTACGCGACAAACGAAACGGATTCCTATTTACCGGCACCGATCCACTATGCGCATTTATTAAGCAGAGAGTTAAAGGAATTAAGAAAGAGAGACAGCCGGATCCGTCCGGACGGCAAGACACAGGTTACGGTCGAATACGAAAACGACAAGCCGAAGCGGATCGATACAGTCGTTATCTCCACGCAGCACATCCGTGAGATCACCCAGGAAGAACTGAAAGACTTACTGATCAAGGAAGTCATTAACAAGGTCATTCCGCAGAAGATGATGGACGCAAATACCAAATTCTATATCAATCCGAGCGGATCCTTCATTGTCGGCGGTTCCTTCGGCGATTCCGGCACAACGGGACGAAAGATCATTGTCGATACGTACGGCGGCATGGGCCGGGTAGGGGGAGGATGCTTCTCTTCCAAAGACCCGAGTAAAGTGGACCGCTCCGCAGCCTACTACTGCCGTTATGTGGCCAAGAACTTAGTTGCCAACGGATATGCAGACAAGTGCGAGATCCAGGTAGCTTATGCGATCGGACGCGCCAAACCGCTTTCCATCTATGTGGATACGTTTGGAACGTCCAAACTGTCCGATGATGAGATTCTGGCCGTTGTGGAACGCAACTTCGACTTCTCCGTTGCCAATATTATTGCCGAGTTGGATTTAAAGAAACCGATCTACCGTGCTTCCTGCAACTTCGGTCATTTCGGCAGAGAGGGATTCTCCTGGGAGGAAATCAAAGAGCTGCATTAAGAAAAGTTTCAATTGTATCTGGTCTCATTTCGGGATATATTGGAATCAGGAGACCAGCTATGAAGAAGTCAAGCATTTTTCTAAGGAAAATGCTTGAAGAAGAAAAAAGCATAACGAAAAAGCCTTAAATA
>CADCPY010000064.1 GCA_902803495.1 uncultured Erysipelotrichaceae bacterium
CAGCTTATGTTAGGACAGATCAAGATCGGCAGCTTCATCAATGCCATCATCTCCTTCTTATTAACAGCTCTCTGCCTCTTCAGCGTCATTAAGGCTCTGAACGCCGCTAAGAAAGCCGCCAAGAAAGAAGAAAAGGGGAAATGTGCGATGATACTACTGCTGGACGGAGCGACCCACACGGGAAAAACGGCCTTTGCGCAACACTTAATGGAGAAATACCGCGCTATCCGTATCTGTGTCTTGATCACATTAAAATGGGACTGATCCGAAGCGGAAAGGTGGACTTTACGGCGGAAGAGGATGAGAAAATCACGGAATACATGTGGCCAATCATTACGGGTATCGTAAAAACAGCCATCGAGAATGAGCAGAACATGATCGTGGAAGGCTGTTATATTCCGGAAGAGTGGTGCAATGATTTCACGCCGGAAGAAATGACACAGATCCGCTATCTGTGTCTTGTGATGAGTGAAGACTATATCAAAAAGAACTACCAGTCGATCCTAAACCACGCGGACGTCATTGAAAAGCGCAAACAGGATGACGGTATCAGCATGGAATACCTGATTGAGGAGAATCAGAAGATGTATCAGAAATGCATCACGCACGACTATGAGTGTTACGTGATCAATGACACGTACCATATCGACTACAGTTTATAAAAGAAAAAGCTATCGGCAGGATAGCTTTCATTTGTTTTATGGCGGAGAATAGGGGATTCGAACCCCTGCTACCTTTCAGTACTTCCGGTTTTCGAAACCGGTCCCTTCAACCGCTTGGGTAATTCTCCGATAAGATTATAACGTAAAAACGGATAAAAAAACAGAATCATGTTAAAATAGAACCGATATGATGAACGGAGGAAATCGTTATGAAATTCTCAGAAATGAAATATGAGCGCATCGACAGCAATGAGATCATTCAGAAACTGAACGCCTTAAGCGCAAAGATGAAGAATGCGGTTACCTATGAAGATGCGAAGAAAGTATATGTATTAAAGGATCAGGAAGACCGTCACGTCCGCACGATGATGACACTGGTCAATATCCGTCACTCCATTGATACCAGAGACAAGTTCTACGAAGAAGAGAATAACTACTGGAACCATGTGACACCGCTCATTCAGGAAGCGGCCATCGCCTGGACAAAGACGGTACTCGAAAGTCCGTTCCGCAAAGAGCTCGAAGAAGAGTTCGGCGATGTGACATTCCTCAATGCCGAAATGGATCTGCGCAGCTTCACACCGGAACTGATTCCTCTGCTTCAGGAGGAAAACAAACTGACCGATGAATATGAAGTGCTCTTAAGCAGCGCTCAGATTCCTTTTAACGGCAAGGTCTATACGCTGAGCCAGTTAACACCGTTTAAAAATGCGCTGGACGACGAAGTGCGCCTGGCCGCATGGAAGGCGGAAGGCAAATGGTATAAGGAACATCAGGACAAAATGGATGAGATCTATGACAAGCTCGTTCATTTAAGAGATCAGATGGGCAAAATGCTGGGATATGAAAACTACATCCCGCTCGGCTATGACCGAATGAACCGCAACTGCTTCCATAAGGAAGATGTCGCGAAGTTCCGTGCTGCCGTAGTGAAATACTTAGTCCCGATCGCTTCGGATATCTATAAAGCCCAGGCCAAACGGATCGGCAAGAGCTATCCGCTCAGCTATGCGGATGCGGCACTGTCCTTCCGCAGCGGCAATCCGACGCCGAAAGGAACACCGGAAGAGATCCTGGAAGCCGGTCTGAAGTTCTACAACGAACTCTCTCCGGAAACTTCGGAATTCTTCAATGTCATGATGGACAATGAACTCTTAGACGTAAAGAGCACGGAAGGCAAGCAGGCCGGCGGCTACTGCACGGGCTTACCGGACTATGAAGTGCCGTTTATCTTTGCGAACTTTAACGGAACACAGCACGACGTGGAAGTCGTGACCCATGAAGCGGGACATGCCTTTGCCTGTTACGTCAACCGCAAGCGCATTCCGCTCGATACGATCTGGCCGAGCATGGAGAGCTGTGAAGTGCACTCCATGAGCATGGAATTCTTCGCCTGGCCGTGGGCGGAACTCTTCTTCAAGGAAGATACCCGAAAATATCTCTACAGCCATCTGGCCGGAGCCGTCACGTTCATTCCTTACGGAACGTTAGTGGACCACTATCAGCATGAAGTCTACGAGCATCCGGAATATACACCGAAAGAACGCCACGCTGTCTGGAAACGTCTGCAGGGTGTCTACATGCCGTGGATGAAGCTGGACGGTGAGATTCCGTTCTATGCGGACGGGGAAGCATGGCAGAGACAGCACCATATCTATTCCTCCCCGTTCTACTACATTGACTACTGCCTGGCACAGACGGTGGCTCTGGAATTCTGGAAGATGATTCAGGAAGATCAGAAGAATGCCTGGGAGCACTACATGGCCTATACCCGCATGGGCGGCAGCAAGGTCTTTACGGAACTCTTACGCAACGCGGATCTGCTCTCTCCGTTTGAAGAGGAGACATTAAAGGGCATCTGCGAAGCAGCCAAGAAGTTCCTGGATGAATACGACTTAACGGGAATCGAATAATGAGCGAAAAGAAAGAAAAAAAGAAAAGAGAATATAAGGGACGCTACAGCTACCTGAACGATTTCAAGCTGAATGACGCCAATGAATACGAATATCAGGGCAACGTCTTCGAGCTGGAGCAGAAGGAAGCGGAATACAAACCGCTCTTTCAGCGGGTCTTCCTGTATCTGATCGGGAATACCGTAATGTTACTGGTGGCCGGCTTTGTGCCGTTTCAAGGCATGGTAGGCGCGTTCTACGTCTTTATTCCTTATGTACTGGAAATCCTGTTCCTTGGCCTTTTATTCAACGCCTTCCTCGTTATGAAGGAAAGCGCGGTGATACGAGAGTACAAATACAAGAAGAGCTACAAGCGGGTGCAGTTCTACGGCGGGGCACTGATGGGAAACCATATCTTCGCCTTTGCGACGGCAGTGATCTTCATCCTCATCAAGGGTGCGGATCCAATCCTGTTCTCTCTTGTCTATCTCTGTACCAAGGTTGTCAGTTTCTTTTTAACGAAAGAGATCACACAGAAGCTGTTATCTCTGACGTACAAACAGATTCAGTTTAAGAAGACCGGGGAGGAGATTTAACCCGGTTCTTTTTCAGAAAAGAGCAGTTAGAAATATGAAATATGCAGTTTACAGCATAATTGCCTTAGCCGTGTCCGTTTTCTGCGGCACTGTCTTAATGAAAGCAATCATGAAAGAGAAAAACAGCGGGAAGGGGAAGCGGTTCCTTCTTGCTGCGGGTTTGTCCGTTTTGATTTTTACAATGGGATTTCTGGCCTATTTACTGCCGTATCAGAAAGCGGAAGGAACTCCGGTGCTGATGCTGGAAGGAAAGGCAGAGGTGAAAGAGGAAAGGCACGGGAAAACGTCGGATATCGCCTGTAAAGCGCCTGAGAAGAGCGATACGGCGATCATCTTCTATCCCGGTGCCAAAGTGGATCCTTATGCCTATGTGACATTGGCAAAAAAGCTGGCGGAAAACGGAATCGACATATATATAATAAAGATGCCGTTTCATATGGCCGTCTTTGAGAAAAATGCCGCAGACGGTATTCTGGGGGATACGGATTATGAGCATGTCTACTTAGCGGGGCACTCCTTAGGCGGAACAATGGCGGCACAGTACGCCTCCGAGCATGAAACTGTGGAAGGCGTGATCCTCTTGGCCAGCTATCCGACCAAACCGCTGAACGCCTCCCAGCGCCTGCTGTCCGTTGCCGGCGATAATGACGGGTGCCTGGAGTGGGACGTCTATGAAAACAAGAAAGAAAACTGGCCGAAAGACAGCACAGAAGTGCTTCTGAAAGGCGGAAACCACGCCCAGTTCGGCACGTACGGGAAGCAGAGGGGAGATAACGAGGCTTTCATCACAACCGAGGAGCAAATTGACCAAACTGTGACAACAATTTTACAATTTCTTCACCAAACAGGGGAATAAACCCTGTTTTTTGGTACTCGAAGTATACCAGTTTGTGAAAATGCGGTGAACGAAATGAAAATTGTTTCAGAAATATTTTCTGCAACAAATGAAAGATTGTTTAAAAGTTTTGTTGACAAACCATATCTATGAAAGTAAAATACATTATATGCAAAACATTTCGTAGCTTTGCATGCGGCAGCTTTGCAAGAGCTGTCGGAAGACATTTTCACAGGAGGAAAGTTTTATGAAAAATGCGAAACGTTTACTCGTCGCGCTTCTGTCCGCACTGTTAGTCTTCACAATGTTCGGTTGCAGCAAACCAGCTGACGACACAACACCAAGTGGAGATAACACTCCGGATACACAGCCTGTCGACGAAAACAAACCTCTCGTTGTTGGCTACTCCAACTTCTCTGAAAAGTTCTCCCCGTTCTTTGCTGATACAGCATATGACCAGGATGTTCAGGGAATGACTCAGGTTGGTTTATTACCATCTGACCGTGTTGGCGCTGTCTTATTAAATGCAAAAGACGGTGAAACAGTTGCTTACAACGGAACAGACTATACATACTATGGCGCAGCGAACTGCAAAGTTACAGAAAACGCTGACGGCACTGTGACTTATGACTTCGATATGAGAGATGACATCAAGTTCTCCGATGGCACTCCAGCTACTATCGATGACGTTATCTTCACAATGTATGTATTATCCGACCCGACTTATGATGGATCTTCCACTTTCTGGAACTTACCAATCAAAGGTATGGCTGAATACCGTTCCGGTATCGACACATTAAAGAACTTATTAATCAATGCTGGCAGAGACAATGCTGACTTCACATTCTGGGATGAAGCAACTCAGACTGCTTTCTGGACAGAATATGATGCAGCTTCCGTTGCATTAGCACAGGAAATCGCTGACTACTGCATTAACAACGGTTATGCTACTACTGTTGCTGAAGCAGCTGCAGCTTGGGGATTCGGCGGCTTAGCAGCTGATGCTACTGTTGAAGACTTCGCAGCTTTATTACAGGCTTCCTATGGTAACGATGTTGCCGGCATGATCAACACAGAAAACGCTGGTTCTTCTGTTGCGGATTTATTCCCGACTTTAGAAAACTATTCTGTTGGTATCAAATATGGTGATTCTGCTGACACTATCACTGGTATCGAAAAGACAGGCGACTACAGCTTACGTATTACTTTAAACGAAGTCAGTGCTGTTGCTTTATATCAGTTAGGCGTTACAATCGCTCCGAAACACTACTATGGTGACGGCTCCTCCGAAATGGGCTTCACTAAGGGCGACTTATCCCCGATCAAAGCAAAAACAACTCAGCCAATGGGCGCTGGTCCATACAAATTCGTTGAATACAAAGACGGTATTGTTTACTTCGAAGCAAACGACACTTACTATTTAGGCGCTCCGAAGACGAAATATGTCCAGTTCAAAGAAGGTTCCGATACTGATAAATTAGACGGTATCGTCGCCGGAACTCTGGATGTCTCCGATCCGTCCTTCAACGTTAACAAAGCCAACCAGATCAGAGAGTACAACGGCAACGGTGAATTAACTGGTGACGTTATTACTACAGACATGGTCGAGAACTTAGGCTATGGCTACATCGGTATCTGTGCTGATACGATGAACATCGGCGGCAAAGAAAACAAAGCAAGCGATGCTTCCAAGGCATTACGTAAAGCTTTCGCTACAATCTATGCTGTTTACCGTGAATTAGCTATTTCTTCCTACTATGGTGAATTAGGTTCTGTCATCAACTACCCAATTTCCAACACATCCTGGGCTGCTCCGCAGACTACAGATGATGGTTATGAAGTTGCATACAGCAAAGACGCAGCCGGCAATGCATTATACACTGACGGTATGAGCGCTGAAGACAGATATGCTGCTGCACTGAACGGTGCAAAATCCTGGTTCGAAGCTGCTGGTTACACATTCGCTGACAAGGGCGATGGTACATTCACAGCTACTGCTCCAGAAGGCGGCAGATTAGAGTTCACTGCTTGGATCCCAGCTGATGGTACTGGTGACCACCCGGCATTCATGGTCCTGCAGGAAGCTTCCAAAGCTTTAGCAACACTTGGCATCACATTAAATATCAAAGACTTAGCAAACAGCTCTGAATTATGGGATGCATTAGACGCAGTTACAGTTGATATGTGGGCAGCTGCTTGGGGTTCCACTGTTGACCCAGATATGACTCAGGTCTACAATGGCGCAAACGCTTCCGGTTCTAACCACTATCACATTGCTGATGATCAGTTAGACAGCTTAATGGCTCAGGCATTAAAGAGCTCCGACCAGGGATTCAGAAAGACATTATACAAACAGTGCCTTGACATTATCCTTGACTGGGGTGTTGAAGTTCCGACTTACCAGAGAAAGAATGCTGTTATCTTCTCCACTCAGAGAGTTAACACAGACACTGTGGTTAAAGATATCACTCCATTCTATGGATGGTTAGCTGAAATCGAAAAGGTTGAACTCAGATAATTCTTGTTGAGCAAGTAACATTTTGAATGAATTATTAGGCTGCTCTGTAACAGGGGCAGCCTAATACATATTGAATAGCACATTGTTGATGTGCTATTCAATATGTTATAATATTTAAGCCCTTTGAAAGAAAGGATACGGGAACTATGAAAAAGTATATTATAAAAAGATTATTGGCTTCCGTTTTAATTCTGTTATTAGTAAGTTTTTGTATCTATGGATTAATGAGATGTTTACCAACTTCTTACGTAGAAACAATTGCCCGTCAGAAGTCAATGCAGCCAAACTCCAAAAGCTATCAGGAATGGCTGGATCAATTAAATGCAGCATATAACCTGGACAAGGGAATCATTCCTGGTTTCTTTGGCTGGTTAGGGAATGCCATCAGAGGGGATTTCGGCGACAGCTGGAAATGGACTGTTCCGGTTACGGAGAAGTTTAACAGCGTTGTCTGGCTTTCCTTTATTATGGGTGTGATCAGTTTCGTGCTGGAACTTCTCATTGCCATTCCGCTCGGCATCGTCGCGGCGACACATCAGTACAGCCGTCTGGACTATGCCATCTCCATTATTGCCCTTGCCGGTATTTCTCTGCCGACATTCTTCTTTGCGTCTTTGCTGAAGCTGGTCTTCTCAGTCAAGTTAGGCTGGTTCGAACTGTTCGGCTTAGTCGGAAGATACCATCAGCAGTTGAGCCCATGGGGACAATTCCTGGATAAAGCGCACCATCTGGTGCTGCCGATCACAACGTTAGTTGTCTTAAGCATCGGTTCATTAATGCGTTATACAAGAACAAATATGTTAGAAGTCTTAGGTGCAGACTACATCCGTACTGCACGTGCAAAGGGCGTTCCGGAACATGAAGTTATTTACAAGCACGCATTCCGTAATACTTTGATTCCGCTTGTTACGATCGTTGGCGGTTCTCTGCCGGGATTATTCAGCGGTGCCTTAATTACGGAAACAATGTACGCCATTCCAGGCATCGGTTACACTTCCTACCATTCCATGGTTGAAGGTGATATTCCGTTCTCCATGTTCTACATGGTGTTCCTTGCCATTCTGACTTTGATTGGCAACCTCATTACTGATATTCTTTATGCTGTGGTAGACCCACGGGTAAGAATCGCGTAGAAAGGAGAAAGAACATGTCTGAAAAGAAAGATTATGATGTTGAAAAGAACGTCGGCGTCGAAGAAAACGAAGAGTATTCTTTGAACGATGACCGCCGTGTCAAGGTTCTCTCTCCGGGCGCAATGGTCGCAAAACGGTTCTTCCGTAACCGTACGGCCGTTGTCGGTATGATCATCCTGATTATTATGTTCCTGTTCTCCTTCGTGGGCGGCATGATCTCCCCGTACGGTGAAAAGGAATTCTTCTACCGCTACGACACACGTTTAAAGGAAATCGCCGGTGCGAAGCGTAATACGGACTTCCGTTATCTGGTCAAGGACAGCGCCAAGTTCGATGCCGTTGCGCAGGCCTACGCCGTATTAAATATCAATACGGGTAAAGACACGTATGTCTCCGGCAATGACAAACTGACTTACACACTGGTCAAGGAAGGCACGGACTTCTATTCCGTATGGGTCGATGGTGAGATCGTCGGTGCGGTTGCCAAGGATATCGTCAACTTAGACGGCGGCAGCAACTTTGACATTGCATACAATGCCTTAAAGGTATTCTTATACGAAGCTCCGGAAGTTCCGGAAACTCCGGAAGAAACCACTCCTGCCGAAGGTACGACACCTGCGGAAGGAACGGAAGTTGTTGATGTCGGTGAAGCCGAAGTCAATACATTTGTCTTAGACGGGAAAACTTATTCCGTTTCCGAAGACGGCGGTATTGCGGTCGACGGCAATGAGATCGGCTATATTTCCTCTTATGTTGTCAGCCCGATCGGCTCCAACCCGGACTTCAGCCGTGAATTCAAGGAAGAAATCCAGTACTTCCTGGAATCCAATGACGAAGCTGGAAACTTCACCCGTAATGGGGAAAACGAAAAAGTTTCCTTCACTTATCCGGATCCGGTAACCGGTGAAGAAACAGAATATGTTGTGGCTTACAATGCTGCGGATAACCGCTGGGTCATTAAGAGCTACAAACAGGAATATGTTTACGATTTATACAGTGCACCAAGCAAGACCCACCCGTTAGGCACAGACGGTTACGGCATGGACATGCTGACACGTCTGATGTACGGCGGCCGTGTTTCCCTGATCATCGGCTTCATCGTCGTTATCCTGGAAACCAGCTTAGGTATCGTCATGGGCGGTATCTCCGGCTACTTCGGAGGCTGGGTCGACTTCCTGATCATGCGTATTGTTGATGTCATGTACTGTATCCCGTCCACTCCGATCTTAATCATCATCGGTGCGGCGATGGATGCCTTAGGTGTCGAACCGCAGTTACGTATGCTGTACTTAATGCTGATCTTAGGTTTCTTAGGCTGGCCGGGCATTGCCCACATGGTCAGAGGTCAGATCCTTTCCTTACGTGAACAGGAATTCATGACGGCAACCGAAGCAACAGGCTTAAGTGTCAAGAGAAGAATCTTCAAGCACTTAGTACCGAACGTTATCCCGCAGCTGATCGTTTCCGCAACGATGGGCTTAGGTTCCGCAATCTTAACGGAAGCCACACTGTCCTACTTAGGCTTAGGTGTCCGTTTCCCGTTTGCTTCCTGGGGTAACATCATCAACGGTGTTAACGATACTTACGTTTTAACAACTTACTTATGGGTATGGATCCCTGCCGGTATTTGTATCTTATTAACAGTTTTAGCATTCAACCTCGTCGGCGACGGCTTACGTGATGCCTTCGACCCGAGAATGAAACGATAGAAAGGGGTATCCATCATGGCAAAAAACAAACCTGAAGGTTATCTGTCGGCCAAAGACTCACGCCGTATTTCCCGTGAGAACCGCAGAATAACAAATGAACTGGAAAAACGCTATAAAAGAAAAAACGTGCCTGAAAGTGAATACCTCACAAAAATGCACGATGAGAACAATACGCTGGAAGTGGAAAACCTGCATACTTACTTCTTCACGGATATCGGTACTTCCAAGGCCGTTGACGGTGTTTCCTTCAACGTCCCGACAGGAAAGACAGTCGGTATCGTAGGAGAATCCGGTTGCGGCAAGAGCGTCACGAGCTTAAGCATCATGCAGCTCTTACAGCGTCCGCAGGGACAGGTCGTGGAAGGCGAGATCCGTCTGAATCTTGGTGATAAGGCAATCGATATTGCCAAGGCTCCGATCTCTGTTATGCAGGACATCCGCGGTAACTACATTTCCATGATCTTCCAGGAACCGATGACATCCTTAAACCCGGTCTTCAAGATCGGCGAACAGATTGAAGAAGTTCTGGAATTAAAAGACAAGACATTAAAGACAGCCGAAGCCCGGAAAAAGCGTGCCATCGAGTTACTCGAACTCGTCGGTATCGCCAACTCCGAAGGTGTTTACAACATGTATCCGCATGAACTCTCCGGTGGTATGCGTCAGAGAGTCATGATCGGTATGGCCTTAAGCTGTGACCCGAAACTGGTCATCGCCGATGAG
>CADCPY010000065.1 GCA_902803495.1 uncultured Erysipelotrichaceae bacterium
ACGGCACCTGCCGGGTTGTACTTGCTGCCGGAAATGACAGAGACTTTATCCTTCGCAACATATAATGTGCTGTTAAGGAAGTTATAGGTACGCATCTGGTTCGCATCGTATGCCGGCAGAGTCTTATCGGCATTTAAGTCCGAAGAGGACTGCACCTGATAGAAACCGTTCTCTTCCCCTGTGAGTAAGAGGACATGGTTCTTCTGGTATGTGGAGCCGTAGTTGGCATAGAAGGAAACGGCACTGGAGCCGTTGGCCTGTGTGCGGAGCGGTTCCTTGAAGCCGGTATCGTCGTTGATGACACCGATCTTGTAATATTTGTAGTCCACAAGTCCGTTCATCTTATCGAACATGTAGGCACGGCACGCCACCTGTAAGCCCCAGTACGGGTCAGAAGCGTATTTTACATTGAATCCGCTGCCCTTGGTTCCGAAGTAGGCACCGAAGAAGAGCACGGAGTCGGTTTCCGTATAGCGGCGCATGTTCATGCCGGCCATCTGGCTGACACAGTCTGCGACACCTGTATATTCCGTAGCGGCACCGGTGTTGGCATCGTATGCCGACCAGCCGAACAGATTGTATTTTGTCTTGGCGATGTAGCTGGCGCCCCAGCCGGATTCATGAGTTGCCAAAGAGTACAGAAGTAAGGCATTGATGCCGTACGGATCCTGGCAGTCGAAGAAGAGCTTCGCCGTGCCATTGGCAGCCATGACGGAGTCTCCGCCGGTCTTCTGCTGAATGTAGCTGTCGAAGGTGGCCGGGTTGCAGAAACTCTTGGAGCGCACCGGAAGGAACATGTAGTAGTTGTAGTACGTATGTTCGTTCTGCGTGCAGGCGATATCCGTATAGTAATGGATAAAGTCGTTGGAATAGTACGTCTTGCCATTTTCCATCCAGGCTTCATCCGCCGGACCCATGGCCAGATTGTGTGTCACGCGGTCGTTGTAGAGAGAGTTTCTCACAAAGAAGATCTCGCCGTTGCGGACTTCGAAGCGGGCACGGTGCGGTGTGATGGTAAAGAGCTCGGACGGATCGTCCAAACTTCCTCCACCCAGATTGATCGGCAGACCGTTTTCAAAGTAGATATAAGGGATCAGGTCCACCTGCTGCAGATAGGCATAGCCGTCAAATCCGCCCAGGTTGACATGAACCATCCAGCCGTCGCTGGAATTCCAGACCGTGTTGTAGTACTGCATTTCATTGTGCGATGCCACGTAGGTCTGTTTCGCATTCTTGACGTTCTTCCCCGGCTCGTACTGGAAGATCGGCATGGTCAGATAGTCGCCGTTGATGGAGCGGCGGAACGAATAGCTGACCGCGATGCCGCGCGTCATGGCAATGTATTTTGTGCGGCTGTAGGCGAAGTCTGCGGTAATGACCCCGTTCGGGTATTTCTTCATTTCCGCTTCCGCCTGATAGAAATCTTCAAAACCGCCGATGGTTTTCAAGGAACCGTCAGCCTGAATGTCCGATACGGTGTATTTACTTGCGGCGGAGACAGGCATGCTGAAAGAGAGGCTGCCAATCAGCATGCAACCTATCAGCAATAACATGACTCCTGCCTTTCCTAACAATCGTTTCATCATAAATCCACCTTTACATTAAACCACTCATTATTGACCTTGATCCGGAGAATGCCCTGAAACGTTAAGCTCTGCTTGTCCGGGTTGAGTACCTGGAAGAACAGATAGGCTTCCTCCTCGCCTTCCACCTTGACATCGATCAGGTTCCTCTTCTTTTCCGTTTCATAGTCGGAAGAGAGAGCGTGGAAGGTGTCGCTGGAATTCTCACTGACATATTCCGCGTCCGTGATCACGACCGGATCTTTCACAAACGATGTCACATGGACTTTGAACACATAGATATTGGAGGTGGAGCTTCCGACGATCTCACCGCGGTAGAAGAGATTCTCCCCGGTCGCCTGATGCCCGCCCAGAACTTCGATCTGATAGTTTTCGGTATTGATGACCGTGTTGTCTTCATTCATGCCGATGTCTTCGGCCGTTCCCTTGTTCTGTGTCAGATCGATCGTAATTTTCACTTTGTCTTTCAGCGTGATATCCACACTTTTTGCTTTCTTATCTAATACCGGGACCAACAGTGTGAACACCGCGGAGTTGTTGCGGGATTTGATCTCGCTGCTTAAGTTGAACTGGGTATAGCTGATCCCCTTCTTGTTTAACCGCTCTTCGTATTCTTCCTTGCAGTCCAGCTTCACATTCTCGGAAGTAATGAGATCCGCAAAGGAGTAATCTACGGCTTTCTCTCCTTTGATACGCACCTTCGCAATCACAAACTGATAATCGAGGGCATCCAGATTGTAGACCTTGTACTCGACTAAGTCGAAGTCCACCGCCTCTTCCTGTATTTCGGGAGTGACGGGTTCCACCGGTTCCGGATCCTTCTTTGTACAGCCGCTGCTCACAAACAGGAGCCCCGCTGTCAGTGCTATTAGAAATGAATGTTTTTTCATTGTCTTCCCTCCTTACAGGAAACTGTCCACCAGCAGTTTCACTTTTTTCTCGATTCTGAGCTCTCTGGCATATTCCATGAGTCTCTCGAGATCCTTATCCGGGTCCGCCGCATATTTCTGCATGGCGCACCGGTAGGTGGCTTCGGAAAGCAGATCCTTTCTGCGGATGCAGTCACAGATCAGCCTCTCCTTATTGTAGACATAACAGAGATTGTCCTTGTATTCCCCGCGCATCACGCCTAAGCGGATGTATTTGTCATCGCGGAAATAGGCTTTGAGCGGCAGGGTGGAATGCGAGTACTTGTTCCGGTTGTTGTTTTTCCCGACGGCGATCGGCCAGATCTCCGGGATTTCACTCAAATAGCCGTGATAGTACATTGCACTCTCTAAGCACAGGATCCCTTCCGGGAACATCTGGATAATGGTCAAAAGGTCATCTTCCCTCCGTAACGCATAAAAACCACGTTGCACACGTGTGATTTTCTTATTGCGAATCAAATCGGTGAGGGCGTTCGAGGAAAACCCCAAAAGATTCAATTCCGTGGATGTGTAGACCCTCGAAAACTCCAGTTCTGTCATATTCGTACCTAAATTCAAACTATTAGGTACTCTTATAATAGTATTTTTATACGGTTTTGTCAACGTTTCGCCTCCCCTACCCCAAGGTGCGAATACAGCATAAAAAAAGCCCGGGAAAGCTCCCGGGCTGACTTGAGAAAAAGAAAAAGCGAATAAGAACTACTTATTCGCCTGCATGGAACGCATGACTGCTTTGATCTGTGCTTCGCTAGGTTTTCTGCCCATCTGCATGAACATTGCACGGATCATCTTTTCATTGACCGGTGGGTTCTTTTCCAGTTCCTTCTGGAAATAGTTTCTGGAGAGGAAGAATCCTGCCAGACCGCCGATGATGATTCCTAATAATGTAAAACCTAAAGATCCCCAAAATGTCATAACTAACACCTCACTGTTTTTCATTTTAAACCGATTCCGATAAATTGACAACTTTTTTGCGGAACTGGCCGGAAATACAAATCTTGCCCAGAAGCCATCTAATTCCCTGTATGTACAGGTGGGTAACCTGTTTATCCCTTCAGGATTCCTTGATTCAGGCCTTCAACACGGAGATAATACGTCCGGTTTCCCTAAGATTAAGTGTTGGAAATATGTTTTTGCTTCTAGGCAAATTCATTATAACATGCAAAGGAGCAGTATTTCTACTGCTCCCTGTGAAATTATTCTTCACAAATCTGAATACTTAATTCTTTCAGCTGCTTCTCTTCGACCGGTGTCGGTGCGTTGGTCAGAGGACAGACCGCGCTGGCATTCTTCGGGAAGGCGATGACATCGCGGATGGAATCGCTCTCCGTCAGTAACATGGCGATACGGTCAAATCCGAAGGCCAGTCCGCCGTGCGGAGGAGTGCCATACTTGAAGGCATCCACGAACCAGCCGAACCGTCTCTGAATGTCTTCTTCCGTAAGGCCGATGATTTCAAACATCTTTTCCTGCATGGCGCCGTCATAGATTCTTAAGGAACCGCCGCCCAGCTCGAAGCCGTTTAAGACCATGTCGTAAGCATATGCTCTGGCATTGATCGGATCTGTATCCAGTAGCGGGATATCCTCGTCTTTCGGACGGGTGAACGGATGGTGGGTCGGTGTCAGGTTGCCGTCTTCGTCGTACTCAAACATCGGGAAGTCCACAACCCAGAGATAGGCAAACGTATGCGGATCGTAAAGGTTGAGCTCCTTGCCGATGGCCACACGCAGTGCGCCTAACGCCGTAGCGGCTTTGATCCAGTAGTCCGCCGTCATCATGATGAGTGCGTCCTCTTTCAGATTCAGCGCTGCGACTAATGCTGCCTTTTCCTCTTCCGTGAAGTATTTGGTAACGGAGCCTTCCAAGGCACCATTGAGATATTTCACAACAACCAGACCCTTGGCGCCGTACTTCTTGGCTAAGTCGGTATACTTGTCTGTTTCCTTACGGGTTGCGGCTGCCTTCTCTTTGACAACCAGAGCCTTGATTGCACTCTGACGGATGGCCAGAGCGTTTTTGAAGACCGCAAATTCGGAGTTGCGGAAGACATCCGTAACATCCTGCAGTTCCAGACCGAACCGGATATCCGGCTTATCGGAACCGTACGTATTCATGGCATCCTTGTAAGTCATCTTCTTGAACGGACGCGGGATATCGATTCCCTTCACATCCTTCATGACTTTCGCCATCATTTCTTCCATGAGCTCTTCGATTTCCTCTTCGCTCATGAAGCTCATTTCCATGTCGACCTGTGTGAAGTCTGTCTGACGGTCCGCACGTAAGTCTTCGTCACGGAAGCATCTGGCAAACTGGTAGTAACGTTCAAATCCGCTGATCATCAAGAGCTGCTTGAATAACTGCGGAGACTGCGGTAAGGCATAGAAGCTTCCCGGATGCACGCGGCTCGGGACTAAGAAGTCTCTCGCGCCTTCCGGTGTGGAAGCCGTTAAGATCGGTGTTTCCACTTCGATAAAGCCGTTGTCTTCCAGGAAGCGGCGGATGACGCCTCCGATCTTGGAGCGCATGATCAGCTTTTCCTGCATGACAGGTCTTCTTAAGTCCAGATAGCGGTATTTCAGACGGGTGTCTTCTAAGGTATCCAGCTCGTCGGAGATCATAAACGGTGTTGTTTCCGCACGGTTGATGATCGTTACGCTCTTGGCTTTTACTTCGATTTCTCCTGTCGCAATCTTTTCGTTTTTGGCCTGGCGTTCTTCGACAACGCCATCCACTTCCAGAATATATTCACTCCGGACATCTTTCACGGCATCGCTCAGCGTCTCATCGAAGACGACCTGGACGATTCCCGTACGGTCTCTTAAGTCAATAAAGACCAGAGAGCCCAGATTTCTGCGCTTGGCGACCCAGCCGATCAGCTTGACTTCCTGTCCGACATGCTCGATACGCAGCTTTCCGTTTTCTATCGTTCTGTGCATAGTTCTAATCCTCCTAGTTCAGCATGCCGTCATTGGACGCCGTGCCGTTATTCCCTTCCTCTTCCTCGCGGGATTCATTCAGCCAGTTCTCGATCACGTTTACCATCTCGTAAACGCTGACCGTCACCTGCTGCTTGGTCATGACCCGTTTGAGAGTCACTTCGTTGTTGTTTACTTCATCTTCGCCCAAAATGGCATAGACCTTGGCATTTGCCCGGTCTGCCGCTTTGAACTGCGCCTTCATGGATCTGCCCTGATAGTCGATCTCGCATGTCAGGGAATTGCTGCGGGCAATCGTAGCCAGCTCCAAAGCCTTCATCTGATATTCCGCTTTCATCGGCATGAAGTAGATGTCTAAGCTTTCCTTATCCAGAACATCCACGCCTTCCGCTGCCAAAGCGACAAGTACTCTTTCAAGACCGACGCCGAAGCCCATACCGCTCTGTTCCGGTCCGCCGAAATAGCTGACCAGCTTGTCGTAACGGCCGCCCGCAAAGATGGTGCTCTGCGAACCGACTTCCTTGTTCAGGGAGACGACTTCGAAGACCGTATCCGTATAGTAATCCAGACCGCGGACCAGTTTCGGGGAGATCTCATAGGAGATGCCCAAGGCACGCAGTGTGGCTAAGACCGCTTCAAAGTATTCCTTGCTGGCTGGTGTCAGGTAGTCCTGAATGTTCGGAACATTCTTCATGGCTTCATGGTCCTGGTCCACCTTGCAGTCCAGAATACGCAGCGGGTTCTGCTCATATCTTCTCTGGCAGTCTTCGCACATCGTGGAAATGTGATCCCTGAAGTGATCCTTTAGAGCCTGACGGTAGTTGTTCCGGCTTTTCTCATCGCCTAACGAGTTGATGAGCACCTTGATGTCCTGTAAGCCAAGCTCCCGTAAGAAGGTATATCCGAGTGCGATGACTTCCGCATCGATGAGCGGATTCTTCGCACCGATCACTTCCGTACCGAACTGGTGGAAGATTCTCAAACGTCCCTTCTGCGGCCGCTCGTAGCGGAAGCACGGAGAGATGTAGAAGAACTTCTTCGGCAGATCGCTGGAAGCGTACATCTTATTCTCTACGTAGGAGCGGATCACGCCGGCAGTTCCTTCCGGCTTCAGTGTCAGAGAACGTCCGCCGTTATCCTCGAAGGTATACATTTCCTTGTTGACCATATCCGAGGAATCGTTTTCCCGTTTGAAAACTTCGGTATGTTCAAAGACCGGTGTCCGGATCTCTTCGTAGTTGTAAAGATAGCATAGCTGACGGATGAAATGCTCCAGAACCTGCCACTTTCTCACTTCTTCTCCGAAAATGTCCTGGGTTCCTCTTGGTGTCTGATAGTTTGCCATCGTAATCCTCCCTTAAAAATAAAAAACGTCCTTTAAGGACGCAGTTGCGCGGTACCACCTTAATTCACGGTTTGTGCTCTCATTGCGGTAACGTCGCCAACGTCATTTCCTACTGTTAGTTCAGAAACGATTCTCCAAAGTGTCAATCTTCCTGTTCTTCTGAAGCCTTTCACCCGACGCTTCTCGCTTTTCGAGATTTCCAGGAAAACCTCTTCTTCACTGAATCTGTAACTATTTTACACTTCAAGATGCGAAATAGCAAGTAATCACGGGCGTTTTTTGCATGTTTTACGCCTGTTTCGGCCGTATCATAACCGTACCCAAAGCCAAAAGCAGAGCCGGTTTTCCCTGTTTTTCCGTACAAAAGTCCAACTTTTCCTTCCAAACAAAGAAAAAATGCGGATCTACCGCATCTTTTCCCTTAATTTTCCATATCATTTTTTTGTACATCCGCAATATTATGCCGTATTTTAGCCCGAATCTGCTCTTTCCAGTGCAGATATTCCTCAAAACTCTCCATCGTCGGCTTTTTATGCGCATTGAGATAGCCGTAGAATTCCTTCGCCTTCTCACGGTCAAATTCCTCACTCAAACATTCTTTTTCCTCTACCGGACGGATTCCTTCGATGATGATCTCCGCATACACCTGAGGCTCTTTCCCGTCCATATCGGTAATGCTGCGGTACTCTTTTGGCAGTTCAATTTCCTTTACCTTTACTTCCGTTCCCGGTAACAGCAGCACTTCGCTCTCTTCCGCCTTTTTATAGTAGTCCAGCACTTCCGCCATATCGATGCACGGAACACCTTTCTTTAAGTGAATGACAAGCAGTGCCAAACCCCGCTTATCCGAGTAGGCATTTAAGAAGCCCGCGGTGGAGGTGGAAGTAAAGGAAACGGTGGCACCCCTCTCCTTCATGGCTAAGTAGTCCTGATAGCGCTCGACGCGATATAAGACTCTGTCTGATGGATTCTTCAGATGATACCCGCTCTCATATAAAGTGGTAATCACATCCAGCAGTCTGTCATCGTCATCCAGAAACGCCGGATTCAGTTTCTTCTTTTCATCCGTGCGGGCGAGTTCGTTTTCCACTCCCTCAAAAAAGAGCGAATTGATTGTCAGGTAGGCTTTCGGATCCGAATAAAACGGATCGTCTCCCTGGACGTCCCCTTCGTAAAACCGGATGATATTTCTTTCCTTTTCCGTAAGTGCCATAGTGATACCTCACGTTTGATTATACATCAAAAAATGGATGCCATATGCGGCATCCTAGGATAATTTCTTGTAAATATAGTTTCCGAACGACTGCACCAGCTGAACGAAGACGATCAGCACCACGGAGCAGACGACCAGGTACGGTGTGGAATACTTCTGATAGCCGTAACGGATGGCAACGTCTCCGATGCCCCCGCCGCCGAGCGTTCCCGCCATGGCGGAATAGCCGAGCAGGTTGATGATCAGAAGAATGACACCGTTTAATAAGCGCGGCACGGATTCCTTGAAGTAGACGCGGAAGAGGATCTGCAGATCGCTTGCGCCGAAGCTGCGGGCTGCCTCAATCACGCCCGGGTTGGTTTCCCGTAAGCTTGTTTCAAAGACTCTGGCCACAAACGGAATGGCACAGACCGTTAACGGAACAATGGCCGCCTTGGTTCCGATGGATGTTCCCGCTATGGCTCTTGTCAGAGGAATGACAATGACCATTAAGATCACAAACGGGAACGAGCGGAACACGTTGACGATGAAGCTTAACACTTCATAGACCGGTTTGTTCGGCTTTAATCCGTCCGGTGCCGTCAGCGTCAGGATGATCGCCGGCAGAAAGCCGAGAATCACCGAGAACAGTGTGGAGAAAAATACCATGTACAGCGTCTGCTGACTTGCTTTTAAGATAACTTCCAGCATATTACTCCAGCACCTCCCAGGCTACGTTTTCCTGATACAGATAGTTGAGGACCGCTTCCTTGTCCTTCTCGCTCACATTGATAACCAAGGAGCCGTAGACGTTGGAGCGGAAATCCTCCAGTTTTCCCCAGCAGATGGAGAAATCGATATTCAATTCTCTGGCCATCATGGTGATGACAGGATCGGAAGACTTGTCCGTGAAGAAGAGCTGGATGTTCACGCCGGTCTCCGGCAGCATTTCGCTCTCTTCCTGTAAGAAGGCCTTCACCTCTTTGATCGGATGAATGAAGAGGTCTTCCGGCTTTCCTTCCGCCAGAACTTTCCCGTCTTTGAGGAACGAGACTCGCTGGCAGATCTGCTTGACGACTTCCATCTGGTGCGTCACGACCAGAATCGTGATGCCCATCGTTTCGTTGATATTCTGTAACAGGCTTAAGATCTCCCGCGTGATAGCCGGGTCGAGCGCGCTCGTGGCTTCATCGCAAAGAAGGATCTTCGGATCTAACACCAGTGCTCTTGCAATGGCGACCCGCTGTTTCTGACCGCCGCTGAGTTCCGACGGCCGGGCATTTTTCTTATCGCTTAAGCCGACAAGATCGAGCAGATGATTGATTTTTTCCTTGGCTTCCGGCGTATTGGTCTTGATACCCCAGAATTTCATCGGCAGCGCCACGTTCTCGTAAACGTTTAAGCGTTCCAGCAAATTGAAGTTCTGGAAGATCATTCCCATGTCTTTCTGCAGGTTGCGCAATCCCTTCGCGTCTTTGGTGTCCACTAAAACCCCATCGACCGTGATGGTGCCTTCCTGATAGGTCTCTAAGCCGTTGATGCAGCGCAAGAGTGTTGATTTTCCCGCTCCGCTCTGCCCGATGATCCCGTAGATCTCCCCTTTTTGAATGGAGATGGAGATATCCTTGAGGACTTCGAGCGAGCCGAAGCTCTTTTTCACATGTTGTAATTCAATCATCTGATCTTCCTCGTATTTCCGGTATGAAAGTCATACCTCAAGATTATAGCATACTTTAGTTTAAAGGTTTGCCGTTTGCGTCAACAAAGGACGGAATGACGGATCCTTTATAAGTATCCTGAATGTATTTTTCCACTTCCGGGGAAACGATGGCTTCGACTAAAGCCTGGATCTTTTCACTGTTTTCATTGCCCTGTTTGACAACCAGGTAGTTGGTTCTTCTGACGGAAGATTCGGCATCGAATGTTTCAATCAGTAAGGCCGGGCTCTTTTCCGGTAAACCGGCTTCCAGAGCGTAGTTGCCGTTAATGACTGCGAAGTCCAGATCGCTTAAGGATCTCGGTAAGCCTGCCGCTTCGATCGGTGTGATGACATATCCGTGCGGGTTGAGTTCCTTGCTGCCGTTGAGGACTGTTTCATTGTCCGTGCCGTTTAAGAAGCCCTGAGCAACCAGCAGATCCAGTGCACGGTAGTAGTTGTCCGTATCGTTCGGTACGCCGATCGTGGCGCCGTCAGCCAGTTCATCGATGGAAGCATGTTTTTCGGAATAGATTCCCATCGGTTCAATATGAACGCCTGCCACAGCTGCCAAATGCAGTCCGCCCGTTGTATTCTGATCTTCCATGTAGCCGAGTGTCTGGAAATAGTTGGCGTCAAGTTCGCCTTCTTCCAAAGCAGTGTTCGGTGTGACATAGTCATTGAATTCCACAACTTCCAGGGTGTAACCTGCTTCTTTGAGCTTGTCAGCCACAACGCCCTTTAAGATTTCGGCATGCGGAACCAGAGTGGCGCCGACCTTGATGGTCTTGTCCGCGGAAGCGTCTCCGCCGCCATTGTTGGAGCAGCCGACAGCTGCCAGTAATAATGCGAATACCAGTAAAATTTTTGTGATCTTTTTCATTTTTTCTTCTCCTCTCACAAAAAAGCAGGAGGTTGGAATGACCTCCTGCCAAATGTTATCTTTTGACAAAACTCTATTTCCAACTCACGGTAAAACGGACGGTCGTATCTGCCATCATCATGCACATCATCATGTCCATCATTCTACCTGTGCGTTTCATAGGGTTTTCTCCTTGACTCTTTGAGGATACCACAGCCCTCTTTGAAAAGTCAACAACGAAAAGAAAAAATCTCAATCTTTTTCTG
>CADCPY010000066.1 GCA_902803495.1 uncultured Erysipelotrichaceae bacterium
CTCCTGCGCAAGGATGGCCCCGTCTGCCTGCGCCATGGGTCAGGCGCTGGATGAGGAAGATACCATGGAGCCTGTCCGCAGGGACTACGAAAAGAGGCATAAAGGATTGTTCGGGAGGTAAGAAGGGCCGGTGCCATTCTTGTTTCCATAGCGGCGGGGAAGATTCTCAAGATGCCGGATTTCAACGAACAGGATTGTCAATAGGTACTCCCGATTATGTTTTGTCATATCAGTTGCTGCATGAAAAAGCCTTAACCGGAGACTGTGCGGTTCTGACCGCACTGTACATGAATCTTCCGGTTAAGGCTTTTCTGTTTTAAGGACTGTCCGCTTTGGTTCGCAACCTATGCCGGCCGCCTCTCTTAAATAATTGTTGATCGGCAGCATTTACTATACTCGTCTGTATGGTATAAAGAATACAGGAAAAGACCACCATGAATTCAAGGAGGCTGGAGATATGACTTTCGAAAACATGACATGGACCAGGGAACCTGCGGATTACCGGATCCTGCCGGAGCGGATCGAGATCACGACCGAACCCCATACCGATCTCTGGCAGCGGACATATTATCATTTCCGGAATGACAATGCCCCGGTGCTGCAGATGGAGACGGAAGAGAAGTACTTCTCGTTCATCGTAAAGACAGATTTCACCCAGAGTCATCACCGGTTTGACCAGTGCGGGATCGTGATGTATCTGGATTCGGAGAACTGGCTGAAGGGTTCCGTGGAATATGAAAACGAAGAGTTCCAGCATCTCGGCTCCGTCGCGACCAATCACGGATACTCCGACTGGGCTACCACCGCGATTCCGGCGGATGTGAAGGTGATGTGGTACCGTTTCAGCCGCAGAGAGGATGATTACTGTATCGAGTGCAGCCAGGACGGAGAGCATTTCACCCAGATGCGCGTCTGCCACATGTGGGAAGGCGCCGGAAGGATCAGCTTCGGGATCTACGCCTGCAGCCCGGAGGATTCCAGCTTCAGGGCAGTATTCACGGACATGAAGATCACCGAATGCGCCTGGAAGGCGCATGACGGCCAGCAGCCGGACTGACAGGGCGCGGCTGCATTTCCGCCGAAACCCCGCCTGATCCGGAAGATAATTGATATGGCGCCATGTTAAGCTGACCCCAATTTCCAACAGCTGGATGACTAGAATGACAGACAACAGAGAAAGGCGGTGAGGAAGCGATGAAGAAAAAAGGCCGCAGTGAGATAGGGCTGTTCGGAGAGATCATCCATTACGACGAGAAAGGCCGCAAGATCGGAGAGAGCCGGCCGGGCATCTTCGGCGACTATGCGGAGTATGATGCGAAAGGCCGCAAGGTCGGCGAGAGCCGCCGGGGGATCTTCGGAGACTTCAAGCATTATGACCGTAAAGGACACAAGGTCGGCGAGAGCAGGATCGGCATCCTGGGAGGCGTGACGCACTACGACAAGAATGGAAAGAAGACCGGAAAAAGCGAGCCGGGCCTGTTCGGGTGGAAGAATTTCTGGAAATAAGGAATCCTGAGAGCAGAAAAGTGATATCGGAAATCTCGTACGAGGAAAAGAGGAAGATGAACAATATAGAGCGAAGAGACAGGGAACTGGCGTATTGTTCGGATGACGCCGTCATGGAAGAACAGAAGGTATGCCGCAGGATCCTACAGAAGCTGAACTTCATGGACCGGAGTGACTTTGACGGGATCGCCGGGGTCGTCAGAGAACTGATCAACTGCGGGGAGAATGCCTTCATCAATCCGCCGTTTTACTGTGATTACGGAACGCACATCACCGTGGGGAAGAACTTCTTCGCCAACTATAACTGCATGATCATCGATGTGGCGCAGGTCACTATAGGCGACTACTGCCAGATGGCGCCGAACGTTGCCATCTACACAGCCGGCCATCCGATCCACCCGTCGACACGCAATTCCACCTATGAATTCGGGAAGGCGATCACCATCGGCGACAATGTGTGGATCGGCGGCAACACCGTGATCTGTCCGGGCGTTCATGTGGGAGATAATGTCGTCATC
>CADCPY010000067.1 GCA_902803495.1 uncultured Erysipelotrichaceae bacterium
ATCATTTTGATCGGAATATCGCCAGGAAATATGCCAACACCATTCTGGAAGAAAAAAAGGCCGGGACGGTGGCCATTCTGAACAGGGCTGATGCGGCCGTCGAATATATTATTCTCTCCCGGGAAAAACCGCTCCGTTCCCTGATCAAAGAACTCAATCAGAAGTTCAACGGACGCGGCGGCGGATCCGATGAGATCGTCCAGGGTTCCTTTGCGGAAGATATCGGCGTTATCGAAGAAACGCTGCGCAACGCCCTTTCCTAAAAAAACAACGTCATACCTCAGGGTATGACGTTTTCTATTTATTTCAGCTTTGCGGAGATCTCTTCCGCATTTTTCTTATTCACCCGATAAAGCTCGCTCTGATAGGAATCCAGCTGTCCCGCTTCGCCGATGACCGTCTTGACGACTTCCAGAATCGGCAGGTCCGTCTGGTAGGAATTCTTTAAGACCGAGAGCAGATTCGGTAAGACGAAGAAGACGTTTCCGGCATTGCGGAACGCTTCCGCAATGGCATTGGCCACTTCATCCACCCTGCCGTCTTTCACAAGTTCCAGCGCTTTTTCCCCGTTCACCTTTTTCCCGGCGATCTCGATGCCGCCAAGCGTATCCACTAAACGGATCAGAGCCGTTGCGTAAATAGTCAGATGGTACTGCGGGCGCTGATGCAGTAATTCTTCCAGCGTGTCATCCGCGCTTTTTCCTTCTTCAAAGAGCATGCGGTCAATGTAACATAAAACCGCTTTGTTGTTTAACACATCCGCCTTGGCGAAAAAGTGATAGTTTTTATCATGGTTCTGATCGTCCACCAAAAGACCGTAAACCGTTAATAATTCCATGATGAACCTCCTGATTCCTTCTTCATTCTACGTTAGAGATAGCGGCCGGTCAAACTCTTTTCGCATTTTGCGACGTTTTCCGGAATATCCGCAACGACGATCTCGCCGCCCGCTTCGCCGCCTTCCGGACCCATGTCGATGATGTAGTCGGCATTCCGGATGACATCGAGGTCGTGTTCAATCACAATGATGGTTGCGCCGTGGTCGATCAGCTCGCTGAAGACATCCAGGAGCACCTGGATATCGGACGGATGCAGACCGATCGTCGGTTCATCGAAGACGAAGAGCGAATCACTCTGCAGCTTTTCCATCTCGCTGGCCAGTTTTAAGCGCTGCGCTTCCCCGCCGCTTAAGGACGGCGTTTCCTCACCCAGTGTTAAATAGCCGAGTCCCAGCTTGCTTAAGACTTCCAGCCGGTTGGTAACATTCTTATAGCCGCTTAAGAATTCCATAGCGTGATTCACATCCATTGCCATGAGCTGCGGCATGCTGCTGACTTCCTTCTTGCTGTTTTCCAAGCGGACCAGAGACGCGTTTTTCGCATAGCGCGATCCGCGGCATTCCGGACAGTCGATATTCACGTCCGGTAAAAACTGTACGTCTAAGGAAATCTGT
Organism: uncultured Erysipelotrichaceae bacterium; assembly: GCA_902803495.1. Classification (GTDB taxonomy): domain Bacteria; phylum Bacillota_I; class Bacilli_A; order Erysipelotrichales; family Erysipelotrichaceae; genus RUG14871. The sequence continues at coordinate 1,454 of CADCPY010000067.1, forward strand.
CCCGTGCCGTCACAGACCAAACAGCGCAGTGATCCCGTGTTATATGAGAAGTCCGATGCTTTATAGCCGTATTGCTTGGCATCCTTGCTTTTCGCAAAGAGCTTACGCAGTTCGTCATGCACGTTCGCATAGGTTGCGACCGTGGAGCGTACATTGATACCGATCGGAGAGGCATCGATCAGCTTGACGTGATCAATTCCTTCATGCGTGATCGATGTGACATGCGCCGGCAATGGCTTCTTAGCAATGGAAGCTTCCAGTGCCGGAATCAGACTCTCCAGAATGGTTGTGGTCTTGCCGCTTCCGCTCACTCCCGTAACGACCGTCAGACGGTTTTTCGGAATATGCAGCTCCAGCGGCTTGACCGTATGGATCTGTTTTGTCTTTAAGGTGATCTCTCCGTCCGCAAAGAGTGCTTTATCACTCTTGCGCATCTTGATCTGCTTCTTGCCGGAAAGATAGCCGCCGATCACGGATTTCGGATTCTCTTCCACCTCAGCGATGGTTCCTTCCGCTATCACCGTACCGCCGTCCGCTCCGGCCTTTTCACCCATCTCTACAATATGGTCCGCTTCCTTTAAGATCTGCGTATCATGGTCGACCAGCAGAACGGAGTTTCCGTCTTTGACCAGATCGTGCATGACGGCATTTAAGCCTTTGATATTATGCGGATGCAGTCCGATGGAGGGCTCATCCAGAACATATAACACACCTGTGGTGCGGTTACGCACCGCTCTGGCCAGCTGCATGCGCTGGCGCTCACCGGTAGATAATGTATTACCCGCGCGGTCCAAACTCAGATAGCCAAGTCCGAGATCCAAAAGCCGCTTGGCGACTTCATGGAAGCTGTCCGCAATACTCTGAGCCATCTTCCGCATTTCTTCCGGTAAGGAGGAAGGTACTTTTGCCACCCAGGCATCGCATTCCTTTAAAGTCATCTGACATACTTCATCCAATGACTTACCCATCAGTTTCGGAGCTCTGGCCGCTTCGGAAAGACGTGTTCCGTGACACTCCGGACAGACATCTTCCTTCAGGAATTTTTCCACCCGCTTCATGCCCTTTTCGTCTTTGACTTTATTTAAGGCATTCAATACCGTGGCCGTGGCACTGTAATAGGTAAAATCCATCTCCGCTGCCGGGAAGGTTTCCTTATTCTTCGGACGGTAGAAAATATGACGCTTTTCCATCGGTCCGTGATATACGATTTCCTTTTCTTCCTCTGTCAACTGTTCAAACGGGATATCCGTTCTTACTCCCATCTCGCGGCACACATCTGTCATTAATGACCACATTAGGGAGTTCCACGGAGCAACCGCACCTTCATCAATCGTTAAGGATGGATCCGGAACCAGTGTGCTTTCGTCCACCGTGCGCACAATTCCCGTTCCCCCGCAGCATTTGCAGGCTCCCTGGGAGTTAAATGCGAGTTCTTCGGCCCCGGGTGCATAAAAATGTACACCGCATTCCGGACAAATCAGTTCCATTTCCGCTGCCACATTGATGCTTGGCGCCACGTAATGGCCGTTCGGGCAGCGATGGGAGGAAAGACGGGAAAACATCAGACGCAGAGAGTTCAGTGTCTCGCTTCCCGTTCCGAATGTCGAGCGGATGCCCGGCAGTGCCGGTCTCTGATGCAGAGCCAGAGCCGCCGGAACATAGCGCACATCGTCCACGTCTGCTTTGGCGGCCATTGTCATTCTTCTGCGCGTATAGGTAGATAAGGAATCCAGGTATCTTCTTGAGCCTTCCGCATAGACAACGCCCAGTGCCAGAGAACTCTTCCCGCTTCCCGAAACGCCGGCCACTCCGACGATCTCATGCAGCGGAAGATCCACATTCACGTTTTTCAGATTATGTACCCGCGCTCCCCGGATTTCGATCTTGCGCGGTTCAACACTCCATTTTTCCATATCCAACGATTCCTTTTCTAAAAGTGTATTCTACCATATTATCTTAACGATTACCCGATAAAAAAAGAGCCTGAGCTCTATTTTGAATTCTGCATCTTTCTGAGTGAGGCAATACAGATCGGCACTTCAAACAACAACATGCAAAGCCAGCCGATTCCGCTCGCAAACGCGATCCCCTGAATTCCCATTTTCGGAGCCAGAAGAATCGTAAACAGCGTCCTGACGGAGATCTGGGTCGTCGTGCCTAAGATCGTCATGCGCATTCTGCCCATACCGCGATAGAACCCCTGAAAGCCGTTGGTCATGGCCGGGAAAAGATACATAAAGGCCATCACGGACAGATAGGAACTGCCGATGCGGATGACTTCCTCTGCCGCTTCTCCGCTGACAAAGAGCGATACGATCACATTCCGTAACAAGAACGTCACGGCTGCGATAAATACGCCGTATGCGGCCTCCATGCGGATACCCGTCCAGAAACCTTCCGCGATGCGCTTTTCCTTTTTAGCACCGCGGTTCTGGGCGATATAAGTGGAAATGGCCGAAGAGATTCCCTGCTCCGGAATACAGGCAAAATCATCTGCCCGCGTTACGGCATGGAATGCGGCAATCGAAGAGACACCCAGCATGTTGACCTGACTCTGAATGAGCACTTTGCCGATCGGCTGAATCGCCTGCTGCATGGCCGTCGGGGCCCCATAGCGGACAAGATCCTTAAAAATACGGGAATCGTACTTCCACTCCTCTTTCTGAGGGAAGAGTTCCGGTGTTTTTCTGATCAGATAATGCACGGCCAAAAGCGCACTGGCCGCTTCCGCAAAGAGCGTCGTGGCGGCGCTTGTGAAGATGCCCTTGTGGAAAACACCCAGAAGGATGATATCCAGAGCGGCATTTAGGATCGAACAGAATGCCAGAAAGCGCAGCGGAGTCTTGGAATCCCCGACGCTTTTCATTGCCGCGCTCAGCACATTGTAGATAAAGGTAAACGGTGCACCTAAAAACGTGATCCTGAGATACGTCGCCGTAATGGCGGAAATATCTTCCGGCACTTCCAGTAAGGCCACCAGCGGATTGGCAAAGACAAAGCCAAGGATGGCTACGACTGAGGCAATTACGGTTCCGCTGAGTAAAGTGACCGCAACCGTCTTGCGCAGTGCCGGCATGTTTTTGCCGCCGTACTGCTCGCTCATTAAAATACCGGCCCCGATACATAAGCCTGAGATGGAGAGAATCACAAGATTCATCACCGGTGCCGCAATTCCTTCCGCCGCCAAGGCATTCTGGCCGATAAAGCGGCCGGCGATCATGGAATCGATGGCATTGTAGGCCAACTGGAGCCAGTTCGCTAAAAGAAGAGGAAAAGCATACCTCCATAGATGGGAAAACGGTTTCCCCTCTGTCATATCGCGCATGGCTTTTCCTCCTCTTCTCTGTGCTGTATTACTTATTATAACCCAAGTTCCTTCTTTACGCGCTCAACAGCTAAACGCGGAGAAGTTAAAATCGGTTTGGTGTTGTCTTTTAATAACGGCAGGATGGCTGTCATGCTGCCCTGTGCCAAAACGACAACATCGTTTTCCGCTTCCGCCTTGCGGATGGCTTCGATGACCAGTTCGTTGTGCCTGTCGACGTCCCCGCTCATAAGAATATCGAGCGCTCCGTTGACCAGGTATTCATTGACTGTGACATCCTTGTTGGCTTCTTTCGCTTTGGTGCGGACCAGATTGCAGCTTGGCGCAACCGTGCTGGCGACTGTTGCCACAACACCGATCTTGCTTCCGAGCTCCACGGCCTTTTCCGCCATGGCTTCATCGATCTTCAGCGTCTTGCAGTCGGCCTGTTTTCTGGCGATATCGAATGCTTCCCCAACGGAAGAGCACTGATTGAAGATCAGATCCGGGTTCAGTGTTTTTGCCACCTGGACGTATGCGCACATACGGGAAATGATATTGGCATTGATCTTGCCGTTTTTCTTGACTTCATCCAGTAAGCTGTCATCGATGATATTGACCATTTCAACTTCCGGGATGATTTCCTTGAATAATGCCTTCAGATCATTCAGGGAAACAGGACTGGTATGGATTAAAACAACTTTCATTTTCGGTTCCTCCTGATTCTTGAAAAATGATGGTTTTGTAATATACTAGTTAATATGAACTTAGTAGTAATTAGAGATGCTTTGATGTTTCTGTTTGCCTTTGCCGGCGTGTTCCTTATCGGATATGTGCGCGTTCACTTCTCCACTCGGCAGAAGAAGAATCCGCACCGTCAGCTCGACTACAACGAGAAAGAATTAAAGCTCAGAAAACTGGGAATCATCCTGGCCGCTATCGGCGTAGCCCTGGCACTCATTCCGGTCAGTTTTCTTCAGAAATAAGAAGCGGGATGCTTCTTTTTTTATTGGTAATCTTCCAGCTTTAAAATAGCCCCTCTGAGCATTTCTTTGGTGATTGCAAACGGAACATGGTCCAGCTCCTGATTGACTACTGTGGCGTCTAAAACGTCGTCTAACGGATCGTCTTTGGTGAGATCCAGATCCTTTAGGCAAACCGGAAGACCGACGGCCTTGTTGAAGTCGTAGACTTCCCGTAAGCCCTTCATATTATTGTCCACAAGTAACTGGACAAGCGTGCCGTAGGAAACGATTTCCCCGTGCAGATGCTTGCGTTCCATCCACTCACGGACCGTTAAGCCGTAATAAAGCGCATGCGCCACGGCGGAATTGTAATCCGGCGAGACACTTAAGGAAACGGAACCCGTAGCAATCAGGATGCTCTTGATGACTTCCTCCACTTCCAAACTCCACTGATGCTTCTTCACGTCTTCATAGGCTTTCACGCCCTTTTCCAGGATCGGCTCGTAACATAAGCGGGAAATGGTGCGTCCGTATTCGCTCTCGAAATCAAGCACATCGTTTTTGGCGGAGAAGACACATTCCACATGTTTGGCCATGGTGTCCCCCATGCCTGCCCAGAAGTACTTGGACGGAGCATTGACGATGACTTCTGTATCGATGAAGCAATGTTCCGGTGCCCGTTTCAGTTTGTAGATCTCCTTGAATGCGCCGTTATCTTCATGCAGGATGGAGATCTTGGTCACGGCTGCACAGGTGGATGCGATGGTAGCGACCGTAAATACCGGCAAACCCAGCTTGTCGCCGATCACCTTGGTGACATCCAGCGCTTTTCCGCCGCCGATGCCGATTAAAGCATCGCACTCTTTCAACTTTTCCACCGCCAGTAAGCGGTTGATATTGGTATAGGAAGCTTCCTTTCCGTACATTTCACTTGCAACGATGTCAAATCCCTGCAAGGCCGCTAGCAGTTTGTTTTTGCTTGCTTCAAATGCTTTTTCCCCGTAGATCAGAGCGACCTTTTTACCGTACGGTTCGACAATTTCCGGGATTGCGCTGTAAGCATCCGTTCCGATGCTGTAGCGCGGTAAGAACAGCTGTCTCATAAAAACTCCTTTCAAAAACAGCGACACCGGACTCGGTGCCGCTGTAATACTGTTGGCTCTTATAATAAGCTCTTGACGAATGCCTTCAGTTCTTCATCTTTTGCATACGCATTGAAGACTTCGAGGAATCTCGGTGTTAAGGATTTCTTAACGATGTCCTGATCCATATCGGATAATGCCTGGACTAACGGTTTCGCAACGGCAGCCTTAACTTCCACGAGTTTGGCAGCGTTACGGTTCTGAGATTCTTTTCTGCCCGGTTCATTCGGGTAGCCCATTCCCTTCGGAGATCCGAAAGCAACGCTGAAGATGTTTCTCAGGTTGACGTCAGCACCCCAGCCGAAACCTTTGGCATACGGCAGAGATAAAGCGTTACCGTTGTTGATCTGTAAGAACAGATAGGCATCGGACGGTTCAATGCAGTATCCGCAGACAACGCCAGGCATCATGTTACATGCCATTAAAGCACCCTGGCCTGTACCGCAGCCTGTGACAACGAAGTCAACCGCGCCGCTGTTTAATAACAGAGCAGCCTGAACGCCGATGTTCAGATATGTCAGATAGCCCGGTTCACCTAACTGAAGCGGAGCTTCTTCCGTAGTCATACCAGTGTTGACAACTTCATGTCCCATTGGTTCGACAACTTCTTTTAAGATTCCCACAACCTGCGCGTTCTTTGCAGACTGGGAGAATTCATTGATCATAGCAATTCTCATATTGTTTTCTCCTTTATTTCCTACTCATTGAGTATTGTATTCAAATGTAAGAAAAGCGGAAGTAGAAACTTCCGCTTTAGATTGTGTTATTCTTTACTGCCGTTGTCCGCAGCTTCAAAGATATAACGGTCATTGGAACCGATTAAGCGGATATAATCTTTAACAAACTTCTTAATTGCAGCTTCAGCAACCATCATGATGTTTAAGTAATCAGTATTTGGTTCCGCTTCCCATTTTGCCTTCATGGCAAGCTCGGCAGCGTGGAATGCATCCGTGCAAACATTGATCTTGTTGATTCCGCCAGCAACAGCCTTACGGATGTTTTCTTCACCGGATCCGGAACCACCGTGTAATACGAGTGGCATTTTTAATGCAGCTTTTAATTCAGCTAAACGGTTGAAGTCGAGAACCGGAACATATCCTGCAGGATATTTGCCATGGGCTGTACCGATTGCAACTGCCAATGCATCAACGCCTGTCTGTTTGACGAAGTCAACAGCCTGTTCAACGCTTGTATACATATCAGCTGTTCTGCCATCGCCGTCAGCAGCCTGTCCGACATGACCTAATTCTGCCTCAACGCTGATTCCTTTTGCATGAGCCAAGTCAGCAACCATACGGGAACGTCTGACGTTCTCTTCATACGGTAAGGAGGAAGCATCCAGCATGACATTGGAGAATCCCCAGTGGATTGCATCCACGGCTGCTTCTAAGGATGGGCCATGATCCAGGTTTAAGCATACCGGAACGGAAGCTCTTTCTGCCATTGCCTTGATCATTGGAACCATTTCAGAAGGATGAGCCAGTTTTGTCATCTGACCAACACCGAACTGAACGATGATTGGAGAATGTTCTTCTTCTGCTGCTTCAATAACAGCTCTTGCCATTTCCATGTTAACGCTGTTGACTGCCATGACTGCATAGCCGTCGCGGTTGGCGTTATCAAGGATATATTTCATGTTTACATACATAGCTAAATCGTCACTTTCTATATGAATTTGCTTTTACTTGTAGATTAAATACTAAAGTTTAAATACTTTTTGTTTTTCTTTTGTTAATCTTAGAGATCGATATCTAAGTCAACGATTTCTTCTTCTGCAACTTCTTCTTCGTTTGGAGTCTTCTTAATGACAGCATACAGAACGCCAGTGATGACGGAACCTAATGCTAAGCATAAGAACCATAAACCAATCTTATTGGAAGTCGGAGCAACGAAGACACCACCGTGAGCAGCCTGAGTTTCAACATGCATAGCCATTGCTAAGCCGGAAGCAACTGCGGAACCGATCATGGAAGCAGGAACGACTCTAGTCGGATCTTCTGCAACGAATGGTAAGACACCTTCAGTGATGAAGCATAAGCCCATTGGGATACAAGTGTATGCAGCATCTTTCTGCTGGCGAGTGAATTTCTTAGGAGCGATTAAAGCTGCTAAGCCAACACCGATAGCCGGAGTCATACCGCCGATGATCTTTGCAGTTTCAGCAGCAGCACCGATACCACCATTAGCTTCATTGTCAGCATATAATGCGTTTGCAGCCATGGAAGCAGTCTTGTTGACTGGACCACCCATATCGAAGCCCATACATGCACCGATAACAGCGCCGGCAACGAATAAGGAGGATCCGGATAAGCCTTCAATCCATTTCTGGAAAGCTAACATTAATGCGGATAACGGTTTCATGAAGATACCGAAGAATACGAATGTAGAAACTGCAGTTGCGATCACAGGAATGATCAGAACTGGCATTAAACCCTGTAAAGCTTTCGGTAATTTCCAAGTCTTCATCCATTTAACAAAGTAACCTACGAAGAAGCCCATCAGCATAGCGCCGATGAAACCAGTCTTAGTTGGGCCACCTGCATAGTAACCAATAGCGAAGCCCGGAACGATACCCGGTCTGTCAGCGATGGAGAAAGCGATACCTGCGCATAAGAATGCATATGCCCAGTTGAAGCCGTTTCCGTTTAATTCACCCAGCATGTGGATGTAGTCGCTGATCTTTAAAATGGAATAACCGGAATAGTTTAATCCACCGATTGTCGGATCAGATAATGGAACACCGTCCCATTTGTAAGCTTTCTGGATAGCACCCATGATACCGGCCATAACGACCATCGGGATCAGGAATGAAATACCAGTCATGATGTGTTTTCTTACATCAGTAAATTTCATAAAAATTGCCTCTTTCCTTTTTGTTTTGCTTAATTAATTAAGACTTTTTAGTAGATTTTTCCCCTTCTACTATTTTGCTGCCAATTTCTTTTCGATAGTAGTGATCAAGCTCTTCGGCTGTTTCATAGCTACACCGATAGGAACGTCAACAACTTTTTTACCTGCAAAGCGGTTTGTTCCACGGACTGCGATATCATGAGCGTAGATAACAACATCAGCTTCCTGAATGTCTTTTTCTGTCAGCTCATTTTCAATACCAGCAGATCCCTGGGTCTCAACTTTACATTCATGGCCTAATTCCGCAGCTGCATTCTGCAGTTTCTCGGCAACGATGTAAGTATGAGCAATACCGGCAGTACAAGCAGTAATTGCAACAATCTTCATATAGAAACTCCTTTCTTATTTAATTAGCTAACATGATTTTATTATAAAGCGCTTTCAAGGACAATACGCTTTACAACCCTTTTTGTGAAAACTGCGTCTGTTTTGGTAACATTGACTACTCAAGTGAGTATATTTTGATGACATTAGAAATCAATGTCCAGATCGACAATTTCTTCCTGTTCGAGCACTTCCGTCTCGCCCAGTTCATCATCATCACACAGAATCAGCTGCATGATTTCTTCTTTCGTCTTTGCCTGGGACAGCTTGGTAACACGGACATCGTTTCCGAGTTTGCCTGCCAGTTCGCTCAGCAAGAGCATGTGGTTACGGGCGAATTCGTTATCGGCGCTGACGCAGAACAGGAAAACCAGATGTGTATCCTGGTAACCGTCATCGCTCATGCCGCTTTCCCAACGGATCGGCTGCACTGTTTTACCGATGGCAATACCGATTTTCTTCACAGATTTGCTCTTTCCGTGAGGAATGGAGATTCCGGAGCCCATTCCTGTCGGGCCTTCCGCTTCTCTTTCATAAATGTCTTTTACGAACTGTTCGACATCGTCAATATAATCGTTCTTATAAAGATCGTTTGCCATATGATGCAGAACTTCGTCCTTTGTGGATCCCAATACTTCCAGATCGATGATATCAGGATTCAGAATATCAATTAACGGCATATTCATACCCTCCCTTTTCTAACTACTATTTTAAGCACATCTCCCAAAATTTGTTAATACATTTGATGTAAAAATCCGGAGAGTCTTCTCGTATCACCGGATAAATATTATCACGATATTATCAACTTGTCCACAATTTCATCATTTTTATATTGACTTTCCTTATGGATAGCGGAATAATTAGACTGTAAGATCAGTAGAGAACTTTCGTCTGGTTACTTTCAAAAATCCTCAGGAATTTCTCTGCCGGCTTGCAGTCCGTTATGACTACATCGACATCCGTGAAGTCTGCGAAATGATTGAAGGCGATCACGTCGAATTTCGTATGGTCCGCAACGATATAGACCTTATGGCTGTGAGAGATGACATGAGATTTCATCTGTCCCTCTTCCAGATGGGTATTGGTAAAGTTGCGCATCGTGGAAATACCGACCGTGGAGATGAACGCCTTATTATAGTTATATGGATAGAACTTCGTATCCACCAGGAATGTTCCGGTGCTGTGATTCAGTGTCCCGCCGGCGCAGATCCCGATCAGATTCGGATAATCCATGATCATCTGCATGACTTCCAGACAGTGAGAGATCACCGTGACATTCTTCTTATCGGAAAGATATTTCACCATATGGTAGGCCGTTGTTCCGGAATCGATAAAGATAACATCGTTATCCTCCACTTCCTGAGCTGCCAGCTTACCGATATAGTCCTTCTCTTCGTAGTTGGAGGTGTTCCGTTGATTGAAGGAATCCACCTTCTTCAGAGAATCGGTTTCCTCATTGTAGATCACACCGCCATAGACCTTGGTGATGAGATTGCGGTCTTCGAAATACTTGAGATCTCTGCGCAGCGTCTGGATCGAAATGTTGAATTTCTCCAGTAATTCCTCGTTGCTGACAGAAACTTTTTCCCTCAGATATTTCTCCATTTCTTTCTGTCGATTGTATTTCATAGGTAAACTTCTTCTTTCTATACTTTTATTATAGAAGTTTATCAAAAACTATTCAATAAATTATCAATTTTATATGGGAGGATACATTATTATGAACAAACTACTTGAAACGACTCAGAAATTCCCGCAGACAGAACTCTGGAACGATTCCTGCTCCTGCAAGGAACTCTCCTATGCCATGGAAAACGGCGGATGCGGCGCCACGACCAACCCTGTCATTGTCTATAACGTCTTAAAGAACGAACTGGCAGACTGGGAAGGCACCATCAACGAGATCATCGACAACAACCCGACTTACACGGAAGATGATGTCGCATGGGATACCATCAAACGCGTGGGTGCCAAAGCGGCCGGACTCTTACTGGATACCTATCACAAAACACACGGTCAGAGAGGACGTATCTCCTTCCAGACCAATGCGAAATATTATCAGAATAAAGACCTGATGGTACAGCAGGCTCTGGATCTTGCGTCCACAGTCGAAAACTCCCAGGTCAAAGTCCCGGCATCCAAGGCCGGTATTGAAGCAATGGAAGAGCTCACCTACCTCGGTGTCTCCGTCAATGCCACGGTCTCCTTCACTACTTCCCAGGCCCTTGCTGTTGCGGAAGCAGTCGAACGCGGCTTAAAGAGAAGAGAAGCGGAAGGTCATGACACTTCCTGGATGCATCCGGTCTGCACGATCATGGTCGGACGTGTCGATGACTATTTAAAGAACTACTATAAGGGAACGGACACCCTGATCTCTTCCGAAGGCTATGAAATGGCCGGTGTCTTCGTCTTCAAGAACGCCTACCGTATCTATAAGGAAAGAAACTACAGAACCAAGTTACTGGTTGCTGCTTTCCGTAACCTGAACCACTTTGAACAGTTCATGGGCGGCGATCTGATCTTAACCATCCCGTATGGCTGGCAGAGAAAATACAACCAGGCCAACGTGGAAGTTAAGAACAACATGGATGCTCCGATCAACGAAGCACTCTTAAACGAATGCAAGTCCTTAGTGGAATTCAATAAGGCTTATGAAGAAAACGGACTTGCTCCGGAAGAATTCCAGTATTACGGTGCGTTCAAGGCAACCATCAACCAGTTCTTAGGTGGTTATGATTCCTTATTGCAGTTAGTCAGAAAGTACATGGTGAAATAAGATGGCCTACACGTTTCTGACTCCGAAAAAAATCATCTCCGGTGAAAATGCCTTAAACAGTGCTGCCGATACCCTGAAGAGTTTCGGCAAAAAGGCCTGCATCATCACCGATGAGATGATGGTAAAGCTCGGCAATGCTGCCAAAGTGGAAGAAGTGTTACGTTCCATCGGTACGGATTATGCCATTTACAGCGGTATCAACTCCGAGCCGAACGATCTGATGATCAAAGATGCTGCCAAGTTCTATCAGGAGAACAACTGTGACTACCTGATTGCCTTAGGCGGCGGTTCCCCAATCGATTCCGCCAAGGCGCTTTGTATCCTCTTAAATTCCGATGCGAAGCTTTCCTCCTATATGGGAAAGATCATCGATGTGAAAATGCCGCATCTGGCCGCCATTCCGACAACAGC
>CADCPY010000068.1 GCA_902803495.1 uncultured Erysipelotrichaceae bacterium
GTTCCCGTTCTCTGATATCCGCCGTCCCTGGAAGGAATGTCGCTTGTCTTCATTTCGATCTCATCGCCATACAGAACAAACGGGATACCCGGAAGCGTGAACAGCATGAGATAGAACAGTTTCAGCTCTTCATGATTCAGATAGTTGGCAATCCGTGTGGTATCGTGATTCCCGCTGATGAGAGCCAGAGCTTTATGGTATTTATTTGCGGCTGCGTAACGTTCCAAAAGATCCTTTAAAATAAACTCTCCCTGCTCCCCGTGATGGAAGTAGGAAGTTCCGCGGGTATTTTCATTGGAGCGCGTCAGTCTATGGTAGAAGTTATCCCAATGGTCCAGAACAAAGTCCGCATCAAAGCCGGCTTCAAATGCCCTTTCCGGATGGGACCATTCGGAAACAAAGAAGGCATCCGGGTATTCGGCACGGATTGCTTTAAAGAGATACTGCCATACCTCAATGGTAGCGGATTTATCCTCATCGTTTTTCACTAAGGAATCCGCCATATCCACACGGAACCCGTCCGCTCCTCGCTTCAGCCAGAAGCGCATCACATCCAACAGATAATTGCGAGCTAACATGGTTCTTTCATCTTTGTAACTCATCTGCCAGGAAGGATACTCCACCTTCGCAAAGCCGTAGTTGAAGGCCGGCTGATGGGCAAAGAAGTTCACCATATAATTGCCGTGACGCGGATACATGCCGCCGATCAGACGGTAATTCGGCTCATAGTCCCAGACGGAGGAATTCCAGATAAAGAGGTCGCTCTTTTTGTTTCTTTCCCATTTGGCACTTTCCAAAAAGTCCGGATTCTGACAGGACGCATGTCCGGCTACCAGATCAACGATCACGGAGATTCCAAGTTCATGTGCTTTTTTGATTAAATCATCAAAATCCTGCAGCGTTCCAAAGCGCGGATCGACATCAAAGAAGTCCGCTACATCATACCCGCCGTCCAGAAACGGCGAGACGTAAAACGGATTGAGCCAGATGCCGTTAAATCCCAATTCGGCAATATAGTCTAACCGCTTTGTGATTCCCTTCAGATCTCCCACACCGTCATGATTGCTATCCTGAAAGGAAGTCGGATAGATTTCATAAAACATCAAATCTTTTTTCTTCTTCTTATTCTTCATGGTTATGATTCCTTTTCTTTGAAAAGATACTGAGTCAGTTTATTGACGTCTCCATCAAAGAGATACCCTTTGATTCCCACTGCTGCCGCACCGTCGATATTGCGCTGCAAGTCATCAATAAACAGGCATTCCTCTGCGTTTAATTGATACCGGTCCAGCAGGATCTCATAGATTCTCTTTTCCGGCTTGACCGTAAGCTCATAAGCGGAAACGACACCGCCGTCAAAGTACTCCGATCCCGGAATGCTTGGCCAGTAGGTTTTCTGCATCACGGAAGCATTGCTTAAAAGATAAATGCCGTATCCAGCGTCCTTGCACTTCTTTACAAATTCCTTCATGCCTTTGACGGGAACGATCGGATCCCACCACTGGGAGATCAAACGGACCGCAATCGGATACAAATGTTCCGGAATAATATCCCGGACTTTTTCGCACATCTCCGCTTCATCAAGCTTTCCTTCATCCATGTTGTGCCAGATCGGATTCTGAAAGACATCGTGCAACAGCAGTTCCGTTTCTTTTGGATCCGTCACGCCTTCTCTACGGATAAAATAGAGCGGGTCGAATTCAATGAGAACTCTTCCCATATCAAATATGATATTTTTCAACATACAATCACCTTACAGTTCTATTTTAAAACAAACCATGTCCTTCACGAAAGAAAAACAGTTCCATTGGAACTGTTATTTTGCCAGATATTCCCTTAAGGCTTTCATCTGTGCCAGAGCATCTCGGTAGCCAAGCCAGTACAGATGTCCGAGCTTTTCCATGTCGCCTTCCACCCGGGAAACCGTGACATGTTCGCTTGGCGCAATCACAAAGATCCGGCCCTCTTTGAAGAGTTCGTCGATCTCATCGCACTGCTTGTTGTAGTTGGCAGTGGAGCTGTCCTGTGCCTGGGCAAATTCCTGATGGTTGCGGTAGACTTTCTGTGCCATCGTGGAATCCGACACCTCTTTCCGGAAGCCGAATTCACGTGTCTTGATGACGATGATTTTTTCATACTTCTGATCAATGGCCCACTGATAGGCGATCTTGCAGGCGCTGCCTCCGTCCAAGCACGGAATGCCGTCCACATTGACCATCGGACTGACATACGGCATGGAAGCACTGGCCTTGATGGCATCGAAGATATTGCCGCACTCATCGCGGTCAAAATACATGGCTTCCCCTGTGTTGCAATTGGTCGCAACGGCCACAAAGCGGCGGTTTTCATTAAAGAAGCGGCGTACCTTGAATTTCTCAATGGCATTGTAGTCTTTTAAGAGATAATCCAGACGGATCACGCTGTGCGCTTTCCGCAACGATCTCACTCCGATGAAGTCGGAATTATGACGGGAGGAAAGATTCGCTCTGGCGCTGCGGCCGATCTGTCCGGAAACGTAGTTCATACCGGCTAAGGCACCGGCAGAAGTACCGATCGTACATTCAAAGTTCAAATCATTCTGCATGAAGGCATCGAGTACCCCCTGCGTGTACAATCCCCGGAACGCTCCGCCTTCCAGGACCAGACAGCCCGGTGTGACTGTCTCGGAAGCGTCTCCTTTGGGGATACGGTCTAAATATGGATAAACTGCTGATGACATAATAATAACCTCACAACTGACATCTCCATTATAACAAGTCTCTCCCGTTTTTCATCAGGGAAATCTTTTTGCTTGACGAAAAAACTTCATGGGTTTACCATCATAATTTACAAATGGAGGAATCATTATGACACAGGAAGAACTGAAAGCATTATATGAGAAACTCTTAAATGCCGATGATATCACTTATGCATCCGCCAGCCGTTATTTTAAATCCTCCCGCAAGCACTATCTGCCTCTGCAGGACGGCGTTGCAGATGAAACCAATTACTACGACTACACCAACGTACTCTATGTCGAATGCGAGAAGCCGGAAAAAGCGGAAGACTATATTTCCAACAGCGGCAGCCGTTACTGGTACTTCCCGGAAGGCGTCGTTCGCGGCAGCAATCACTGGGGAAACGGTGTCGATAAATGCGACTGGGCATTAAAGCTCAAGGACGGGAAAACCATCTACGGAATCAACGCCTTTGACTTACGCTGCTTTAAGGATGAAAAATTCGGTTTTGCGAAATGGAGCGATTTCGTCCATAAGGCAAGACTCTTAGATGTCAACGGGGAAGAAGTCGTCACCACATTCAACAATTACTTTGACAGAGACCATATCAAACTGAACGGCAAAACATACCGGAAAATCATTATCGAACATTGGGAAGAAGTAAAATAAGTCATTTCACCCGTACAAAAAAGAGCTCATATCGAGAATATGAGCTCTTTATTTGATTTTTCGGTATTGTACGTAGTCTAACAGCTCTTCTTCTTTGCGCAGGATACGCAGAGCTCCGGCTGCCATGGCTTCATGTTCCATCTCTCCCGGATAAATGGCAATCGGTGCAATCCAGCCGCACTGCGAGCGGATTCCCTCAACGACATCGCGGAAGCGGCATAACCCGCCGGTCAGCACGATGGCATCGACCTTTCCCTGTAATACCACCGCCATGGAACCGATATATTTCGCTGTCTGATAGATCATGGCATCCCAGACCAGCTTCGCGGTCGGATCTCCTTCCTCCACCATATTATGAACCGTATCGGAATTGGAGGTATTGAAGTAGGAAGACAAACCTCCTGTCTGCGAGCAGAGCGAACGTACATCTTCATAGGACAGATTTCTCAGATAACTGTTGCCGTCCGTAACCGCAAAGGATCCCATCCGGGTCGGTGTAAACGGACCTTCCCCGCCGCCGGCATCGTTGCCGTCAATCATCTTACCGTGACAGTGCGCCGTCACGGAGATCCCTCCGTCAATATGAGAGACGATGAAGCTGCACTCCTCATATTTCTTTCCCATCTTTTTGGCATGCGTCTTGGCAACTGCCTTCAGGTTTAACGCATGGGATACCGCTCTTCTGGTGATACCCTTCACACCCGTGACTCTTGCCACCTCCTGCAGCTCATCCACCACCGGAGGATCCATCATGATGGCTTTTTTGTGATAGCGCTTGGCTAAAAGATCCGCCATCTGCACGCCCAGCATGGAGGCATGGTACAGACCGCCCTTTGCTTCCCTGGTATCCTGAATCAGTTCGTCGGTGATCGCATAGATTCCGCCCGGAATCGGGTAACATCCGCCCCCTCTTCCGACGATCATGTCGACCGTGTTTAAATCAATCTTATGTTCTTTCAGAAACTCCTCCACCACCTGCATGCGGTAATTCAGCTGATCGTTGATGGTTTCGTATGTTTTTAAGATTGCGGAATCATGAAAGACGTCCGTGGAAAAAACACAGGTATCATCCTGATGCAGTGAGAGTTTGGTGGAAGTGCTTCCCGGGTTAATGACAAATATCGTATACATCTTAATTTCTTCACTTTTCAAATATTAATTCTATCCATTTTTCCCTCTTCCTTCAATTCCCTTTTGAAAATCCATAAGTGGGAAAACGTGCTATCATTAAAGAGTATTTACGGAGGTTTCCTCATGCACAGCACAACACAGTTAAATGACAACTACGAAGTAAAGGAAGTAATCAATCTGCAAACCAACCAGAAGTTAATGTTATTAGTCAACGGGCTGGCCACGCTGATCATGGTTGTCTTTTTCTTTCTGGGAAACTGGATTTCCCCGTTCTTTGATGCCATCGACCGCGGAGTGGAAAACCCGAAACTGTTAATGCTGAAAGCAGGCGTTACGCTTGTCGGATATTTCATCTACATCATCCTGCATGAATTCACGCACGGCTACACCATGAAACACTTCGGTGCCCAGCATGTCCAGTACGGTTTCACCGGCATCTACGCCTTTGCCGGCAGCAAGGACGACTACTTTGACAAATATGCTTTCCTGCGTATCGCTCTGGCACCGGTCGTACTCTGGGGCATCATCTTCCTGGTCCTGCAGCTTCTGATTCCGGGCTGGGGATGGGTCTTCTATCTGTTACAGATCGGCAATCTCAGCGGAGCAGCCGGCGACATGTATGTCTCATGCCACCTCTTGCCCATGGCGAACTCCATCTACATCAACGATACCGGTGTGGAGATGACCATCTACGATCTCAAAAAGTAAAGGGAGTGTAACGAAATGAAGTGATTCATCGTCACACTTCCTTTTTTTTGACCGTTTGTCTGCAGTTTAGAAGCTTAACTGGTGA
>CADCPY010000069.1 GCA_902803495.1 uncultured Erysipelotrichaceae bacterium
ATAAATTTCTTTGCCGTATCTTGAATAAACTTTGGTTTTGATCGCTGCCGTTTTTGCCATCGAGGCAGCTCTGACTTCATGTGCACGTCCCATAAATAACTCTCCTTATATCGTTTTTTAACTTAAATATTATAAATCGGAATGCTTCCCTTTGACAAGTTTTTCCTTTTTGGATCTATGCATTCAGGAAATTCACGATATCCGCAATGACCTGATCGCGAATCTCTTCGTTTAAGATCTCATGGCGGTAGCCGTTATAAAGCGTGTAGTCCACATCGTGATAGCCCTGCTTCTTTAAGATCTCCACCGCTTCCTTTAAGCCGTCCAGATTGGTCATGCACGGGTCTTCGGAACCGCTGTAGAAATGAATCGGCAGATCCGGCTTCTTCACATTCCACCCGTCCAGTCCGTAGACATCCTTCATGCCGCCGAACATATCCTTAAAGCCCAGTACCGTAAAGGTATAGCCGCAGTCCTCATCGGCAATATATTTCCTGACGTTTTCCTCATTGACGCTCAGCCAGTCATAATCCGTCTTCGGATCCTTAACGGCTTTATTGAAGGCACCGAAGCACAGATTATTGAGTAACGGGCTGCGGTATTCCTCTCCCTTGAATGCCTTGATCATGTTGCAGAGGCCGATGGCGACGCCGACCGCTTTATTGTTGCTTGGCGTACCCGTCAGAACAACTTTGGTGATTTCGTTCTCATAGCGCTTTAAAAAGCTTCTGGCGACCAGTGTTCCCATGGAGTGACCGAACAGAATCAGCGGTGCATCCACGATCTTTCTGGCCTCTTCCACTAAGGCATGCTGATCCTGCACATTGAGATACCAGCCGTTTTCCTTGCCGAAGTACCCTTTCACAACGGCGCTTTCCCCGTGTCCTCTCTCATCCGTGGAGAGAACCGCATATCCGGCCTTGTTTAAAGCGGCGATGACATAGTCGTAACGTTCCTTATGTTCGGCCATCCCGTGCAAAAGCAGAATGAGTCCTTTCGCCTTTGTGTCCTCGTAAAAAAGATTTCCGTGCAGGACGACACCATCCTGCGGATTTTTTACTGTTAATTGTTGTTTCATGATAGTTAACCCTCTGTTTCCATTATACAACTTTCAAAGATTTATGCGAAAATATGTTAAAGTAGAGAGGTAGAAAGCAGGTAGTTATGAAAGCATGCGGTATTGTTACGGAATATAACCCGTTCCATAACGGACATATTCACCATATTGAAGAAAGCAGAAGAATCACAGGCTGTGATGTCTTGATTGCAGTCATGAGCGGTAACTTTACGCAGCGCGGCGAACCTGCGATCATCGACAAATACGAAAGGACCAAGGCTGCACTGGAACACGGTGTGGATCTGGTACTGGAGCTGCCCTTCCTATACGTCAACCAGTCCGCCACCCAGTTTGCCTCGGCCGGCGTGAAGATATTGGATCTTGCCAAATGCACGGACATGGTATTCGGAAGCGAATCCAACAATCTGGAAGAGCTGAGGGAAATTGCGGAGATGCCGATCGGAATCGACAATTTGAAGGAAAACATGAAGACGGGAATCAGCTTCCCGAAAGCTTACGGTCTAATGGCCAGAGAATACCTGCCGAACGACATCCTGGCAATCTCCTACTTAAAAGCCTTACAGGAAACAGATATCACGCCGCATACGATTCAGAGAACCACGGAATATCACGGCGAAACCGTGGAAGGAAGCATTGCTTCCGCCAAAGCCATCCGCAAGGCTTTCCTGAATCATGAGGATTACACGGAAACAACACCGATGCAGCTCGATGAAAGCCACGTTGTTCAGATGAAGGACTACTATCCGATGTTACGAACACTGTTATTAACGCTGGACCTTTCCTATCTTTCTTCCCTCTTCTTAGTGGATGAAGGAATTGAAAACCATTTGAAGAAACAGGCGGAACTGTATGACAACTACGAGGACTTTCTGAATGCCGCCGTCACGCGCCGCTACACCAAAGCCCGCATTCAGCGGACACTGGTCAGCATTCTGACCCAGATGGAGCGCGTGAAGATCAAAAAGATCCCCCCGATCGATTTCATTCAGGTGCTCGGTTTTAACGAAACGGGCAGAGAATACCTCAAGGAATTAAAAAAGCAGGAAGTCAAGGTGGCTTCCCGCTTCAATCAGATTCCCAAGCCGTACCGGGAACTGCAGTATCGCAGCGATGTTCTTTACAGCATGCTCTTCCCGGACCAGAACGAATTCCTCAAGCGGGCCATCCAGATGCCCGTCATGCAGGACAAATAGAATCAAAAGCAGCGGTCTTAACCGCTGCTTTATTCGTCTTCTTCGGGACTCAGATCTTGCTCAAACAGATTGGATTTGACGATCTTGTCCGCATTCTCTTCCACATAGTCGACCATGAGGGATATAAAGTCGAGCGTGAAATTCTCAATGTCCGGCTCATCGAAGCTCTGCACGATCTGCACCATGCTGCCGTCGGAATAGCTGAGGTCCAGAATGATTCCGTCGTAGTCGTCATCATCCTCTTCATCCAAATCGTAGACATGGGCCGCATATTCCTCGCCGAACTTCTCGATCAGCTGGTAATCGTCCAAGAGATCGTCGATCCGCTTCAGGCTGAGGTTTTCGATATTGCCGGTATACTCCTCCATCTTATCCCCGATGATCATGATATGGAAGTTCGGGAACAGTGAGTTCACTTCTTCAAAGAGGTTGTAGTCAAACAGATTGCCGTTGGAGCTGACGCAGCAGCCGACACTCTGCAGATATCTTGTATCCGGTCCGTTGACCCCGTGCCCGCAGAACATGTCCACATAAGGCTCGAAAATATCCATCATTCCGTGCAGGAAGTAGCGGAACCCTTCCACATCCTTATGGAAGAGCGAGAACTGCAGGTCATCCCTGTCATGGAAGGAAACCTCCAGATCGAACGATTCTTCGCTCAGAGCATCCCCTGTACCTTTTTTTGCCGGCCACGAAGTCACCTCATGCTGCTTCAATAGCCGGGTCAGATCGTATTTGATCTCATCGGAATAGATGCGATGCCCGTTGACGAAGTAGTCGCCGTCCCTGTCTTCAAAGGAATAGACAAAGATGTCGTTGGGACTCTTCCCGCCGTAGTTAATATAGCTGAATCTTCGGATATCCATAGATCCACCTGTTAAATGTATTTCATGTTTCCTTTGAACAGATATTTCTTCATATCCTCTCTTAAGCTGGACGGCTCAAGAATTTCCAGATATTCAATATACTGCAGGGCTAAGTAGATCATGCCCTGGCGGCTGACGGAAACACGGGTTGTGAAATGGTCCAGATCGTCTTCCTGAATCACGATATCCTTCCCGAAAATATCTATAATATCGTCCAGAATGCCGTAATCACAGCGTAAGGTAACGGAAATGTTTTCCCCGGCATACATGTAGATTTTGTTTTTCGCATACTGATACGGATCTTCCGGATTTTCCAGTTCGATGAACTTCTTCTCCGGTGCGACTTCGATCTTCTGCATGCGGTCCACACGGTAATGGGCAAATCCCGGATGGTTGAGGCTCTGCGCGATCAGATAGGTCTTCTCGTTCATGTAAACCAGATAATACGGGCAGACATAGTACGGTTCCTCTCTGCGCTTGATGAGCTCTTTGTCTTTGTTGTAGCGCATATAGTCGAAGGAGATGACCTGACGGTTGGTGATTGCTTCGGAAAGCAGTTCAATATTCAGGAAGAACTCCTTGTTGTCTTTCTTATTGTTGTTGTCAACAAAGTTTACCCGTTCGTACTCTTCCCTCTTGTATTTGGACTGCGTCGAAAGAAGCTTCTGAATCAGTTCCTTGGAATTGTGCGGCGGAATGAAATTACTGGAATGAATGGCATTGCATAAGAGGAAAACCTCATTCTTGTCGAATTCCCGATCTCCCAGATAGTAGCCGACACCGTTGTCGCTGTAATCGGAAATATCGTAACCGAATTCTTCCAGAATCTCCATGTTCTTATAGATCGTACGGCGGTCCAGATCCAGATCGTACAGTTCGTTCAGTTTATTGGAGATCATCTTCTGAGTCAGAATATGTTCCTCATCGGAGTATTCTCTTAAGATATGCAGCACTGCTAAAAGATTTTTCTTTTTTTCTTCCATATGATTTACCCTCTGTTACCTTATATTTTATCATTGTTCATTTTTATGGACAAGAAAAACTCTGTTTTCTTTCCTCTTTTCCGAGTAAAAAAAAAGGCATTACGGCAAATGCCGCACTGCCTGAGGTATTCTTACTTCAGTAAGGAATCCAGAGATACCGTTTCGTATGTCATGTCTTTTACGTTATACATCTGGAGATTAACATCCGCGTACTTGTTGAAACGTAAGAGCAGATCATAATCCACCAGGGTTGCCGGAGAGATATTGTAGGTATAGTTCTTTTCCGTCCGTTTTTCCCTGTCCACTTCCGTGATGTGGAGATAACCGGAATACTCTCTTTCGTCTTTCTTTGTATAGTATTCGTCAATGCTTCTTAAGCGCAGTTCATTCAGCACATTCAGGAAACCTTCATAGTCCTCCGACTTTTTTACCTTATCATTGTAATCGACAAAGACCGAAAGACTGCTCCAGTCATAGCCTTTTTGATCAAGGACTTCTCTGAGACGGGCATCCACACTACCATGGTAGTCCCCGTATAAACTGGCGCTTACCGCATCCGGATGTCTGTTGAACTTCTCGGAAAGATGGAATCCCTTGGTTTTATAGGCCGCTCCCGTAAAGAGCAGGCTGATGAGGATCGCTGCTACAAAGAAGATCACGGATTCTTTTGTCACCTGGATCTTCCGCTTGTAGACAAAGTTGGCAATGATATACAGGATGAAGATCAGTACATACTGTATGATCACCGGGCTCAGCGACTTCACTGTTCCGTGAAAGGCCGTGGAGGAAACCAGAATCAGAGCCAGCGCATAGAGATTCATGATCAGCGGATAGGCCAGCGGATGATTGGACAGTGTCTCCGCCCGCTCCAGCTTCCGCTGTACATATTCCTTTCTTAATCCCAGATAACCGATCACCGCGTGTGCCGCAATGCAGATCAGCCATAACGGAATGCTGGAATCGACGTGGAAGAAATCCCGTGTCAGAATATTGATTCCCTGCGTTACCGTTGTAAAGGTCAGTGACAGATACCCCACCCAGTCCAGACTCGGATAATAGGCGTAAATTACGGCATCGATCACCGCATTGAGCACCATTAATAATAATAGCGGTAAAAATGTATAGGCTCCGATCATGACGATTCCGTCAAAGGTCGAGTTCGCCAGTAAGAAGATCCAGCTGTGGAAGAGAATCAGTCCGATAAAGGACGGGATCACCATTCCCATAAAGAGCGGATAATTGATTCCGAGTCCTCCGTAATGGATCATACTGTAGATCATCAAAACCCCGCAGCCGAGAACAAACGGCGCGATGACTGCCAGGGCAATAAAGGCCAGCGTCGTGTGCAGCATATCCTCGCGGGAGACATTCAGCTGGAAGAAGGTATCCACCGCTTTTTTGTCGTGTACATGGCGGAAGAGCCGTACCGGCAGCGTAAATGTCAGAATTCCGGACATGACGCTCACACCGATCAGTGCTGCCCTCACCTGCGCCATCGTGAAATGGGTATCGTAATAGGAGAACAGGATGGCTGCCATCAGAAGCAGGTCCGCAATTCCGATAAAGATCAGAGAATTCCGGTTGTTCTTCAGCAGATAGTTCCAATAATTCTTATTCATTGAGCATACCTCTGCTTTCCACTTCATAAATGAAGAGTTCTTCAAAGTTGACCGGCAGTTCGTTTAAGAGCAGCGGATGAAGTTCTTCCAGTCTGGCTTTGACTTCCTCCTTCTCCCCTTTGATCACCAGCGTGTATACCGTACCCTCATGCTTATAGTTCATGATGTCAAACGGTGCGAAGACCGCTTTGTCCACTTCCTCCTTG
>CADCPY010000070.1 GCA_902803495.1 uncultured Erysipelotrichaceae bacterium
AAAGTTGTTTTCATAGTGCGCTTTACTCAAAGAACTATTCTTCTTCAACCCCCCGATCGGGGGTTGACTATTTACCTAAAGACTTTTTTTACAATACAATTAATGATTTAGTTTTTATGAATTCCATCCGTCAAACCGTCACCATAATCAATCAGAGAAGATGCGTGACGGCACTGATTATGACGCTGATCGCAAGCGGCCTGCGTTATATTCATAATAAACGGCATGAAAAGCGGAAGAAGCAGACGGATGTCTCTCTGGAGGATCTCTCCTACCTTTACGCCAGTGCCTATCTGAATCACGATAACAATTAGAGAATAAAATCCCGTCAGAGAGAATTGACCTCTGACGGGATGTTTTTTTATACTTCAGAACCGGCTTCGTTTTTCAGATACGCTTTCCGGTATTTGTAGATGACAACTGCGGCAACCGCCGAGGACATCACGGCCACCGAGATATTGGAGACCATCATGACGATACCGACGCTGGCCTGGCCGAGATTGGTGAAGTTCTGTAAGAACCAGAACACCGGAATCCGGAAGACAAAGACACGGGAAATATGGATCACCATTGTCAGTTTGGTCTTGCCCAGTCCGTACAGCAGCGACATGACAGCCGCGTTGATACCTAACGGTACCGCACCGAAGACCTCATAGCGGTAGACGAGCTTGATCATCTCATGGAATTCCGGGGAATTCGAATCAAACAGGGAAGCCATGAAATCCAGCTGCCAGAGCTCGATTCCGCTGATGACTGCGCCCAGAATGACGTTGATCAGAAGTACGCATCCGAAGGCCTGCAGGACCCGCTTGTACTTCTTTGCGCCGAAGTTCTGGGAGATGACCGCTGCCGCTCCTTCCTGGAAGCCGTTCTGCGGATTGGTGGTAAAGCCGCCCAGGTTGTTGGAAACACCCATGGCGCCAACCATCACATCCCCGTACACCGTACACATGGAGTTGATGATCGTCTTCCCGAAGGCAAACAGAGCCTTCTCCGCAATGACCGGCAGGGAATTGGAAACCATCGGGGAGATAACTTCTTTTTCCCTGCTGACGGCGCTCAGCGAGAAGCTGAAGACTCCGTCGGAGCTTAAGGAGTTACGAACCGCAAAGGCCAATAGAACCAATTGCGAGATCAGGGAAGCAACCGCGATCATGACCAGCCCGCTGTTTAAGATGTAAACAAAGCAGGCGGTCAGTGAGAGTTTTACCACGATGACCATCATATTCAGGCGGAAGATCAGCTTCGCATTGCCATGCGCCCGCTCTACCGCGATATAAACGTTATTCAGAAACTGCACCACCATCGTAAAGAGCTGCACAATGAAGTAGCTCGTTCCGACTTCGATCAGCCCTTCCGGCGTTCCCGCCATGACTAAGAACTGATGCGTAAACGGCAGAATGCCGACAAGCATCGCCACGCCGACCGAGAGGCAAAGCAGATAAAGTGAGGAAACTCTTTTCTTAACCAGAACGAAATTCCCTTCCCCGAAGGCCCGGGAAATCTGGATACCGGCGCCGACCGCCAGCCCGCCGCCCACCGCCGATAAGAGATGGTTGATCTGCGAGAGATAGGCCACGGCCGAAACGGATTCCTTGCTGATATGGGCTGCCATCATGGTGTCCAGAACCGCGAAGATCTGCGACAGCATCTGATAGAGTGCCAACGGGAAACCGACATAAAGGACAACCTTCATCATGTTGCCGTTTAAACTCATATTCAGGAATTTCTCATCCTTGCTGCTTAACTTTGCTTTCACGCTCATAGTTCTATAGGATACACTGAAACGGAAAAGAAATCCATACTTTTACCCGCAAAAAAAGCAGAGTGTACACTCTGCCGTATTGATTTATGATTTCAGCGCCTCCGCAAGCATCTGTCCCAAGGCAGCACTGCCCGCTTCGGATAAATGCTCGCCATCTGAAGAGAAATACTCCGGATGCGCCGCCGTTTCGCTCAGGAAGTCGATCACGTGCAGATTGGAGCGGTTGAGTGCCTGCGCCGTTCCGCTTAAGTCGCAAAGATAGATCTCACAGTCCTTACAGAGATCCAGAATCTCCTTGTATCCGTCTAACGATACGCCGGCCTCGGAATCCACAAAGATGACAAGCCGCTTTTCCAGTATGGCTTCTTCCTTCTTTTCGGAAAGGATCTGATACAGCTCACTTAGATTCAGATCTTCCCTGGCCGTATATTCCGCCTTGCCGATGACATTGCTGACGCTCTCATACGCGCTTAGTAAGACGCCGTTGCCGTAAACACCGGTCTTGTTGCTGATGCCCTTTTCATGCTCGGCAATCATTTCTTCCTTCATGACCTTAAACTTGGCCTTATAGACCTCAAAGACCTTGTTGTAGATGGTATCGGCATATGCGCTGACGCCTTTGCCGATGACGTGGATCCCGTCATGGTAGAAGTATTCCGGATGGTTCGCGGAAGCCTTTTCCCACTCAACGATATGCAGATTGTCATACCCTTCCGCAAAGGCCGCAAACTTGCGGTTATAGGTCGGATCATCCGCGCCAACGGCATCAACCCAGAAGACTTCCCTATCTTCCGCAAGTGCCATCAATTCTTCGGAGCGCGTCTTGGAATAGTCGCCGTTCTGCGAGAGCGATACGATGATGATCTCGCCCAGCTTGCCTTCATCCTTTAACCCCTGCAAAATATCGATGCCCGTATGGAGCCGTCTGGAGATCTTGGCGTCAAAGTAGCCGTTCGGGAAGTGGTCGTACAGTTTTCCGACCGCATCCAAGAGAATGGAGTCTCCGATTCCCACCACCGGCATGGTCGCTAACATCTCCGTCACGTAGGCATCTTCGTCTTCCATCTTCTTTAAGGTTTCTTCCCAGGTGAGTTCTTCCTGCGCTTCCGTATTCTGATATTCGCGGTTGCGCTCTTCGATCATTTTTTCATTCTCTTCGAGTTTTCTTTGGAGCTCTTCCATCTCTGCCGTATGGTCTTCTTCCAGAATGTAGCGTCTGCCGCCCAGTAAGGATGTTACTAATAACAGTGCGCACATCACCAGCTGTCCCGCCTTTTTCGGAGGGAACTTCTTGAATGTGGTACCGAGATGCAGTGCCACCGCCAGAATGAGTGTTAACAGCATAACAGGAACAAATGAGAGGATTGGTGAGATACCGCTGCGCTCAAATAAGTAGATCAGCGGATACTGCACGAGATAAATTTCATAGCTGATAGCGGAAAGAGCCTGTACCCACAGCGCATTCTTCCGCTCCGACGGATTGTTCACGGAATAGTCCAATAAACGCATGCTGATCACCGTACTGATAAACATGCCCGGTACCATCTGCCCTTCCGAGCTCCCCCAGAAGATATTCATAAGCAGGAAGACAAGCAGATAGATCATAAAGACCGTCGCATTGGTATCTTTTTTGGAAATCGCCAGCGGGTCCAGTGCGGTATGGATATAGGCCATCATGCTCCCCAACAGGAAGGAGAAAGCCCTGCTGAATGTTCCGTAGTAGGCCTGCATGATCTCGCCGTTCTGAATCTTTAAGCCGAAGAGCAAAAAGCTCAGTCCTGCCAGAGCACCCAGAACTAACGGCGCGATGCCCTTTCTGCTTTTGGCAGGAATCCGGTTCAGTAAGAGATAAACAAACGGGAACACCAGTTCCAGCTGCAGCAGGATGGCAATGTACCAAAGATGCGTCAATGGAGAGATGGCGGCGCGGGCAAAGTAGTCCTGCGAGGCACCGAGCTGCCAGAAGTTGTTATAGCCGAGAAGCACCGAAGTGACTTCCGGTTTCAGATTCAGCCAGTTGATCTTCGGGAACAGCGAAAGTAAGAGCACCGTCCCCAGCGTAAAGACCAGAAGCTTCAGATACAGATTCTTGAAGCGGCTCAGATAGTAGGAGCCCAGCGAAAAATGTTCTTTTTTCAGGCAGGATGACGCACTCAGATACCCGCTCAGTAAAAAGAACGTGCCGACGGCCAGGTAGCCGCCTTTAAAAATATTCAGATGATAGAAAAGAACGCACAGGCATAAGAGCACCCGCACGATTTCAATTCTGTTGTAGTATTTATTCCGATTCATAAGTGATTAACGCTTTCTCTGTTAGTATACCCTAACAGAGAATTCTATCACAATAGGAGCTTCCGGGATTCTGTCAATTTCCTCTTTTGTTTTGGCAATGGAGGTAAAAACGGCTATAATAGGTATGTTACAAAAGAAGAAACAGGAGAAAACCCCTATGATATATGATCAGATTTCCAAAGAACTCTGGGCGTTGGCAGAGCAGAGCGAAAAAGAACTGAAGGAACAGTATGAAAAGGTAGACCGGATCGCTTTGGCCAATTCCGACCGCATCCTTTCCGCCTTTATTAACAACAGAGTATCCTATACCGACTTTGCCGACATCAACGGATACGGCAACTACGACCCGGGCAGAGACAAGCTTGAAGCCATCTTTGCGGAAGTATTGGGTTGTGAAGACGCCTTGGTGCGTCCGCACATCATGAGCGGCACCAATGCCCTATACCTCACTTTCTCCGCATTACTGAAGCACGGCGATACGATGATCTCCTTAACGGGTACCCCGTATGACTCCTTACAGGAGATGATCGGACTGTATGGCGACTCCACCCAGTCCTTAAAGGCCAACGGCGTGAAATACGAACAGATCGATTTAGTCGATAACGAATTTGACGAAAAAGCCATCGTGAGACGCCTGGCGAAAAACGATGTCAAGCTGGTGGAGATCCAGCGTTCCCGCGGCTATTCCTCCCGTTTGTCCTTAACGATTGAAAAGATCGGACACTTGATTTCCAAGATCCGTGAAGTCAACAAGGATGTCATCATCATGGTGGATAACTGCTATGGAGAACTCGTGGAAGAGAGAGAACCGGGACACGTCGGAGCAGATGTGGTGGTCGGCTCCTTAATGAAGAATCTGGGCGGCGGCGTGGCGGCTACGGGCGGCTACGTTGCCGGCAGAAAAGATCTGATTGCCATGGTAGCGGACCGCTTGACGGCTCCGGGCATCGGCAAGGAACAGGGTGCCAACTTCAACTTGAACAATTCTTTCTTCAAAGGACTCTTTTTGGCTCCGAATGCCGTCAAGGGTGCTTTGAAGACAGCAATCTTCTCCGCTTACATGCTGGAGAAGCTGGGATATCAAAACGTCTCCCCGCGCTATAGTGATGTCCGTACGGATATCATCCAGACAGTCGAGCTGGGAACGAAGGAAAACCTGGTCCTTTTCACCCAGGGCATTCAGGAATCTTCTCCGGTCGATTCCTTCGTCAAAGTCATGGCGGCACCGATGCCGGGTTACCCGTTTGACGAAGTCATGGCCTGCGGATCCTTCACACAGGGCAGCACGATTGAATTAAGTGCGGATGCCCCGGTCGTGGAGCCTTATACCCTGTACTTACAGGGAGCACTCTCCTTCGAATACGGAAAGCTGTCCATTTTACTGGCGCTTTCCAAAATAAAAAAGGAAGCTTAATTGCTTCCGAGCTGTCCTCCGT
Source organism: uncultured Erysipelotrichaceae bacterium (assembly GCA_902803495.1). GTDB lineage: Bacteria > Bacillota_I > Bacilli_A > Erysipelotrichales > Erysipelotrichaceae > RUG14871. Next base: position 5,494 of record CADCPY010000070.1, read on the forward strand.
CAATGCGGATGATGGTATTGTTGATATAGTCTGCTTCCTCACTGAGAAGAAACTTCACTAAGTGCGCAACCTCTTCCGGTTTTCCGTACCGCTGCAAGAGAATCTTCTCGCATTCCTCTTTCAGGAATGCTTCGTCATAGCCTTCCAGCTCCTTCTCGGTTCCGATGAACCCCGGAGCAATGGCATTGACATGCACGTACGGTGCAAACTGGACCGCCAGGTTGTGCGTTAAGGAATTGAGCGCCGCCTTGGAGGCGTC
>CADCPY010000071.1 GCA_902803495.1 uncultured Erysipelotrichaceae bacterium
CGGAGCAGCCGGCGACATGGATGTCTCATGCCACCTCCTGCCCATGCCGAACTCCATCTACATCAACGATACCGGTGGGGAGATGACCATCTACGATCTCAAAAAGTAAAGCTTCCTTGCGGAAGCTTTTTTCTATTTCTTCTTCTTTGTTAAGAGTCTGCGGATTTCTTCGTTCAGATCCCTGAATACGCCTTTCGGACTGACCTCATCCAGCCATTCCACCATCTTGGCGACTTGCGCATCGGAGAGGTTCGGATCATTGACGATATTGCGGATCTTATTGGATACGATATAATCCCGGATTTCATTCGCGGATACGCTGTTTTGGATCATGTTGCGGACAATGGAGGAACGGTGGGCAAACTGTATGAAATCCTTATTGAGAAGGCCGTAGGACAGTTTCCCGTTTTTATCGCTGTAGAGGGAGACGATTTTCTCATAGTCTTCCAGATTGACGGATACTTCCTCTTCCTTTTCCTCTTTCACTTCTTCGACAAACATGTCTTTACTCACTTTGACGTTGCCGAGCTTATGATACGGCATGCCTGCTGTCAGATCTGCCGCTTCCGCAAATGCTTCGAGCGGATAGATTTTCAGGTCCGTATTGTCTGATGGGATTGGTTCCCTGGTCCTCTTGCTCAGAACTGCCAGACCAACCGCTGTCGTTTCCGGAGACATCAGCACGATACCGCTGTCCCCTGCCTGCAGTTTTTTCCGGTAGGCAATCATCTTTCTTTCCTTCATCACGACGACTTTACTGCGAATCATGAAACCTCCTTTCCTGCTCACAACAGAAAAACGCAGAAAACATTTCCTACGTCAGTCATTTGTGTATTAGAGCAGTATTTATCTACCACGATTATACAGGATTCCAATGAAAATGAAAAGGTGTCCCTCACGGAACACCGGATTTCATTTTTTTCAATTGAGAATGAACTTCTTAACTCAGAAATTCCTTCAACTTCTGAATATAGCGGTCCAGACTCGTAAGCTTGTCCGTATATTCAAACTGAACATAATATTCCCTTAAAATCTCCGAATAGTACAGCGCTTCCGTATACTGCTTCCGCGAGTCATAATACTGTGCCAGGTCGTTTGCCATCAGCATGACTCTCTCCGGCTTGAAATACTTCTTCGCCTCAGTGATATCGATTTTCTGAATCGTCCGGATATATTTCTCATTCTGTTTCAGCTTGTAGTAACAGAATCCCTGATCCCATACCGTCTCATAATAGCCTTTGCCTTTTGCCCTGCCGTCTTTGTCATAGATTTCCACAAGATAGCCGAACACTTCCGCACTTTCCTCATATCGCTTGGTGGACATCAGAGAAAACGCGTAGTCGATGCGGTTCCTGATTGTGATCTGGGCATCGTCATCGAGACCGTTCTCATAAACCGAAATGTAGGTATCGTATTTCTTCAGTGAGATCAAAACTTCCAGATAGTCATTCACTACCTTCCGCTTCGACTCCTGAATAGCCGCATCGTTGTAATTCTCATAGGCTTCTTTCAAATACGGCAGCGCGTTCTCATATTCCTTTTTCATAAGATAGGCTTTCCCCGTCCAGTAATGAACACTGAGTGTTTCCAGCTGATACGGGTGCTTTGTCTGAATCGCATCCGCCATTTCGCCGTAGCGGATCATACTGTCATAATCATCCATCTCAAAGAAGTACTCCTGGAAATTCTGATAATGGCTGATGAGCTGCAGCGCATCTTCTCCGAAATTCTTCTTGATGAATTTCTCCTGCTCTTGCAGTATCGCCAGCATGAGTCCGGTGTCATTTAAGTCCGCCGCTGCCAGATAGCTCTGCTCCAGCCGCATGTTTTCCATTCGGTAATCCACATGCGGAAGATTCTTCTGCAATTCACCGACATACTCCAGAATCTTCAGGGCGTCGATGGACAGCGAATCCGCCGCATAGCAGCATGCCTTCAGAATCAGGATCATCCGGTAATTGGCGGAATACTCCCCGTACTGGTTTCTTGCTTCCTCTTCCGCGGATTCCACCAGTTCGACCGCGGTTTTGATATCCCCCTGGAAAATGGAGATACCCACGATCTGATTGAGATACTGCAGCGTGTTGTGATGCGTCTCTCCCCAGAAGTTTCTGAGAATGTCATAGCCTCTGTGAATATAATCATTCGACGCC
>CADCPY010000072.1 GCA_902803495.1 uncultured Erysipelotrichaceae bacterium
CAAAAAGCCACACCCTTATCTTACACAAAACAGTGTTATCCTATAACTCAAATGAGAAGTTATAGGGTATAATTAAATCGTACTAATGCAAATAGAGTAATTGTTTGGAAATCATTCATTACGAATCATTGAATCATTTTTTTCATGAGGTATTTAAAAATGCAAGATGTAATCATTATCGGAGCAGGGGTTGTCGGCTGTTCCATCAGTTACTATCTGACCAAGTACGACTTGAAGGTAACTGTACTGGAAAAGTGCAATGATGTCTCCTGCGGTACCACAAAAGCAAACAGTGCCATCATTCATGCGGGTTATGACCCGAAGGAAGGAACCCATATGGCCAGACTGAATGTGCTTGGTTCCAAGCTGACCAAGGAGGTCTGTCAGAAGCTGGATGTTCCTTATCAACAGTGTGGCGCTTTTGTTTTGGGTTTCAACGAAGAAGATAGAAAGCATATTGAGTTGCTGTATCAGCGCGGTGTGAATAACGGAGTCGAAGGGTTGGAGATCATTGACCATAAGAAGGCATTGGAACTGGAGCCGAATCTTTCCGAAGAAGTCACCTGTGCCTTATGGGCTAAGAGCTCTGCTATTGTTTCCCCATGGGAACTCTGTTTGGCCTTGGCGGAAACCAGCGTGAAAAACGGTGCGGATTTCCGTTTGAACCAGGAAGTCAAAGCCATCAGAAAGGAAAACGGTGTCTTCACGGTTACCACCCAGGATGCCGAATATCAGTCCCGCTATGTCATCAACTGCGCCGGGCTGTATGCGGATGTCATCAACGAGATGGTGAATCCGAAGAGCTTTACCATCAACTCCGTCAAGGGAGAGTATTACCTGATCGATAAGAGCGAAGGAAAACGTGTCTCCAGAACCATTTTCCAGTGTCCGAACAAAGACGGCAAGGGCGTGCTTGTTTCCCCGACGGTCCACGGCAATCTGATTGTCGGACCGAATGCCGAAAAGAACGAAAAGGAAGATCTGAGCACTACTTCCGCCGGACTGGCATTTGTGAAGAAGGCAGCGGTGCGTTCCGTTCCGTCCATCAACTTCCGTGAGAATATCCGGAACTTTGCCGGTAACCGGGCAAAGAGCGAAGTGGACGACTTTATCTTTGAAGAGAGCGCAACGGAAAACTTCTTCAACTGTGCCGCCATCTGCTCCCCGGGTCTTTCCAGTGCCTTAGGCATGGGCTATGAAGTATTGGAGTGGCTCAAAGGCAAGGAAGAACTGAAAGAGAAAACCAATGTGGTGGATTCCCGGAAACAGATCCGCTTCAAGCAGTTAAGTATGGAAGAAAAGAATGAACTGATTGCCAAACATCCGGAATACGGCAGAGTGATCTGCCGCTGTGAGACCGTGACGGAAGGGGAGATCCTTGCGGCATTGCATTCCGTCTTGCCGGCCGTCTCGATTGACGGCGTCAAGCGCAGATGCAACACCGGAATGGGTCGCTGCCAGGGCGGTTTCTGCGGACCGAAGATCACGGAAATCATTGCCCGTGAACTGCATATCTCACCGTTGGAGGTCCTGCAGGATCTTGACGGTTCGAATATCTTAAAAGAACAGATTAAGGAGGATTGCTGAAGATGTTATATGATCTGATTGTGATCGGAGGCGGTCCTGCCGGTTTAAGTGCGGCCGTAACGGCAAAAAAGAACGGTTTACAGAACGTTCTGATCATTGAACGGGACAAGGAACTGGGCGGTATTCTGAACCAGTGCATTCATAACGGATTCGGTCTTTCCGTCTTCAAGGAAGAACTGACAGGTCCGGAATTTGCGGGTCGCTATATCGAGAAAGTCAAAGAGCTCGGAATCGACTACTTACTGGATACCATGGTACTGAAACTGAATAAGGAGAAGGAAGTCCATATCGTCAATGCCAACGGGTACCAGATTTTCAAAACAAAGAGCATTATCATTGCCTGCGGATGCAGAGAACGCTCCCGCGGTGCCATCGGTACGCCGGGCGTCCGCTATGCGGGTGTTTATTCTGCCGGTGCAGCGCAGAAATATCTGAATATTGACGGCTACCTCGTCGGGAAGCGCGTTGTCATCCTCGGCAGCGGGGACATCGGTCTGATCATGGCCCGAAGAATGACGCTGGAAGGCGCCAAGGTTTTGGCCTGTATTGAAATCAACCCGTTCTCCAGCGGTTTACAGCGGAACATTCAGCAGTGTCTGAATGACTTCAACATTCCGCTTTACTTAAGCCATACGGTCGTGGATGTCAAAGGCAAGGACCGGGTGTCCGAAGTCGTCATGGCCAAAGTGGATGAGCATTTCCAGCCGATTCCGGGAACGGAAGTTACCTTTGAGTGCGATACATTACTGCTCTCGGTCGGCTTAATTCCGGAAAACGAATTAAGCAAGGATGCGGATATTGCCCTTGACCCGAAGACCAGAGGCCCGTATGTCTATGAAAATATGGAAACCAGCATTCCGGGTATCTTTGCCTGCGGTAATGTGGTACAGGTTCATGACCTGGCGGATAATGTTGCGCTGGAGGCGGAACGTGCAGCCATGGGTGCCGTCAACTACGTCTTAGGCAAGACGTCTGAAGCGAACATTGAAGTAAAGGAAAACAGACCGATGGTCTACTGTGTACCGCAGAAGATCCATAAGGACCTGAATGCGAAGTTTGTGACCTGCATGTTCCGGGTCAATCAGGTGATTGACAATAAAGCCTTCGTCTTCCGGAATGAGAAAGGTGAAAAATTGGGAAGTCAGAAAACCGGATATCTCGGCAACGGGGAAATGGTGAAACTGATTGTGAAAAAGGATATTATTGATGCATGTGATACTGCATTGAACATCAGTGTTGAGGAGGTAGACGCATGACAAACTTAATCTGTATCGGCTGCCCGCGCGGCTGTCATTTACAGGTCGATGAGGAAAACGGCTACGCTGTCAGCGGAAACCGCTGCCCGATCGGCGCAAAATACGGAAAAGAAGAACTGACCAATCCGACCCGGACTTTAACGACCACGGTACGTCTGGAAGGCGGGCTGCACGAGATGCTGCCGGTCCGTACGGACAAACCGCTGCCGAAAGGCAAACTGATGGAAGCCATGCAGCTGATCAATCAGGTGAAAGTCAAGGCACCGGTCAAAATGCATCAGGTGATCATTGAGAACATTCTCGACACCGGTGTGAATATTATCAGCAGTAAGGAAATGTAAGTAAGAAGGGGCTGAATCAAATTCAGTCCTTCTCTTGATAAGGAGGTATGCAGCATGAAGTCTGATGTACAGATCGCCCAGGAAACAGTGATGGAACCGATTCTGAATATTGCCAAGTCACTGAATATTCCGGAAGACTATGTGGAACAGTACGGAAAATACAAAGCAAAAATCGATTACAACTATCTGAAAGAACATGCAGGGGATCCGGACGGAAAACTGATTCTGGTCACGGCCATCAACCCGACAGCCGCCGGCGAAGGCAAAACGACCACAACGGTCGGTTTGGCGGACGGCTTAACGCGCATCGGGAAAAAGGTTGTGGTGGCTCTGCGCGAACCGTCGTTAGGACCGGTATTCGGTGTGAAGGGCGGAGCGGCAGGCGGTGGATATGCCCAGGTTGTCCCGATGGAAGATATCAATCTGCACTTTACGGGCGTCTTCCATGCCATCGGTGCGGCCAATAACCTGTTGGCAGCGATGATCGACAATCATATTCAGCAGGGAAACAGTCTGAATATCGATCCGCGCAAGATCACATGGAAACGTGCGGTCGACATGAATGACCGTCAGCTGCGCTTCATTATTGACGGTCTGGGCGGAAAGGCCAACGGAACGCCGCGCGAAGACGGGTTTGACATTACCGTTGCTTCGGAAGTCATGGCAGTTCTCTGTCTTTCCAAAGACATTCCGGACTTAAAGGAACGCTTAGCCAAGATCGTTATCGGTTATACCTATGACGATAAACCGGTGACCTGTGCCGACTTAAAGGCCCAGGGTGCCATGGCAGCCTTATTGAAGGATGCCTTAAAGCCGAATCTGGTTCAGACACTGGAACACACTCCGGCCTTTGTGCATGGGGGACCGTTTGCGAATATCGCACACGGCTGCAATTCCGTGACGGCAACCCGCATGGCACTCAAACTCGGGGATTACTGCGTGACGGAAGCCGGCTTCGGTGCGGATTTAGGTGCGGAAAAATTCCTGGACATCAAATGCCGGGCCGCGAATCTGCGCCCGAGCTGCGTTGTCATCGTGGCAACCGTACGGGCTTTGAAGAACCATGGCGGCGTAAAGAAAGAAAACTTAAACGAGGAGAATCTGGAAGCTTTGAAGAAAGGTCTTCCGAACCTTCTGCAGCATATTTCCAATATTCAGAATGTGTATCATTTACCGTGTGTTGTGGCCATCAACCACTTCGTCTCCGATACGGATGCGGAAGTGCAGCTGATCGAAGACGCCTGTAAGGAACATAACGTACCGGTCAAACTGTGCGATGTCTGGGCGAAGGGCGGCGAAGGCGCCATCGATCTGGCGGAGGAAGTGGTTTCCCTTTGCGAAAAGGAAAATGACTTCAGCTTTGCCTATGATCTGGATATGACGATCACGGAAAAACTGAACGCCATTGCGACGAAGATCTACCACGCCGACGGCGTGGAGATTCTGCCGGCAGCCAAAAAGCAGATGAAACAGCTGACGGAACTCGGTTACGGCAGCTTCCCGATCTGCATGGCGAAAACACAGTACAGCTTCTCCGATGACGCGAAACTGTTAGGTGCACCGGAGCACTTCAAGATCACCATCCGCAATCTGAAAGTATCTGCGGGTGCGGGCTTCCTGGTTGCCTTATGCGGCGATATCATGACGATGCCGGGCTTACCGAAAGTACCGGCCGCGGAAAAGATCGACGTGGACGAAAACGGAAAGATCAGCGGACTCTTCTAGGAGGAACCTTTCATGAAAGATAAAACACTGGAACAGTTTACGCTGGACCTCTCCACCAAAGACCCGATTCCGGGCGGCGGCGGAGCGACGGCACTGGTCGGATCCATCTGTGCTTCCTTATCGCAGATGGTAACCTCTTTGACGGCAGGGAAAAAGACCTACGCCAAATATGAAGAGGAGAACCAGATGATCGCCGTGAAAGCGGAGATTCTGCGCACATCCTTATTAAACGGCATTCAGGAAGATGCCGACGCCTTCTTACCTTTGGCGAAAGCATATTCCATGGATAAGAGTCTGCCGGAATATCCGACAGTAATGGAAGAGTGTCTGCGCAATGCGGCAAAAGCGCCGGCGGATCTTTTGGAACGTCTCTGTGATGTCATTGAACTGGATGAGCGTCTGGCAGAGACCGGCAGCAAGCTGGCCATCAGCGATGCGGCTACTTCAGCTGCCCTGGCCGGCGGTGCGCTCTATGCGGCACTGATCAATATCCGCGTGAATACCCGGCTTATGAAAGACCGGGACTATGCGGAAGAAATGGACAGAAAATACGCTGCTTTGGCAGAAGAATACCGTCAGAGAGCGGAGAAAGTATATCAAAGGATCGAGGAACGTCTGAATGGCTGAGTTATTAACGGGAAAAGAAGTCGCGGCGGCTTTGAATCAGCGCTCGAAACTGATTCTGGAAGAACTGCAGGCGAACAATATCACTCCGAAGCTGGCCATCGTGCGCGTCGGGGAAAAAGAGAACGATCTCAGCTATGAGAAGGGCATCTTAAAGCGCTGCGATGAGCTTGGCGTATTAGCCAGGCAGGTCGTCCTACCGCTCGAAGTAAAGGAAGAGGAGCTTCTCAAAGCGATTGAAGAATTAAATGAAGACGAAAGTGTTCATGGCATTCTGCTCTTCCGTCCTTTACCGAAGCGGATGGATGAAGACAGGATCGTCAATGCGATCCTGCCGCAGAAGGATGTGGACGGTGCCACGGATCTCTCACTGGCCGGTGTCTTCTCGGGCAAGCCGATGGGCTTTGCGCCGTGCACGGCACAGGCGGCCATTGAAGCGCTGGACTATTACGGATACGATCTTTCCGGAAAGAACGTGGCGGTCGTGGGACGCTCCATGGTGGTGGGAAAACCGCTGGGGATGTTACTGCTGGGACGGCATGCCACGGTGGCCATGTGTCACTCACGGACACAGAATCTGGCGGATATCACCAGTCAGGCCGATATTGTGGTGGCAGCGATCGGAAAGCCGGAGATCTTAACGGCCTCTTATTTCCGGAAAAATCAGGTGGTGCTGGATGTCGGTGTCAGCTGGAGCGAGAAGAAGGGAAAGCTCTGCGGGGATGTGGACTTCGATGAAGTCAGCCCGCTCGTCAAAGCAATCACCCCGGTTCCGCGGGGCATCGGTGCCATTACGACGGCAGTCTTAATGAACCACGTGGTCCTCTCGGCCAAAAGTACATTAAAATAAGAAAGTAGAATACGGCGGAAGCCCCGCAGGATAGGGGACTCCGCCGCTTTTTTGTTTGCGGAAAAACCTTGCAGATATTATAAAAATGCGGTTGCGTTTTCATGAATTTAGTGATAATATATTAAAGCACTGAAGCAATGCGCCATTAGCTCAACTGGATAGAGCGTTTGACTACGGATCAAAAGGTTGCGGGTTCGATTCCTACATGGCGCGCCACTTCGGGATGTAGCTCAGCTTGGTAGAGCACCTGGTTTGGGACCAGGGGGTCACAGGTTCGAATCCTGCCATCCCGACCAGTGAGAAAGAAGATATCTCCGTCAGGGAGATTTTTTTTCGCTTTCATTGATGCTGTGCTATACTTAAGAAAAACAAAACGGGGACATGATTATGAATCAGAACTATGTAGAATATGCAGTGGAAAAAACAATGGAACTCTTGGCCATTGATTCCCCGACCGGCTACACCAAAAAGGCCGCGGACTGGGTGAAAGACACCTTCCGTATGTTAGGTTATCAGGCCTTTTTGACCAATAAGGGCGGGGTGGTTGTTGACTTCGGCGGTACGGACGACACGGACGGCTTACTGCTGCAGGCGCATATCGATACCCTTGGCGGTATGGTTGCGGAAGTCAAGGCCAACGGCAGACTGAAGATTACAAATCTCGGCGGCTTACGTGCAGACAACTGTGAAACGGAAAATGTCCGCATCTACACGCGCGAAGGAAAAGTGTATGAAGGTACTTGCCAACTGATCAATCCGAGCACGCACGTGAATAAGGAATACAGCGATACCAAGCGTACCTTTGACACGGTGGAGATCGTCATTGATGAGGATGTGAACAATGCGGAAGAGACTAGAAAGCTCGGCATTGATGTCGGAGACTTCGTCTGCTTTGAACCGCGCAGCCGCGTTACGGAAAGCGGATATATCAAATCGCGCTTTCTGGACGACAAACTCTCCGTGGGAATCCTCCTGGCCTTTGCGAAATACCTGAAGGATAAGAAAATTGTCTTAAAGCGTCACACATATGCGCATATCACGGTATACGAGGAAGTGGGACACGGCGGAAGCGCCAATATCTACAATCAGATCACGGAAGTGTTAGCCATTGATATGGGATGCGTCGGACTGGGAATCCAGGGCTCGGAGAAAAAAGTCTCCATCTGTGCCAAGGACACCAAGGGTCCGTACAGCTATGAGATGGTTTCCAAACTGGTGGCAGCGGCGAAAAAGAACCATGCCGACTATGCCATTGATGTTTATCCGAACTACGGAAGCGACGCCGAAGCGGCCATCGTCTCCGGACTGGATGTACGCCACGGGTTGATCGGCGTTGGAACCTTTGCGTCACACGGTTATGAAAGATGCCATAAAGACGGCGTCAAAAATGTGCTTTTGGTACTGAAAGGATACCTGGAAATAGAAGATGAGTAAGATTTCAGATGGATTTCTGCATTTTGTGAAAGAAACACCGAATGCCTACTATTGCGTCAAAAATGTCAGCGCCATTCTGGCCAAGATGGGCTTTCAGGAACTGAAAGAAACGGAAGAATGGGATGTGCGCGCCGGGAAGTACTATGTGGTACGCAATGACGCCAGCATCATCGCCTTCAAACTGGATGCGAAATGGAACAGCTTCTCCATTGTGGCTTCGCACGGCGACTCCCCGTCACTGCACGTGAAAAGCAATCCGGACATGCTGGAAGAGGGCTATGTACAGCTGAATACGGAGATCTACGGCGGACCATTAAGATACACCTGGCTCGACCGTCCGCTCTCTGTTGCCGGCAGAGTGACGGTTAAGACAGAGAAGGGCTATGCGGCCAGACCGATCAACATTCAGAAGGACTTACTGGTCATTCCGAGTCTTGCCATTCATATGAACCGCGAAGCCAATGACGGCTTGAAACTGAATCCGCAGAAGCACATGCTTCCAATCTACGCCTTAAGCGACAGCAAAAAGAGCATTAAGGAACTCTTGGAAAAGGAAGTCGGATGCGAGATTCTGGACTACGATCTGTATTTATACAACCGGGATGAGCCGAAATATACGGGAGAAAACAATGAATTCATTCTTTCGCCGCGCATCGACAACCTCGGCTGTGCCTATACCGGCTTAATGGCTTTCTTAGCCGCCAAACAGGAAAATGCCTGTCAGGTATATGCCTGCTTCAATAACGAGGAGATCGGCAGCGATACGCTGGAAGGGGCAGGATCCACGTTCTTAAAGGACGTCTTAAGCAGAATCTGCGATTATTACGGCAAGAGCTATCTGCCGACGATCGCCAAATCGTTCCTGGTCAGTGCCGATAACGGTCACGCGATCCATCCGAACTATCCGGAAATGTGCGATCCGACCAATCAGTGCCATCCGAACGGGGGAATCGTCATCAAGCATCATGTCAATTACACGAGCGACGGCTTCTCTTCCGGCGTTCTGAAGGACATTCTGACCTCCGCCGGCATTCCGTATCAGGAATTCAGCGCCCGCTCCGATGCCCGCAACGGCGGCACGTTGGGAAAGATCTCGCTTTCGCAGGTTTCCCTGCATTCCGTGGATGTGGGAATGGCGCAGTTGGCCATGCATTCCGCCAATGAATTCTGCGGCAGTAAGGATATCGACCTGATGGTCAATGCCTTAACGGCCTTCTACAACAGCGATATCCGTTTTGAATAGTGTCTCAGAATATACAAAATCCGCTACAAAATAGCGGTTTTTTTTGTTAGAAAACGCTTCCATTTCACATTTTTTTCACATAATTTCCAAGTGGTATACTTTACACCAGTGATTTTAGAGACTAAGATAGAAGTATAAACCGGAACTCCGGGATAATCTAATTGGTAGTGATTAGATGTCGCGGCTAATCATTATCGATCATTTAAACTTAGTTGTCATTTGAAAAGAGGAGGAGACTTATGCAACTTAGTGTTGGCAAAATGCTGTTATTAGCATTTATTTGCGCTTTCTGTAAAATGGAAAGCGGCTGGTTTGGCGAATGTAAATTACGTCAGCCAATCGTAACAGGCTTCTTAGTCGGTTTAGTATTAGGGGATGTTACAAACGGTTTAAAAATCGGTGCTGC
>CADCPY010000073.1 GCA_902803495.1 uncultured Erysipelotrichaceae bacterium
ACATCGATGCTCTTTTCCGCCGTACCGTAGGGATAGATTCCGTCCTTAATGCTTTCACAATATGACTTGATGGTCGCAATCGGTGTCTTTAAGTCATGGGAGATGTTCTGCACCAGCTCTTCCTTGATTCGCTGCTGCCGCTGCAGTTCCTCATTCATCTCTACGAGCGACGTCGCCAGCGTACCGATCTCATCCTTCCGGTCGATCTCCAGCTCGGCATCCTCTCCCTTTTTCACCTTTTCGGTATAGGCAGTCAATTGTCCCAGCGAATTAATCAGATAGGCGACCCAGCTGGACATCAATAGGAAGATCATACCCGTGGCAATGATCATGATGTAGATGACCTGGTTCATTAAGGCATTCTGGAATTCCTCCCGGTAAAGGTTGGAGATCACGGAGATCAATAGAGAATCCTCACTGATCTTGGTGATGGTATAGAGATATTCCGTATCGTCCGCATGGAAAACGTAATTGCGAGTCTGCTCCGGCTGCATCATGGCATTGGCCATGATGCGGTTCAGCAGTTCCTCGTTGTTGTCCGAAAAGCGCTCATCGGTGATCAGCCGGCTGACCTTGCGGTCATAGATGGCATGCTCAATCATATTGTCTCTGGCCAGGTTCAGAATCGACGGTTCCGTCCCCAGCTCGTAGTTGTAGATCATCATGTTCTGCGTGCTGCTGATTCGCTCAAACATCTGGTTCTGAACGAAGATGTCGACACTGTTGTCCAGATAGAATAATAAAAACGCAGCGAAAAGGCCGATGGAGACCAAGATGATCGTCACCAGCTGCTGCGTCAGTGTCAGTTCTTTTACAAAGTTTTTAAAGCGTTTCATCCTAAGCGGTACCCGAATCCGTAAATGGTATGGATGCTTAAATCCGGCAGTTTCTTCCGTAAGCGGCGCAATGTGTCATCGACCACCCGATCGCTGCCGAAATAGTTTTCTTCCCAGACTTTCTCCAGGATCTGCTCTCTGGAGAACGCGGAGCCTCTGCTCTTCACAAAGAAGATCAGCAAATCGAATTCCTTGGTCGTTAGCGGAACGATCTGTCCGTTGCTGTAAACGACTCTCTGCTGCTCATCAATCGTATAGCCGTCCACATTCAGCATGATCTCCTCATCCTTGTAGACGCGCTTGATGATGTTGTTGACCCGTAAGACCAGCTCCTTCGGGGAGAACGGCTTGGTGATGTAGTCTTCCGAACCCTTTTCCAGTCCGATGATACGGTCAAACTCCTTGTCTCTGGCGCTCATGAAAATGACCGGCATGTCTTTCGTGCGGATCTTGATCTCATCCATGAGGTCAAAGCCGCTCTTGTCATCCAGCATGATATCCAGAATCCATAAATGCACATCGTCATCTTCCACGTGGGCATAGGCGTCATCATAGGTCAGGTATGAACGTACTTCGTACCCTTCCTTTTCCAGATAGCGCTTGACGAGTTCATTTAAGTCCTTTTCATCTTCGACGATGCAAATCACCTTTTTCATGATCACCCTCCATAAAACATAAAAGGGGCTTTTCGGCCCCTTTTCCTGTATTGTTACATTATTTTCCTCTGCCATAACGGCATGTCTGCGTACGGTTTGAGCCTGCTGTTAATATCATTCAATTACTGCTATTCAATGATTTCAAGAACAATGGTCGGTTTTTCCAGCTCATATGTCAAAAGCGGGTTGTTGCCGGTGACGGACAGTGTGACTTCCTGAACACCAGGCGTGATATTGGCCATGTTGAAGGAAACTTCCAGGTCATTGGCGCTGATGGCATTGACGTTGTCTCTGGTACCGTAGACGATGACGGAAGCGGTTGCTGTTTCCCCTTCCGGAACATTGGCCCGGTAGCCGTTGGTGTTGTTCTTGTACTGAATCGGTACGTTTTCGATGACCCGGGAGACTCTCTCACCCAGGCTGACGCTCATGACGACACGCTGAATGCTCATCTTGTTGATTCCGCTCGGCGCCATGATCGGTGATGTATAACTGGCGTTTTCCGTTAATGTGGAAGCATCGATTTCCACCGTAATGGCATCGATCGTACTTAATGCCGTCAATGGTCCGTACAGTGTTACCGTGGAGTGATCCAGGTTGATCGTATCGATGGCCATGTTGTTCGGAACTTCTCCGACCGGCTTGACGACGACTTCCACTGTCTTGTTCGGGGAACTGACCGGCACTTCCACGTTGACTACGGACGGAATCAGGGAAACATTGACCCGGTTTCCGTTGGAGTCATAGGCTGCCAGTGAGGCTTCCGTGGAGAAATTCTCCGTCCGGCCGGAAACATCGATCAGTGCCTTGACGAAGGCAATCTGATTTAACGTGTCTTCCGAAGCACGGACATTGACGACCGAAGTGCTCAGTGTCGGTGTGCCTAAGACGTAAATTTCATCCAGCTGATTTAAATTGACATAGTCGTAACTCAGTGAGAACGAACGCGTGATCTTCTTCCGGATCGTTACTACCGCCCGGCTCGGTGTGACTGCCACACTCAGCTTGCTGGAGAAGTCCGTGGCGATCAGGTCGACCTCATGGGTACCTTCCCCAAGACCCGTTAAGTCCGCTACCACTTTATAGGTATTGGAATTCCGCAGCATGGAGATATCGCTGACATCCCCGATGATACTGGCGGATACCGTGGAAGGCAGGCCGCTGACTTCGTAGACGGAATCGTCCACGCTGACTGTCAGCGGAATATTTTCCAGCACGTAGCCGGACTGGGTGACGCCGATATCGTATTCACCGATATTGACGAGGAAATACAACAGCACTGCCAGAAGGAACGCAATCAGCTTGCTGTACTTCTGGTTAAAGAGGATCTTGTCGATCCCGTTGGAGAACCAATGGATAATACGGAGCAGGGAGCTCTCAATGCTCTCATAAGTATGCTGGATCCGGTTTCCGGAGTTGGCAATCCGCGCCGCAAGCTCTAACTTGTCTTCCGCGCCGATCTGCTTTTCTTCTTTCACTTTTTTCCGACGGTTACTCATGCGTTTCACCTCCCTTTTCTTCCGGGGCTTCTTCAGCCGGTTTCTTCTCTTCTTTTACCGGAGGTTTACTCTTGGTTTTCTTCTTACGGAAGATGGAAAGGACACCGCTGTCATCCAGTGGCGCTTCTGCCGGGTTGTCCTTGTCTTCCAGACGGCTGGCGTCTTCCGCCCGCTTCTGGATCAGTTCACGGTAGATTTTCTCTTCTTCTTCCTTATTAATGTCTTTCTTGATCAGACCGCGGTCGCCGTGTTCCACATCCTCATGACAGATCATCTTTAACAGGAACTGCCGTAAGGAGTTTTCCGTCATCTTGGTCAGCTCGCCGTTCTGGGCGATGGAAACGTTACCTGTTTCCTCCGAAACAACGATGGTGATGGCATCCGTGATCTCACTGATACCGACAGCGGCTCTGTGTCTGGCACCGAACCGGCGCGGCAGACTCCGCTCCGTCGGTAAGAAATACGCCGAAGCACAGGCGATCCTGTCACCCTGAATGATGACAGCGCCGTCATGGATCGGTGTGGTGGTAATAAAGATACTCTGTAACAGGTCGCTCGTTACGATGGAGTTCATCGGCGTACCTGTCTTGATGTAGTCACTTAAGGACTGGGACTGCTCGATCGTGATCAAAGCGCCGACACGCTGTTCGGCCATCGTCATGCTGGCATCCACCAGTTCGTCGACCAGTTTCTCCCTTTCGTTGCCGTCCAGGGAAGAAATGCGGCTGAAGACACTGGATTTCCCCAGTTTTTCCAATAGAGACCGGATCTCCGGCTGGAAGATGATGATGATCGCGAGGAATCCCCACTGTACCACTGTATCAAGAATCGCGCTGGCAGCCTTCAAACCGAAGAAGGTAACCACGGCGCGGACGATAATAATCAGAATAACGCCCTTGAAAATCTGAATTGCACGGGAGTTGTTCCGGACCAGTTTCAGTCCGTAATAAACCAGCAAGGCAATAATCGTTATATCAATCACCATACGGGCAATGGAAATAATATTCTGTAAGGTTGTATAACTTAACATTGCGTTTCCTCCCTAGACAATTATTATATCACAACGTGATATTTAGTAAAAATAAAACTAACCCTCACCAATTATGATAGAATATTTACTAAGGTGAAACAAGATGAATGAAGACCATATTACAAGACTGAATATCGACGGTAAGGAAATCATTCTTCTGGAGACCGCACATGTCTCTGCGGAAAGCGCGGAGGAAGTCCGGCAGTTAGTGGAAGAGGAAGCACCGAACAGCATCTGTATCGAACTGGACGAAGCCCGTTACCAGTCCATGAACAACCCGAAGAAATGGGAAGATACCGACATCGTCGAAATCATAAAGAAAAAACAGGCGTTTCTGCTTTTGGCCAATTTGATTCTGGCCGCCTATCAGAAACGGATGGCCCAGAAGATGGGCAGTGAAGTCGGCAAGGAAATGAGCACGGCCATCGCCCTTGCCAAGGAAAAGGATATCAAGCTCGTTCTGGCAGACCGTTCCGTCCAGACGACCTTCAAGCGCATCTGGGCCAAGCATTCCCTCAAGGAAAAGGCCAAGATCATTGCCGCGCTGTTATCCACGGATGAAGCGGAAGACAGCCTGGAAGCGGAAGATATCGAAAAGCTCAAAAGCGGGGATATGCTGGATGAAGCCTTAAAGGAGATCAGCAAGGAATTCCCGATCGTCTACGAAGTGCTGGTGGAGGAGCGCAACAAGATCCTCGCCTACAATATCCGCAATGCGCCGGGTCCGAAAGTGGTTGCCGTATTAGGCGCCGCCCACGTGCCGGGCATTAAGGAAGAGATCACAAAAGTGCAGGATGTTTCCGCCCTCAGCAAGGTTCCGGAAAAATCCGCCAAAGACAAGTGGAAGAAATGGATCCTGCCGGCAGTACTGCTGTTGATCCTCATCTTCTCCTTTGTGAAGAATCTCTCCACGGGACTGGCGCAGATCAAAAGCTGGTTCCTACTGAAAGGCATCTGTGCCGCCATCGGCTCCGCACTCTGCCTCGCCCACCCGCTTTCCATCATTGCCGCTTTCCTGACAGCTCCGTTTACGGCCTTCAGCCCATTACTTGCTGCCGGCTTCTTTGCCGGAATCACGGAAGCGCAGATCCGCAAGCCGAAAGTCAGCGATTTCAACAGTGTCTATGAGGATGTCTCCTCCCTGAAGGGTGTTCTGAAGAACCGGGTCACCAAGATTCTCTTGATCGTCATCGTGACAAACCTGTTCTCCTCCATTGGAACTCTCCTTGGCGGAATTGATATCATTAAGCGTCTATTTTCGTAATAAGTTGCACAAATCACTTATAAAATACCGCATAAACCGTTTGGAAATGGTTTATAATTAGATTAGAAGACAGGAGATGCATAATATGACAGAAGTAAAACAAGATGAAGTTGTTCTCACACTCGATCCTTTCAAGGAAGAAGTGAAACAGGAAGTTGTTGCAGAAGTAAAAGAAGACAACAGCAAGAAAAAACTGCTGGATGAAGATGTTCTTACCGAAGCGGAAAAGAAGATGGTAAATGAATTTACCAAACAGATCAACATTGAAGACACAAACGTCATTCTTCAGTACGGTGCCAGCGCTCAGCAGAAAATGGCCGACTTCTCCGAAGCAGCCCTGCAGAACGTCAAGACCAAAGATCTGGACGAAATCAGCGGCATGCTGACAGACCTGATCGTCGAACTGAAGGGATTTGATACGGACGACAAGGAAAAAGGTTTATTCGCACTGTTCAAAAAACAGGGAAACAAGATCAAAGCCTTAAAAGCCAAATACGACGATGTCAATGACAACATCACCAAGATTGTCAACCAGCTCGAAGCCCATGAGATTACATTATACAAAGACATCGCTACATTAGATGAAATGTATAACAGAAACCTCGTCAACTTCAAGGAACTCACAATGTATATCATCGCCGGTGAAAAGAAACTGCAGGAAGCAAGAGAAACCACTCTGCAGCAGCTCATCGACCATGCACAGGAAACAGGCCTTGCCGAAGATTCCCAGAAAGCCAATGACTATGCGGAATTATGCACCCGTTTCGAAAAGAAACTGTACGACCTCAAGTTAACCAGAGAGATCAGCATTCAGATGGGGCCGCAGATCCGTCTGGTCCAGGGCAGCGACACACTGATGGTGGAAAAGATTCAGTCCACAATTCAGAATACCATCCCGCTTTGGAAGAACCAGATGGTTATCGCCTTAGGCCTCAACCACTCCATGGAAGCCATGAAAGTTCAGAAGGAAGTTTCCAACATGACCAATGAACTTCTCAAGAGCAATGCCGACAAGTTAAGAGTTGCCACAACGGAAACTGCGAAGGAATCCGAACGCGGTATCGTCGATATCGAGACACTGCAGCACACCAACACTCAGCTGATCGGAACACTGGACGATGTCATGAAGATCCAGAGAGAAGGACGCGAAAAACGTCAGGCCGCCGAAGCCGAACTTCTCAAGATCGAAAACGAACTCAAGCAGAAACTGCTCGAGATCAGCCGCTAATCTTAATACAAATGCCCGGAAATCCCGGGCATTTTTTTTACGGGAAAAGTTGTGCTATAATACATGTGCATGCGCGTGTGGTGGAATTGGCAGACACGTATGATTTAGGCTCATATGGTACTCCCGTGCAGGTTCAAGTCCTGTCACGCGCACCAGAAAGAAAATAAGGCATTCACGGAATGCCTTTCATTATTTGCATATGCTCAAGGAATTTTTCGGACATCTTCACACCGTGAATACCCACCGTCGTGTCGTAAGGCACTACTGTTTTAAGCTGGGCTTATACTGGCAGGGCATCACCCACGACCTCTCCAAGTACTCCTTTGAAGAGTTCTGGCACGGCGTGAAATACTACCAGGGCTTCCGCTCCCCGCACGAGAAGGAGCGGGAGGCGCTCGGTTACTCCACGGCCTGGATGCACCACAAAGGGAGAAACAAGCACCATCTGGAATACTGGTACGACATCAATCCGAAAGTCAGCGAGTACGAACCGGTGGAGATTCCCTACAAGTACCTGAAAGAGATGTTCTGCGACCGCATTGCGGCCAGCAAGATCTATCAGGGAAAGAATTACACCGATGCTTCCGCATGGGAATACTACACCCGCAAGAAATCCCGCAGCAAGTTCCATCCGCATACGGCGGACGTATTGGAAAGCTGGCTTAAAATGCTGGCGGAAGAAGGAGAAGAAAAAACCTTCGCCTACATCAAAAAGAACTATCCGAAATAAAAAGCCGTCCGAGGACGGTTTTCTTTGTTTTAGTCTTTATCCCAGAGATTGTGCGGATAGAGATTCTGTGCCTTGAGTTTGGCCAGCGCATCCACCAGATGGGCTTTATCTTCTCTATAGGTGATGCCGTACCACTGATCGGAGGATGTCAGGACCTTAACGTTGACGTCTCCGTTCTGAATCATTTCGCCGATGGCTGTCGGAATGACATGTTCGCACTTCAGCGGGTTCTCTTCCAGATTCTCTTCGAGGAATCTTTCAAAGATCGGCTTTAAGTAGTCCATGATCTTCGGTGTAAAGCCCCAGAAGTTCATGGAAACGAGTTTGTCCGGATCCAGCGGATACCAGTTGACATCGTCTTCGCTGTAGCACGGTACGCCGTCGATTCTCTTGATCTTATGACGTTCCACGATATCTTTCAGATATCCGTTTTCCACCTGGCAGTCGCCTCTGGTCACAGAGCCGTAATCCGTCAGTGTGTTGTTCAGAATATAGGCAATCATGCAATATTCCTTGTCCGTGATTTCTTCCGTCAGATAACGGTACATCGTCTTATATGCTTCTTTTCCGTAATAGTCGTCAGCATTGATGACCATGAACGGTGCATCCAGAATGTTGCGGCAGCTTAAGAGTGCGTGTGTGGTGCCCCAAGGTTTGACGCGGTCCTGCGGAACTTTGAACTGGCGCGGAATGTCGCGCATGTCCTGATAGGCATATTCCACTTCAATAAACGGGGAGATCTTGTTTCCCAGTGCTTTCTGGAATGCTTCTTCATGTTCCCGGCGGATAATCAGAACCAGGCGCTTGAATCCTGCTTCAATTGCATCGTAGATGGAGAAGTCGATGATGCTTTCACCGTTGTCCCCAACGACATCAATCTGCTTCAGGCCTCCGTAACGGGAGCCCATGCCGGCGGCTAAAATAACTAAGATAGGTTCTTTCATATGTATCATACTTCCTTTTTCTTTTGCCAAATTTCATTGTATCAAAATCGCGGTAATCTAACAAGAGCGCGAAAGAAAAGTCCTGATTTCTCAGGACTTCGTTGATTAAGTGGTGCCGTTTACCGGAATCGAACCAGTGACCTATTCATTACTAGTGAATTGCTCTGCCTGCTGAGCTAAAACGGCGCATGAATATAATACCAAATATTTTCAATAAATTAAAGATATTTTTTCAGCTTTTTCGCCAGCAGTGCGATCGGCAGTCCGACCACCGTGTAGTAATCCCCGCGGATTCCCTTCACCAAGCGGTATCCCTGCCCCTGAATGGCATAGGCTCCCGCCTTGTCCAGAAGGTTCTCCGACTTGACATAGTCTTCCAGCTCCGCCTCTTCCATCGCGTAGAATTCCACGTCCGTAATACTGCTGAAGGTTTCTTCCCCTTCCCGGGAAAGAATGGCCACACCGGTAATGACCTGGTGTACTCTGCCGTTGAGCTCTTCCAGCATCTGTAACGCTTCTTCGTTATCCTTCGGCTTTCCCAGGATGCGGTTATCGATGGTGACGATCGTATCCGAACCGATGACTACGCTGTCCGGGTGCGTCAAAAACACCTCTTTGGCCTTGCTGTAGGCAACCAAAGCGATTGCTTCGCTCAGAGGCTTGTTCGTATCGATAATTTCCGCGGAGTGGGACGGAATCACTTCAAACGGGATTCCCATCTGTTCCATTAACTCCTTGCGCCGCGGAGACTGACTTGCCAGGATCACATGTTTCATCGCTGTTTATTATACACCAGAGATAAGAAAAAGCACCAGAAGGTTTTCTTCCGGTGCTTCGGGATTTATTTTACCAATTAGATTTTGTTATCGCAGCCGAGAACATCAATGATTTTGTGTTTGACTAACTGTTTGATGTTTTCACGTGCAGGTTTCAGATACTGACGCGGGTCGAAATCGGCCGGATGATCATGGAAATATTTACGAATTGTTCCAGTCATGGCAAGACGTAAGTCAGAGTCAATGTTGATCTTGCAGACAGCCATCTTGGAAGCTTCTCTTAACTGTTCTTCCGGAACACCGACTGCATCCGGCATGTTGCCGCCGTTTTCATTGATCATCTTGACATATTCCTGCGGAACGGAGCTGGAGCCATGTAATACGATTGGGCTTCCCGGTAAACGTTTGGAAACTTCTTCCAGGATGTCGAAACGGAGTGGAGGTGGTACTAAGACGCCTTCTTCGTTTCTTGTGCACTGTTCCGGTTTGAACTTGTATGCACCGTGGCTTGTACCGATAGCGATTGCTAAGGAGTCACAGCCTGTTCTTCTGACGAATTCTTCAACGTCTTCCGGACGTGTGTAAGAAGAATCTTCTGCGGAAACTTTAACTTCATCTTCAACACCGGCTAAAGTTCCTAATTCTGCTTCAACGACAACACCGTGTGCATGAGCATATTCAACAACTTTTTTGGTGATTTCGATGTTTTCTTCGAACGGCTTGCTGGAAGCATCGATCATAACGGAAGTGAAACCGTCGTCAATGCAGGATTTGCAAGTTTCAAAGCTGTCGCCATGGTCTAAGTGTAAGGCGATTGGTAAGCCTGTTTCGATTTCAGCGGCTTCAACTAATTTTACTAAATATGTACGGTTGGCATAAGCACGTGCGCCTTTGGAAACCTGTAAAATTACCGGAGCGTTGCATTCTTTCGCAGCTTCTGTAATACCCTGGATGATTTCCATATTGTTGACGTTGAATGCGCCAATGGCATAACCACCCTTATAGGCTTTTTCGAACATTTCTTTTGTTGTTACTAATGGCATAATATTTTAAATCTCCTTTGTTCTATAATCATTTTATAACAAATTCACGGCAAATTAAACCAATATTATTGTCTTTCCGGGGAAAAGAAACCATCTTAGTAAACGCGGGCTTCGCACTCTTCCACGGCTGTGACGATGTTGTCCAGTTCCGTGACATTTCTCTCTTCCAGCGTACCGTTATCCACCTCTTTGGCAAGGTTCGGATCGATTGGAAGCTGTGCCAGATACGGAATACCGTAAGCGTCCGCGATCTCTTCGAGACGGCTTTCACCGAAGACGGAGATCTTCTCGTTGCAGTGCGGGCAGACCACGTAGCTCATGTTTTCCACTAAGCCCACAACCGGGATATTGACCATTTCCGCCATCTTGATGGATTTCTCAACGATCATGCCGACCAACTCCTGCGGAGTGGAGACCACCACAACACCGCTGAGCGGGATGGACTGATAAACCGTCAGAACCGCATCGGCCGTTCCAGGAGGAAGGTCCACCAGCATATAGTCAACATCGTTCCAGTAAACATCGCTCCAGAACTGCTGAATGATATTGCCGATGATCGGGCCTCTCCAGGCAACCGGATCGTTTTCGTTTTCCACTAAGAGGTTTAACGACATCAGTTTGATGCCCTTCTTGCTGACGGCCGGCAGGATACCGATTCCGTCACCCATGGCTTTTTCCTTGATACCGAAGGTTTTCGGAATGGAAGGTCCCGTAATGTCCGCGTCCAGAATGGCGACATTGTAGCCCTTGTTCCGTAAGGCGATTGCCAGTAAGGAGGTTACCATGGATTTTCCGACACCGCCCTTACCGCTGGCGATACCGATAACCTTTTTGATATGATTTGTGTCTTTTGTTTTTGCTAAGAAACTGTTCGGATCTCTTTGAGCGCAGTTTTCACCGCAGCTTGCACAGTCTCTGTTACAGCTGTTACTCATGTGATACTTTCCTTCCTATTTATGAATCAGATACGTCACGCTCTCTACCAGCGGTGTTTCGCTGAACAGATCGAATGGCGTTGTTTCCACGATTTGATATGCGGTGCTCAGTGCCTGCAGGTTCTTGCCCAGCGTGCTGGGATTGCAGGAGACATAAACGAGCTGTTTGGCCTTGCTCTTTAAGACGGCCTCGATCATGGCATCGCTGAGACCGCTTCTCGGCGGATCCACCACTATTGTATCAAAACGGTACTTTTTATTTAAGCCTGATAATTCTTTTGCGGCGTCTCCCATGCGGAATTCCATGTTTTTCTTCCTGTTCTCTTCCGCATTCTTCTTCGCGTCCGTAATGGCTAACGGATTATTCTCCACGCCGATGACCTGCTTGGCCTTTTCGGAAAGAAACAGGCTCATCGAACCGATACCGCAGTAGGCATCCAGAACGGTGTCCCCTTCCTTCAGATAGGACGCTGCCTTTTCGTACATGCGGATCGCCTGCGTCAGATTCAGCTGGAAGAAGGCGCTCGGCGAAAGATAGACCGTATAGTCCTTCATGGCGCATTTGATCTTCCTGCGGCCGTACAGATGCTTGATATCCTTTTTAAAGAATGTCAGAACCCTGCGGTCCGTTATGACGCTTTCGTAGATGGAGACTAAGGATTCGATCTCCGAGAGGTCTTTGACGGTTGCTTCATCGAGAATATGGGCGCTTGTCACAAAGGTGGCCTGATACTCATTTTCAAAGCCACGCAGCAAGAGATACCGCAATCCTGCTTTGGTGCCGCGCTCATCGACGCGCACCTTATGCCTGTTCAGCACCGCCAGGATCTTTTCGCTCATGGCGTTCAGCCCTTCCTTCTGCACGTAGCAGTTACGGACCGGGATGATGTGATTGCTGCCGGGCAGATAGGTTCCCACGACGATCTTCTCATCCGCAAAGGTAAACGGCAGCTTCATCTGATTCCGGTAATGACGGTCCGGATTCTCTACGATCGGATAGACTACAAGATCTTCCGTATCCGTATACTTCCTTAAAGCTTCCTCAAAGATGTTCTGCTTGTACTTTAACTGCGTCGCTTCTTCGATCTCAATGAAAGGACAGCTTTTGCAGTCTCTGTTTTCGCACTTGGATTCCACATGCCCCCGGCACTTCTGCAGTGTCTTCTCCAGCTTGCCGAGATAGTAGGACCCCTTGTCTTCCAGAATTTTGACGTCCACGATTTCATACGGGAAGCAGCCCGGCACGAAAACCGGCTTTCTCCTGTAGTAGCCGATTCCCTCTCCGTTGATTCCCAGACGCTTGATTTCCATTTTCATGTTGCTTTACCTACACAATAAGAAAAAAACTGCACGGGCAGTTTTATTCACTCACGGACCATCCCGGAACTTCCTCTCCGCGACGGATCAGTACTCCTTTCTGGAAATCGGTTTTGTTCAGGAAGTGCAGGATCTGTTTTTCCTCTTCTTCCGTACAGCCGACCAGCAGTTTGACTTCCAGATCTTTTTTCAGCAGATCGGCAGCAATTACCATTGCCTCGACATGTGTCACATCCAGGGAACCGCGGAACACACAGATTCCCGGATCTTCCGGATAGGTGTCATCCAGATATCCGTACTGTGTCGGATAGACCAGGTTCGGATACAGCGGATGATGGTCATTCTTCTCACGGGTGATGATCAGTCGGTTTGAGAAGAACATGGTATCTATTTTCTGCCAGAAGAATGCATTGTTTAAATATTTGTTATCGTTCATACTACTCTCCTACTTCTTAAAAAAATTTTCTTTGACTTTTTTGAAGGTAACTTCCTGTTTTTCTTCCTTCTCTGCCGCCACCTTGCGCATGGCTCGAACGGCCGGGAAGATGTAGAGTGTTTCCACTCCCGTCATGGTACCGTCGGTCAGATACAGCATCAGCAGATCGAAGCTGCCGGCCCCGCCTTCGCGGTAGGTCCATTTGGCAATTTCATCCAGGTAAAATACACGGCAGTTATCATCTGAACGATTGAATGAAACGATATAATTATCCGTGATGCGCAGTAAAGGTCTGTCTTTCGAAAGCACGCCGACCACAATCACCAGAATGGCGAAAATGATACCGAAAATGCGGGTCGACGGAAAATAGATCAATACCAGGCCCAATAAAAACAGCACAGCTATTGATGCATACGGTTTGGAGTTCTGCTTGAGAACTTCTTTGCCATCCGTAGGCATATCACTGACACGTATTGTACGGTCTTTTACCTGTTTATCCATAAGTTAACCTCTTATACCATTATATCTTTTGGATTTATAGAATGCAAGGAAACCGCTATCCCCTCCAAGAGACAAAAATACAGGATACCACTTTGCAAGAAAGAAAATTGTGCTATAATAATTTCATATGGTCCGTTGGTGAAGTGGTTCAACACACTGGATTCTCATTCCAGCATTCACGGGTTCGAACCCCGTACGGACTACCATTGCGAAAAAAAAGAAGCAAAATGCTTCTTTTTTATTTGATTTCTGAATAAAGATGGTGTAATATATAAAAGCAACGTTGGGGTATCGCCAAGCGGTAAGGCAACGGACTCTGACTCCGTCACTTCGAAGGTTCGAATCCTTCTACCCCAGCCAGATATAAAACTACTAAGAGAATCTCTTAGTTTTTTTATGCCTTTTTGTGAAATTCCCAAAAAGCCTTTCCATTTTTACGGAATCATGTATAATAGTAATTTGCTTCTGTATCTTCCCCTTTCATTTAGTATGGAAGCAAAGTCGTAAAAAAAAGACTACAGATTTCCCTGTAGTCTTTTTTTTACTTGAATACGTAACTGTAATAGTCGTTATTGATGATAAGCGAGCTGATGATCGTCTTGTTGTTGACGATGGCGTTCATGCGTTCCACATATCCCTCCGGAACATTCTTTCCTTCCTTCGGCACAAACGTGTCACTCCGGGCGTAGTAGCGTCCGTAGTCCGAAACCCAGGAATGGTTCTGGAAGATGGCCAGCCCTTCCGCATTGCTCAGAATGTCCTTTCCGATTAAGAAGCGGGAGTCAAACGGCAGATCGAAGAGGTTGTAGATCGTCGGCATGACATCGATCTGGCTGCCGACCTTTTCGATGGTGGTCGGAGTCATGGCGGAGTTGTACAGAATGAAATTGCTGTGGTTGATCTCAATGATGCCGTCCTTTTCGTAGGAACTGAGCTCATTGACCTGTTCGTCACTCAGGAAGTACGGATAGTGGTCTCCCACCAAAGCAATCACCGTATCGTCCAGAATGCCCTTCTCCTCCAGTTTATTCATCAGAGTCTCCAGTGCTCTGTCCAGCTCGATTTCCCCCGCCAGATAGGCTAAGGCATCGTCAGAGACGTCAAGATTGAATGAGCGGAGGTATTCCTCATACTTCGGTCCCATGCCGTTGATACTGCCGTCAAAGGAGTAGGAACCGTGTCCGGAAATGGTAACGTAATAGGTCATAAACGGCTGCTGGTCCATATATTCCTCAACCGTGGTTTCCATCATTTCAATATCGCTTTCCGGCCACTTGTTGCAGTTGATCATCTCTTCCAGTCCGCTCCGGCAGCCCTTGTAGGTATTAAAGCCGGCCGCTTTCAGATACTGATCTCTGTCCTGGAAGTTATAGACGCCGTTATGATAGGCAAAGGTATGATATCCGGCATTATTGAATAACGTACCGATTCCAAACGGATAGTAGTTTCTTCCGCTCCGGAAGCTCTGCAGCATGTTCTTGCCGTTATAGAGGCTGGTGAGCTCCTGCAGTTCCCCACCAATCGTGCTGTTGATGGTCGGCGTATAGAAGTTGGTGAAGTAGAACCCATCATGAACCAGCTTGTATAACGTCGGTGTCATGTTCGGATCGACGGCGACCTCATTAAAGCTTTCCGCCAGAATGAAGATGAGGTTTTTTCCTTCAAACATGCCCGTGTACTTATTGGTCATGGTTGCTTTTTCGTTATTAAAGTACTCGTGCAGCTGCAGAATCGTATCGTCCGTTTCGTTCGCAATTAGCATATCGAAATCCACCGGCAGCGTGCGCGGTGTATGGGTATTGGTGACTTCCGGAAGATTCTCCAGAATGGAACCATCCTCTTCCACCACATCGATGACTTCTTCAAAGCCGGTGACCTTCTTATAGCTGTCAAGCAGGAAGGAATTCAGTACACCGTAATTTTCCACGCTCAGCGTCATGTTATGATGCATGACCGCCAGATCAAACGCGTTGTTGGTATCCTTCAGCACAAAGATGCCTCCGCAGAATAACGCGGCACTGAGTACTGTCACCAGAACGGAAATGAGCGGGCGCTTCTCCCGATGGAAGTTGATCTTCTTCCGGAAGATGATTGAAAGGATCAGCGGAAGCAGTAAAAGGATGATTCCGAAGAGCTGCGATATGATCAGCAGGATCATTTCCTTGGAGAAGGAAAAGACCTGATCGGCCGCTGCCAGTAGTGAGAGTTCAAAGTAGAACCCGAAGAGGCGGAAAAGACACAGCTGCATTCCGAAATAGAACGTGATCAGAAAGACATTTCCGTAAAAGAGGATCCGGTTGACCTTCTCCGGAAAGAGAGAATTCAGAAATCCGAAGAAAACCCCCAATGTCAGACAGCCGAGAACCAGCAGAATGACATTGATATTCCAGGGGATTCCCAGCAGAAGTTTCAGGATCACTTCATAGTAAATATAGAATATAGGTAATAGTAGAGTCTGTTTTATCATAATTTTTAACCTGCATTACCTATTATAAAAACTGAAAGGTTATATTGCAAACAATAACAAAAAAACTTCCGTAAGAAGCGGAAGTCTGTACATTATTTCAAAATCAGTCCGACCGGGCAGTGATCCGATCCGTAGACATCGTCATAGATGATCGCATCCTGAATCTGATCTCTGTAGTCGTTCGTGACAAGGAAGTAGTCGATTCTCCATCCCGCGTTGTTTTTACGGGCATTGAAGCGGTAACTCCACCAGGTGTATCTTTCTTTCACATCCGGATAAAGATAGCGGAACGAGTCTGTAAAGCCCGATTCCAAAAGGATTCCCATCTTCTCTCTTTCCTGATCGGAGAAGCCGGCATTCCCGCGGTTCTGATTCGGATGCTTCAGGTCGATCTCCTGATGCGCCACGTTCAGATCTCCGCACACGATCACCGGTTTTCTTTCATGCAGCTTGTGCAGATAGGCACGGAACGCATCTTCCCACTCCATGCGGTAATCGATGCGCAGCAAGCCGTCCTTGCTGTTTGGGGTATAGACGCATACCAGAATAAAGTTTTCATATTCTGCCGTCAGCACCCGGCCTTCCTGATCGTGCTCTTCGATTCCGATTCCCGCAGTAACACTCAGCGGCTCTGTCTTGGTAAAGATGGCCACCCCGGAATAACCCTTTCTAACGGCACTGTTAAAATACGGATGATATCCCGGCAGATCCACTTCCAGCTGGTCCGGCTGCATCTTAGTTTCCTGCAGGCAGATCACATCCGCATCTTCCCTCTGTAAAAAGGAATAAAAGTCTTCTTTTTTGACAATGGCCCGCAGGCCGTTGACATTCCACGAAATCAGTTTCATCTTATCGGATATACGTCACTTTCTTTTCATCAAAACGGTCCGGGGTCTCTCTCTTTTCCGCCGGATAGCCGAACTGTACGGAAGCAACCGAAGCATAGTTCTCCGGGAACTCCAGAATACGGCTGTATGCCTGGGCGCGGTCGCTCTCCGGCATTAAGGCACACCAGACGCAACCGATTCCCATGCTCGTCGCCTGCAGCAGCATGTTTTCGATGGCGGCGCCGCAGTCCACGATACCGAACGGGTCATTGACACCCTTCTCGTATCCGACAACAACCGCAAAGGCGCAGTCCTTTGTCATTTTGGCATACGGATTTGCGTCCGCCATCTTCTGCAGTTTCTCCCGGTTTGTTACAACCACAAAGCGGCATTCCTGCAGATTTCTGGCTGTCGGTGCCAGAAAGGCAGCTTCCAGAATCTCACGGATCTGTGCATCCGTGACCGGTTCTCCGGTATACTTGCGGATACTTCTTCTGTTTTTAATGACATCCAACACCATATATTTACCTCCTGAAGACGATATAGCCTTCGTTTAACGTCATGATTGCCCTGCCGTTGCGCATAACGATCAGGTCTGCCACTTCATCTTTCTTTAAAACCGTGCTTCCCTTGATCACTTCCTCGCGGAACAGCTTATGGAACTTATCGCAGTACGGCTTCAGCATGATTGCATCCGCATCGTCCTCTACCGCATAGTAGAGCGGCATGCGCACCTCATTGGATTTTTTGAAGAATGCTTCCGCCTTGCTGAAATCCTCCAGCAGATAACCGCTCAGTTTCAGCCACGGATCCTGCTGATAGTTTAGACGGGCATTTTCCATTGTTTCCACATCTTCCGCATTCAGCAAGAGTTCGCAGCGCACCGGAGCGTCTCCGCTCTCATACACCTTCTCGATTTCCTGCAGTTTCTCTTTGGAGACATTGGTCATTACGGAAACGATGCCCTGCGATGCCAGTTCATTCATCACCTTTAATACGTCACCTTCAAAAACATTCTTTTTGATGAGCCGCTTGGCATGGCGGATCTCGCACAGTTTGACATCGATCGGAATCGCTTCAAAAGACCTGTTCAGAATCTCCTCATTGCTGCCGATCTCGTTAATAAAAGCGTCTTCGATCAGAACCGCTTCGTCGTTTTCATTGATTTTTGCGTTATATAATACTGTTAACATAATTTCATTATACAGGATTTTACAAAACCCTACCAATGCGCAACATAAAAATGAGTATCCGTCGGATACTCATTTTGTTATCTAAGCGGAAACGTTTCCGCCCTTTTTCTTTCCTTTGAAGTAAAGGAAGATTAGGGCCAGGGAAATCAGGGAGATCGATGCGATACAGTACAGCGTTGCGTCGATTCCGATGCTGTCCTCCAATAAACCGGCCATCATCGGCGATAATAACGCACTCACGCCGCTGTAAAGCGACAGACCGATCTGCTGGGCTGACACCTTCATCTCTTCCGGGCTCTCCGCATCAATCAGCTGCTTGGAAACAATGGTTAAAAGCGGGAACGTGCACATCTGGAGTGCGGCTGCAGCCGTCATCAGTGAAACGCTCTGCACCGCGCCGAACAGAACAAACTTCAGACCGTAGAAGAAAGTTGTCAGATATAACAGGCGCTTCATACCGATTTTCTCCCCCAGCTTGTTGCCGTAGAAGAACAGCGGAAGTTCCACCATCGCCGTCACGATCCAGTAGAAGCTGACATTCCGCTCGGTTGCGCCGAGAATGCTGAGCTTGTCAATGACCGTATAGTCCTGACAGCAGGTAATGGTGAATAAAGAGAAGAGAATCAGAACGACCAGCATGTAGTCGCGGTTGGTCAGCAAGCGGCGCACATTATCCATCGTGATCGGCGCATCCGCCTCTTTCTTAACGTCTTTGACTCCGTTGCAGATCAGTAACATCAAGACCGTCACTACCGCATAGGCAATGCCCAGAGAGCCGTAGCCGAACCATTCCGTCAGATAGCTTCCGACATAGCTGCCGATCGACCAGCCGATGGAGCCCATCGCCCGGATCGTCCCGTAGCGGTTTTTACATTCTTCATCCACTTCCAGCGTCCATCCGTCAATCAGACCGACCGTAATACGCATCAGCGCCACGTTGGCCGTCACCAGAAACAGGTGGACCAAGAAGTGCTTTCTTGTATAGAAATAAAGGGCAATCGCTACAACAATATAGAATACATGCGTCCAGTAGACATACTTTTTGATCGTATGATGCTTGTCACAGAGGTATCCGATGTAGAACTGCAGCACGATTCCCACCAGAGCGGAAACCGTAAACATGATACTGCGGTCCGTTGCCGTATAGCCGAGAGATGCCAGGAAGGTGATTATCAGGCAGTATCCCAGACCCTGGGCAATATAGAGCAGTAACTGAATTAATAGAAATGCATTGAAATTTCGTTTCAGCATATTCGTTTTCTCCTGTACTCCTATACTAATGGAAACATTTTCAAAGTACAAGTGGACCACTTCAAAAGATATTAAAAAAACTGAGGGAGGATTCCCTCAGTGACTGCTTAGTTTGCCATGCTCATGACTGCGGCCAGAAAGCTCAGTACCGTTCCCAGAGTCATAAACAGAATGCTGATAATGATAATCAATTTTCTTCGTTTCTGTTTCATCAGGACTTCTTATCAAAACTCTTGTGACACTTCGGACATGTCACCGTGATGTTCCCCTTTCCTCTCGGTACCCTGAGTTCTGTCTTGCAGTAAGGGCATTTAAAATACTTGTAGTCTTTCTGTTTCTGCAGGCGGCGGAATTTCTTCACCACCCAGGCCCGGATCGGCTCCACGGTTCTCAGAAATGCCTGGTTCTCATTTCTGCGGCTGCTCAGCTTCTTGGAGAAGAAACGGAACAGATACAGAAGAAGAAGCACTAGACGGATGAGACCGACCGCATTGTTCTGTGAACCGACAGAGAATAATGAAATCAGGAAATAGACCGACAGGATAAAGTATCCTAAGGCATCGTTCCCGTTTCTTCCGGACATGAAAGCCTGAAATTTATAAGCTAAGCGGTAGAAAAAATCTTTCATTCAAACTTCCTTCTATAATTCTGCCAAAAGATAGTCAGCCACCAGGCGCACCGTCCGTTCGTACTGTGAGGAATTCTCCTCACTGACGTTAAAGGAATGGTTGACGTGATCCAGATAGGCATACTGTAATTTGGCCTTTTTATTCAGGTATTGCAGAGCCTTGCCGCTGTATTCCGCAGGGACAACCTCATCTTCCGCACCCTGAATATAAAGAATATGACCGGTGAAGTCCTTCAGAGCTCTTAAGCTGTCATATTCCTTCATATCTTCAAAGAAGCCTTCCGAAACCTTGATCCGGTTTCCCGGTCCGTCTTCAAAGAGGATATAGCCGTTCTGTTTGGCGCTCTCTTCCAGTTTCTTGTAACTGTTCACGCCGCCGAACAGCTCTTCCGCAGCGCCGTCATACGCTCTTCCTAAAGACGGTGCCAGTAAGACCAGCGCATGGAATTCTTTTCTTAAACGGCTGAAGAGAACCGCATCTCTTCCGCCCATGCTGTAGCCGACCAGGGCCAGATGGTCCATGTCGATGTTGTATTCCACAAGCATGTATTGAAATGCCGTGTCGATGTCCGCAATGTTGTTGCTGAGGCGGTAGGAAGTGAAATCTTCACTGCTTTCCCCGCATCCGGCATGATCCATCATCACGGATGCCACACCCTTGGCCGCCAGGTTTCTGGCAATCATCAGGAAACGGCCTTCACTCGTCTTATCGTCGTTGAATCCCGGGCAGAAAACAACCAGCGGAACCTTCTTTAAGGTTACCGGACGCACGATTTTGCACGGCATGTCACAACCGCGCGTATTCTTGATTACAACGTCCTTTTCCTCAATCTGCTCCCCGGATTTAGCCTTTGTCAGATAATAATATGTTGTGGCGGAAATTGCCGCTGCCGTACCTAAGAGCAGCAGTGCATTCCGTTTTTTATTTTTTGCCATATTGCCTTATTTTCCCTCTGCTGTGCTGTAATCGCGCATATACAGTTCGTAGTACTCATCAAATGTCAAACCGGAATTGTAGATCTTGGTTGCCAGTTCTTTTCCGACATAGCGGTAGTGCCACGGTTCGAAGGAGTAACCGGTGATCTTTTCTCCGGAGGCCGGATATCTCAGAATGAAGCCGTATTTGTGGCAGTTGACGGAAATCCAGGCATATTCTTCCGTAGTATCGAATTCCAGGGACTCCTTATTGGTTGCCGTGATATCCATGCTTAAGCCCAGCTGATGTTCCGAGCTTCCCGGTCTGGCACTGTAGGCATCCGCATACAGTTCGCCCTTGCTGTTGAGATAGCGGTCATACAGTTCTTTCTGCAGTTCCGCATTCCGGTAACCGCTGGTAATATAGACACCGCGGATTCCTTCCACACCGGCTGCCAGCATGTCTGCTTCCATTTCCTTAAAGGCTTCATAGGCTTCCGAACGGAGTTCCACACCTTCCGAAGCATACTGACGGGAACAGCTGACCACATCCGGGACATAATCCGTAGAGATCATGTTGTATTTATTCACGATGACATCGAGTGCGGCTGCATCTTCAACCTGCGATACATTCTCGTAGTATTTCGTATAGTCATTCTTGACGAAAACATTCTGAATCGTCCTGTGAGATGTAACATCCTGAATGTAGTCATCCATGTTTGTCACGTTATTGAAAACAAGCAGCGGTGTGATTTCCTTGAAGCTAAGATTGGCAAAGCACTTCAAAGCATCTTCTTTCGCATATCCTTTTTTCAGCAAGATATCATTTAAATGAATGATCTCATCATTCACGTTAGTAGTCACATAATAGAGATCAAAATGTTCCGCAACCTTAATTCCACGTTTCAGATTCTCATCCAGAGCTTCCGAATATTCTTTTTCCAGAACCGTGTTTGTCAGTTTCTGTTCCATGATGGCAACGGCGCTTTCCTTGGAATACCCGAGCTTGGTAATCTTACGACGGGTGGAAGAAGGGATGAATACGGTGAAGATCAAAATGACCAGAATCAAAATGGCAAGACCGATCAATCCGTATTTGAACTCTTTTCTTAATCTTCTCTTTCTTTTCTTTACAGGTACTGTTGTCATAATTCTCACTCTTTTCTTATACTTTTATTATTTAATTATAACACTTTATATCATTGAAAACTAATATAAGCTTGAAACCTGGGCTCCGTGGCAGAGGATCAGGGAGTATTCCGGCCAAAGTTTATTCCCTGTTGTTCCCAAATTTTTCCCCAAATCGATATGGAAACAAAGAAAAACATCGCATGTTACGCGATGTTTTATTGGCAAATGGTGTCCTGTTAGGGACTCGAACCCTAGACCCACTGATTAAGAGTCAGTTGCTCTACCAACTGAGCTAACAAGACATTGGGAAGGCTAAATCGAAATTTAGCCTTAACTTTTGTTTTTTCTCAGAAATTACTTAATGATTTCTGTAACGTTACCTGCACCAACAGTACGTCCGCCTTCTCTGATGGAGAAACGAGTTCCCTGTTCCAGAGCGATTGGAGCGATTAAGGAAACATGTAAGTTAACATGGTCACCAGGCATAACCATTTCCTTGTCTGCCGGTAACTGGATAACACCAGTAACGTCAGTTGTACGGAAATAGAACTGAGGACGATAGTTGCTGACGAACGGTGTATGACGTCCGCCTTCTTCTTTCGTTAAAACGTAGACCTGTGCGTTGAACTCTGTATGTGGAGTGATGGATCCCGGTTTAACTAAGACCTGACCACGCTGAACCTGGTCACGGTTGATACCACGTAATAATGTACCGATGTTATCACCAGCCATAGCCTGGTCTAATAACTGACGGAACATTTCAATACCAGTAACGACAGTGGACTGTGTTGGTTTGAGACCGACGATTTCAACCTTATCGTTCATATTTAAGACACCACGTTCAACTCTACCTGTAGTAACAGTACCACGGCCAGTAATTGTCATAACGTCTTCAATGCTCATTAAGAACGGTTTATCTGTTTCACGAACTGGATCTGGGATGTATTCATCAACAGCATCCATCAGTTCCATGATGCATGGTACCCATTTCGGATCACCTTCACCGGCTTTTAATGCGGAACCACGGATGACTGGGCAGTTGTCGCCGTCGAAGTCATACTCATTTAATAATTCTCTGACTTCCATTTCGACTAAGTCGATTAATTCTTCATCGTCGACCATGTCGCATTTATTTAAGAATACAACGATGTATGGAACACCAACCTGACGAGCTAATAAGATGTGCTCACGTGTCTGTGGCATTGGTCCATCAGTTGCAGCAACGACCAGGATAGCACCGTCCATCTGTGCAGCACCAGTGATCATGTTCTTAACATAGTCAGCGTGCCCCGGGCAGTCAACGTGTGCATAGTGACGTTTTTTAGTAGAATATTCTACGTGAGCTGTATTGATCGTGATACCACGAGCTTTTTCTTCCGGTGCGCCGTCGATCTGGTCATAAGCCATTTCTTTGGATAAACCCTGCTGTGCTAAGACCTTAGTGATAGCAGCTGTCAATGTTGTCTTACCATGGTCAACGTGTCCGATAGTACCAATATTGACATGAGTTTTAGATCTGTCAAATTTCTGTTTTGCCATCTTGCAATTTTCCTCCTGAATTTATAAATCTTTTTTGAATCACCGCTATTATTTTAAGATAAATACCAATTAAAATCAATACAAATTGTGATTAATCGTTACTTCTCTTTTTGGCGATTTTTTCAGCAATGTTCTTTGGAACATCACTGTAGTGATCAAAGTGCATCGAATAGTTTGCACGGCCCTGTGTAATGGAACGTAAGTCCGTTGCATAACCAAACATTTCACTTAAAGGTACATGAGCCTTAACGACAACTCGAGTTCCTTCTTCTTCCTGATCCGTGATACGGCCTCTTCTGCTGGAGATATCACCCATGACCGCGCCGAGGTATTCGGACGGTGCCGTGATGTCTACGAGCATGATTGGCTCTAACAGGACCGGATTACATTTCTTGGCTGCTTCTCTTAACGCGAGACTTGCTGCCATCTTGAAGGCCATTTCAGAAGAGTCAACTTCATGATAGGAACCATCAAATAATGTAGCTTTGATGTCGATGATCGGATATCCGGCCATTAAACCGTTGTTTAAGGCAGCTCTTAAACCGTCTTCAACCGGTTTGATGTATTCTCTCGGAACGGATCCGCCGACAACGGCATCCACGAATTCAAAGCCTTTTCCTTCTTCGTTTGGTTCGAAGCGGATCCAGACATCACCGTACTGACCGCGGCCGCCGCTCTGACGTACGAATTTTCCTTCGCATTCTGCAGAGGAACGGATCGTCTCACGGTAAGCAACCTGCGGAGCACCGACGTTTGCTTCCACTTTGAATTCTCTCTTTAATCTGTCAACAATGATATCCAGGTGTAATTCACCCATACCACTGATGATCAGCTGACCTGTTTCTTCATCGGTATATGCCTTGAATGTCGGGTCTTCTTCTGCCAGTTTCTGCAGAGCAGCATCCATCTTATCGGCGTCGTTCTTGCTCTTCGGCTCGATAGCGACGGAGATAACCGGTTCCGGGAAGACCATGGATTCCAGAATAATCGGTGCTTTTTCATCGCAGAGGGTATCCCCTGTTGTTGTATTCTTTAAGCCTACAACAGCAGCGATATCACCGGCGTGAACTTCATCGATATCCTGACGGTGGTTGGCATGCATCTGGACTAAACGTCCGAAACGTTCCTTCTGGCCTTTGGAGGCATTCAGAACATAGGATCCTGCCGTTGCCGTACCGGAATAAACTCTGAAGTATGTCAGTTTTCCGACAAACGGGTCTGTCATAACTTTGAAAGCCAGAGCGCTGAACGGTTCATCGTCACTTGCATGACGTACGCCTTCTTCATCTCCGATCTTTCCCTTGATGCTTGGAACATCCAGCGGACTCGGTAAATAGTCCACGACTGCATCCAGCATGGCGACTACGCCTTTGTTTTTGTATGCGGCACCGCACATGACCGGGAAGAACTCAGCGCTGCAGACACCCTTACGGATCGCACGCTTGATTTCTTCAACCGTCAGTTCCTCTCCTTCGAGGACTTTCATCATGACATCATCGTCATAATCAGCGATTGCTTCGCATAATTTTTCACGATATTCTTCCACCTGATCAGCGTATTCATCCGGATAACCATCAGTGATGGTATCTGTTCTGCCCAGCTGATCTGTGAACATATGTGTTTTCTTTTCAATAATGTCAATAAAGCCATCAAAGTGAGCTTCCGCTCCAATTGGAATCTGGATCGTTGCGGCTTTCGCTCCCAGTTTATGTCCTAAAGAATTCAGAGACATAAAATAGTCTGCGCCAGTTGCATCCATTTTATTGACAAAGACAATACGCGGAACATGGTATGTTGTTGCCTGGTTCCACACTGTCTCAGTTTGTGGTTCGACGCCACTCTTTGCGTCCAAAACCGCTACTGCACCGTCTAAGACTCTTAATGAACGCTCTACCTCGACTGTAAAGTCAACGTGCCCTGGCGTATCAATAATGTTAATACGGCAACCTTTCCACTGGGCTGTAGTTGCCGCGGAGGTAATGGTGATACCTCTTTCCTGTTCCTGAGCCATCCAGTCCATGGTGGCTGCACCGTCATGTGTTTCACCCATTTTGTGAGTTCTGCCGGTGTAGAACAGAATTCTTTCGGTAGTAGTGGTTTTGCCCGCGTCGATATGGGCCATGATACCAATATTTCTTGTATTAGCTAAACTAAATGCACGTGCCATAGCGGACACTCCTTTCTAGAACCGTAAAGATTACCAACGATAGTGAGCAAACGCCTTGTTTGCATCTGCCATACGATGTGTATCTTCTTTTTTCTTAACAGAAGCACCGGCACCGTTAGAGGCGTCGATGATTTCAGCGGCCAGTCTCTGTTCCATAGTCTTTTCACCTCTGAGGCGGCTATAGTTGACTAACCATCTTAAACCTAATGTTAATCTTCTTTCCTTAGAAACTTCAACCGGGACCTGGTAGTTGGAACCACCAACTCTGCGGGCTTTCAGCTCTAACATTGGCATGACATTTTCCAAAGCCTGTTCAAAGACTTCCATCGGCTGTTTGCCGGTCTTTTCTTCGACGATGTCAAATGCGTTGTATAAGATCTCCTGAGCGACGCCACGCTTGCCGTCGATCATGATCTTGTTGATTAAGCGAGTTACCAATTTTGAATTGTAAATTGGATCTGGCAAAACGTCACGTTTTGCAATATAGCCTTTTCTTGGCATTTACTTTTTCTTCCTTTCTGATCGATTAAGCTTTCTTAGCGCCGTATCTGGAACGGGCCTGTTTGCGTCCGTCAACACCGGCACAGTCTAATGTACCACGAATGATGTGATAACGAACACCTGGTAAGTCTTTAACACGTCCGCCACGGATCATGACGACACTGTGTTCCTGTAAGTTGTGGCCGATACCCGGGATGTAAGCAGTAACTTCCATGCCGTTGCTTAAACGGACACGGGCGTATTTTCTTAATGCGGAGTTCGGTTTCTTCGGTGTCATAGTGCCAACACGAGTGCAGACCCCACGTTTCTGTGGAGAAGATAAATCAGTGGCTCTCCGTTTTAAAGAGTTGTATCCTTTATTTAAAGCTGGAGATTTGGATTTCCAGGTTTTTTCTGTACGACCCTTACGAACTAATTGGTTAATTGTAGGCATTTTAATATTTCTCCTTTCTTGCACACATTTCCTGGTGTGCCACATCGTTTCCTTAATAATGGTTTCCACAATTGCGGAAACCATTTAACATAAGCGTTATTATTTTAATATTTCACTATGGGAATGTCAACACTTTTTTTCATTTGTTTTCAGGGATTCTCCAAAGCGGATTTTTCCCTTTGACACGCCTTCCCTATTATAGAAAAAAACGGCATAAAAAGCTATACTTATACATAGACAGGAGAAACTTATGATCATTGGTGACTGGTATCTGACACTGCCGAGTAAACTGGAAAGCCTTGCTCCCCTGAGCATTTCCTATGCCGCTTTTCTTTTGGCAGCTTTTTTCCTTTGCCGCATCTTCTCCGCCAGACTCCGTCCGCTGGTTCTGATCATTGCCAACTGCTTCTTCCTGTACAGTTTTTCTTTCGAGCACTTAAAGTACGCACTGATCCTCAGCGGGATCGGATATCTTCTTTCTTTGCTCATCAAACGTACTCACCGCAAGGAAATCCTCTATTTATCTATATTATTATATATAGGCATTCTGAGTTATCTGAAACTGCCTGCGCTTTTTCAGCATGACCATCTGCTGCCGCTTGGCATCAGCTTCTATACATTTAAGATTCTATCCTATCTGATTGATCTTTTCCGTAACACTACGGATGGAACCTATAATCCGCTGTACTATTTCAGCTATGTTCTCTTTTTCCCCTGCATCACAGCCGGACCGATCCATCGCTTCGACGGCTTCTATCAGGTCATCCGCAACACGCAGACATTTGACTACAAAGACGCGAAAAACGGCGGCTTCCGCGTGATCCTGGGCATTTACGAAAAGATCGTTTTCTGTGACTATATCGCCTCCGTCAGCGAGAAAGCCATGTCCGCGGAACTTTCCGGCTGGAATACCCTGCTGGGTATCCTGCTGTACTCCTTTGCCATCTATCTGGACTTTGATTCCTATTCCAATATTGCCCTGGGCTCGGCCCGTCTTTTGGGCTTCCGTTTGGAAGAGAACTTCCAGACACCGTATCTTGCCAAAAGCCTGAAAGATTTCTGGCGCAGATGGCACATCTCCCTTTCCTCCTTCTTCCGGGATTATCTTTATATTCCGCTCGGCGGAAACCGGAAAGGAAAACTGATCCGGTACCGCAACCTGCTGATCGTCTTTGCTGTCTCCGGCATATGGCACGGCTTCGCGTGGCACTATCTGCTCTGGGGACTGTTACACGGTCTTCTTCTCATCATCGAAGATGTACTCTTCGGCAAACTGTTAAAAAAGAACAGCATCCTGCTCACTCTGATCGGGATTCCTGTTACCTTTACCGTTGTCTCATTCTTATGGCTGCCGTTCCGCATGGAAAACATGGCGGAAGTTCTGGCCGTACTGAAACGGCTCAGTATCGCGCAAAACTTCAGTTATGAAGCCATCGGCATGACGCTGAACGAAGCTTACTGGCTTCTGGCGGTGACTGTCATCGTGATCCTCTGTGACCTTTTGCGTTACAGAAGAAATCTTATCGAGGACTATTCCCGCCTGTACTTCCCGCTTCGCTGGATCGGCTATGCCGTACTGGTGATCACTTTTTTGATTTTCGGCATGTACGGCGGATCCTTTGAGGCTTCGGACTTTATTTATCAATTCTTCTGATTATGAAACGCATCCTGACTTTCTTTGGAAACATCCTGCAGATCGTTATCAAGCTGGCACTTGCCGTTGTGCTGGTCTTTTCGTCATTCACGTATCTGAACAAAGTCTTCTACAATAAGGATGTCTACCGGGCGGAAGACTTCCGCTCCCTGCCGGAAAACTGTCTGGATGTGCTGGTGCTGGGTTCTTCCCATGCCCAGTATTCCTTCAACCCGGCCTTCTTCTATGAAGAAACGGGTCTTTATTCCTACGTGCTCGGATCTTCCTGCCAGCCGTTTAAAGTCAGCTATCAGATGCTGAAGGAAGGCTTAAAGACGCAGAGTCCGAAAACGGTCATCCTGGAAGTCTACACCGCTTTGCCGCTGCGCTCCATCTGTGAAGGTGACAGCTGCTATGTCCGGGCGGAATACGAGATGACGGGAGAGGAAAAATACGAGACGATCAACTACCTTCCGGAAGAAAAAGCCGCCCAGTACCGCAACGACTTCGTCAACTACCATAATGACTGGCGGACGCTCAAAGACTGGAAAGAACTGCTGCCAGGCCATGTCTTTGCGCCAAAAGAGGAAGGCATTCAGTATACGACCTTCGGCTATGTCTACAACGAACCGGCATGGGACTACACCAATTTCTGGCTCCCTGCCACTTATCTGAATGTTCCGGAAGCGGAATTACGGGAAGAGGATCTCACGGCGTTAAACGACATTCTCACCCTCTGCAACGAAAAAGGGATTCAGCTGTATCTCTATAAGACCCCGATGGATCAGATGGACGATGTCAACTACGGCTACCTCAAAAAGGTGTTTGCCTGGGCGGAAGAGAACGGCGTGGATTACTGCAATTTCCTAAAGGAAGCGGCGGGTCTGGAGTACTTCATGAACATCCATTCCGATTCCTACCATCCTTATATTAACGGTGCCGCCATCATCACCCATGAGCTGGCCAGACGCATCACGGCACCTTCCTACGCCTATGCGCATGCGGAAAACGCCGAGCTCACGCAGCTCTACCACGAGATCGAACAGGGCTACACCGTCCGCTATCTGCCGTATGAAGTCAGCCCGTTCAAGGTGCTCTTACGCTATCAGAACACCAGCGGCTACGTCATTCTCCATTATCTGAAGACGGAAAGCGAACCGCTGGACGAGCTGAAACAGCCGCTGAATGCCATGGTGCAGAAAGGAATCGACTACACGCAGAACTACTTCGCTCTGATCCATAACGGAGAGCTGGTAACGGATTCCAACAGTGCAATCGACACGGAGATCCACGGTCATACCCTGCATGTCAGCGCCAATCAGATTTTAATTGACGGCGCGGCGCAGGATGCCTCCGGCCCGTTGACTCTGATGTTTTTAACGGACAAGGCCGATCAATGGTACGCCCACCATCTGGAATACCGCGGCTACACATGGGAATGGGGTTATCACTACTACACCAAAGACTGAGAACATGACAAAAGGGGAACGGAATAACCGTTCCCCTTTTTTGTGTTGTGTTACAGAATTATTCTTCTGTTTCGATTTCTTCCACTTCCACAGTTTCTTCTGCTTCCATTTCCGGAATCACTTCCACGGCTTCATCCACCGGAAGCGCCTGCTGTTCTTCGTACCTGGCGTTGCGGGCTTCCCGTTCGGCCTTCATTTCCGCGGCAAGAGCCAGGATCTTCTTGGTCGTTTCACGTTCTTCCTTGCAGCCGGTACCGGCAGGAATCATCTTACCGATGATAACATTTTCCTTTAAGCCTCTGAGGTGATCAACCTTGCCGTTGATGGCGGCATCCGTTAATACCTTTGTTGTTTCCTGGAAGGAAGCAGCACTTAAGAAGGAATCTGTTTCAACAGCAGCCTTGGAGATACCGAGCATGATGGCACCGAATGTTGCCGGGCGTTTGCCCTGCATTAACATGTCACGGTTGATGTTGGTTATGTTGGCCAGAGAGATGGTAATACCACTGCTCAGATCCGTATCACCCGGATCGACCACGACAACCTTACGCAGCATCTGACGGATCATGACTTCGATATGTTTGTCGTTGATACCGATACCCTGAGTGCTGTAAACCTTCTGGACTTCCTTTAAGATGTAGTCCTGGGCAGCACGGACACCGGCAACTTCCAGCAGTTCCTTCGGTGCGATCTGACCTTCTGTCAGTTCTTCACCGGCCTTGACATAGTCGCCGACCTTTAAGTCGAAGCGGATTGCCTGGGCATGGTCTGCCTTATGTTCGATGGATTCGTTGGCATTGGCAACCACGATCTTGGTACCGTTGCCGTTTTCGTTCTCTTCAATGGAGACGACTTCACCGTCGATCTTGCTGATGACGGACACTCTCTTCGGAACACGTGCTTCGAACAGTTCTTCAACACGCGGTAAACCCTGTGTGATATCGCTGCCGCCGGCAACACCGCCGGTGTGGAAGTTACGCATTGTCAGCTGAGTACCCGGTTCACCGATGGACTGTGCAGCCATAATACCGACAGCCTCACCGATTTCAACGATATTGCCTGTGGCGATGTTACGTCCATAGCACTTCTTACAGATACCGTACTGGGATTCACAGCAGAGAACGTCTCTGATGTAAACCTGTTCAATACCTGCATTGACGATTCTGTGGGCGATGTCTTCATCGATGAATTCGTCGCTGGCAATAATCAGCTCGTTGGTATTCGGATCGTAGATGTCTTCTTTCGAATAACGTCCTACGATACGGTCAAATAAGGATTCGATGACCGAGTTTTCTCTCTCGTTCATGATGGTCTTGGCTAAGTATGCTCTGTCTGTACCGCAGTCTTCTTCAATGATGATAACATCCTGAGCAACGTCAACCAGACGTCTTGTTAAATAACCGGATTCTGCTGTCTTTAAGGCAGTATCCGTTAAACCTTTACGGACACCGTGAGTGGAAATAAAGAATTCGCTCACGTTCAGACCTTCACGGAAGCAGGAATAGATTGGGACCTCGATAATGGAGGACTGATAACCCTTCTTGCTCTTGGACTGTGTCGGTTTACCCATTAAGCCTCGCATACCGGCCAGCTGAGTGATCTGGGATGCGTTACCACGGGCTCCGGAGACCGCCATCATGTTGATGGTGTTCTTTCTCGGCATGTTGTCCATTAATTCCTGACCGATCTGGTTCTTGATGTCAGTCCAGACCGCATTCAGATGTCTTTCCCATTCCGGTGCAGTCAGTTTACCACGGTTGTATAACCGCTTTAACGTATTGGCCTTGGCCTTGCCTTCTTCCACCAGAGCGTATTTGCTCTTTTCCACGTTGATGTCGCTTAACGCAACCGTCATACCGTATTTTGTGGAATACAGGAAGCCTAAGTCCTTGATCTTATCCAGCACTTCAGAAGTGTGCTCGATGTGATAACGGCGGTAAACTTCCGCAACGACAGCTCCCAGGTTCTTTTTCTTCAGGTCACGTAAGACCGGAGTCTTGGCAAAGTATTCCTTGACATCCGTACCCGGTGCCAGGAAGTATTTGTCCGGAGTTCCCTGGAAGT
Organism: uncultured Erysipelotrichaceae bacterium; assembly: GCA_902803495.1. Lineage (GTDB taxonomy): Bacteria > Bacillota_I > Bacilli_A > Erysipelotrichales > Erysipelotrichaceae > RUG14871. Next base: position 31,414 of record CADCPY010000073.1, read on the forward strand.
CTTCTGCAAAGGCTTCGTTCAGATAAGGGAAGTCACTCGGGAAGATCTGGTTGAAGATGACCTTACCGACTGATGTGACTAATAAACGTTTGTTCTGCTCTTCCGTAAAGCCGTCCTTATGTAAGGATGCAGCACGGATCGCGATACGGGTGTGAAGATGGACGACACCCTCATCGTAAGCGATGACGACTTCGTTCGGATTCGTGAAGACATGGCCTTCATTGTCACCGAAGACTCTCCAGGCATCGGCAGACTTCTTGTCACCTAACGCTTCCAGCTGATCGGCTTTCTGGTAGAACTCTTCCTTGGTTTCTTCCATGTTCAGATAGAAGTTACCAAGGACCATGTCCTGCTCAGGAGTAACGATCGGCTGACCGCTTGCAGGACCTAAGATGTTGTTGTTACCCAAGATCAGTACTTTTGCTTCCGCACATGCTTCTTCGCTTAACGGAACGTGAACAGCCATCTGGTCACCGTCGAAGTCGGCGTTGAATGCCGGACATACCAGCGGATGCAGACGGATGGCACGGCCTTCCACGAGTTTCGGCATGAAGGCCTGGATACCCAGACGGTGCAGCGTCGGAGCACGGTTCAGTAAGACCGGACGGCGTTTGATGATATCTTCCACGATATCCCATACTCTCGGGTCCTGTCTGTCAATCAGCTTTTCCGCTGTCTTCGGGTTGGAAGCAATATTGGAATTGACCAGTTCGTTGATAACGAACGGACGGAATAACTGAATCGCCATTTCTCTCGGCAGACCGCACTCATACATCTTGAGGTCCGGTCCGACCGCGATAACGCTACGGCCGGAGAAGTCGACTCGTTTTCCTAATAAGTTCTGTCTGAAACGTCCCTGTTTTCCCTTTAAGGAATGGCTCAGGGATTTCAGTGCTCTGCCGCCGGCTCCTGTGACCGGTTTGGAACGTCTGCCGTTGTCAATTAAGGCATCGACAGCTTCCTGCAGCATACGCTTTTCGTTCTGGACGATAATGCTCGGAGTTCCCAGTTCCAGTAACTTCTTTAAACGGTTGTTACGGGTGATAACTCTGCGGTATAAATCGTTCAGATCGCTGGTCGCAAAACGACCGCCGTCCAGCTGCAGCATCGGGCGGAGATCCGGTGGTATGACCGGTAAAACCGTCAGTACCATCCATTCCGGTTTGTTGCCGGAGTTGATGAACGCCTCAACTGTTTCCAGACGTTTGATTAATTTCTTTCTCTTGTCGCCCTGGGCATCTTTCAGCTCATCCTTGATGGCCTTGTGTTCTTTTTCCAGGTCAACATGTTCCAGTAATGTTTTTACCGCTTCTGCACCGGTCTGTGCCTTGAAGGCGTTGGAACCGTAGATGGCAGTATTTTCACGGTATTCTCTTTCGGAAAGGATCTGCTTGTATTCCAGACTGGTTTCTCCCGGATCGGTGACAACCCAGCTGACGAAGTAGACAACTTCTTCCAGAGCTTTCGGAGTGATATTCAGAAGCAGGCTCATACGGCTCGGAATGCCTCTTAAATACCAGATGTGGGCAACAGGTGCCGCTAAGGCAATGTGACCCATTCTTTCACGACGTACGGAGGATTTTGTAACTTCAACACCGCAGCGGTCGCAGATCACTCCCTGATAACGGATCTTCTTATATTTTCCGCAATAACATTCCCAGTCCTTGGTCGGACCGAAAATTCTTTCGCAGAATAAACCGTCTCTTTCCGGTTTCTGAGAACGGTAGTTGATTGTTTCCGGTTTCTTTACTTCACCGTGAGACCATTCGAGGATTCTCTCAGGAGAAGCAAGTCCAATTTTCATTGACGCAAACTGATTTACACTCATCTTTTCCCATCCTCCTATTCTGCATAATCGCTGGATTCATCGTCTCCGAAGCCAACGATCGTTTCCGGTAAGTCATCTTCCATTTCCGCAACAAATTCCTGTGCGGCCGGGAGACTTGCCGTGGTTTCCGTTTCAACGGCATCCTTGATCTCTTCCTGTTCCATCTTCTTCATGTCGATTTCATTGCCTTCTTCGTCATAGAGACGGACATCCAATGCCAACGCCTGAAGTTCATGTTTCAGAACACGGAAGGATTCCGGGACACCCGGTTCCGGAATGTCTTTTCCCTTGATGATAGCTTCATAAGTCTTGGTACGACCTGTGATATCATCGGATTTGATTGTCAGGATTTCTCCTAATGTATAAGCTGCACCGTATGCTTCCAGAGCCCAGACTTCCATTTCCCCGAATCTCTGGCCGCCGTTCTGAGCTTTACCGCCCAAAGGCTGCTGAGTGACGAGGGAGTAAGGACCCGTGGCACGGGCATGCAGTTTATCGTCGACCATGTGAGCCAGTTTGATCATGTACATGACACCGACAGAAATTCTGTCATCAAACGGTTCGCCTGTCTTTCCGTCATAGAGGACCATCTTGCCGTCCGGGGAGTTATTGGCTTCTTTCATGATGTCCATTAATTCATCATTGGAGATGCCGTCGAAAACCGGAGTGGAATACTTCACACCAAGTTTTCTGGCAGCCCAGCCCAATGTGACTTCCAGGATCTGACCGATGTTCATACGGGACGGAACACCGAACGGGTTCAGGACGATATCGATTGGCGTACCATCCTGCATGTACGGCATGTCTTCGACCGGTAAAATACGGGAAATAACACCCTTGTTACCGTGACGGCCGGCCATCTTGTCACCTTCGGAGATCTTACGTTTCTGGACGATGTAGACCTTAACGATTTCATTGACTCCAGGAGGCAGTTCATAGCCGTCTTCTCTCTTGAAGAAGCGGACCATCTGGACAATACCGGCACCGCCGTGCGGAACCTTCAGGGAGTTGTCACGTACTTCACGGGACTTTTCACCGAAGATTGCCAGTAATAATTTTTCTTCCGGACTGATTTCACTCTGTCCTTTCGGAGTTACCTTACCGACTAAGATATCCCCTTCCTTAACTTCGGCACCGACCATGACAACACCGCGGGCGTTGAGGTGGCGGCAGGAGTTCTCGGAGACGTTTGGAATGTCTCTTGTGATTTCCTCAGGGCCTAATTTTGTTTCACGGACTTCCGTTTCATATTCTTCAATATGGATGGAAGTGTAAACATCTTCCTTGACTAAACGCTCACTTAAAATGATGGCGTCTTCGTAGGAATAACCGTACCACGGCATGTAAGCAACGACAACGTTCTGACCTAATGCCAGCTCGCCGTTTTCCATGGACGGACCATCCGCGATAACATCGCCTGCGTCGACCTGTTCGCCGCGCTTGACGATCGGATGCTGGTTGATGCATGTTCCGCTGTTGCTTCTTCTGAATTTTGCCAGATCGTATTCTCTGGATCCGTCTTCGCCTTCGATGACAATACGGGAAGCGTCAACATACGTGACGATACCGCTGTTCTTGGCGATCACACCGCTTCCGGAGTCTTTGGCAACACGGTATTCAATACCGGTACCGACCATCGGGGAATGCGGACGTAAAAGCGGAATGGCCTGACGCTGCATGTTTGCACCCATTAAGGCACGGGAAGCGTCGTCGTTTTCCAGGAACGGGATACAGGCTGTTGCGGCGGAAACGATCTGTTTCGGAGAAACGTCGGCTAATTCCACGTCTTCTCTCTTGGCCATGATCGTTTCACCCTTCTTACGGGCAACAACTTCATCGTTGGTTAAATATCCGTCATGAACTTCGTTCGCCTGAGCGATGATGTAATCGAGTTCGTCATCGGCAGAGAGATAAACGACATCTTCGGATACGTAACCGTCTTTTACCTTACGGTAAGGTGTCTGAATAAATCCGTATTCATTCACCTTGGCATATGTTGTTAAGTTGGAGATCAAGCCGATGTTCGGACCTTCCGGTGTTTCAATCGGGCAGATTCTTCCATAGTGAGTGGAGTGAACGTCACGGACTTCGTAGGAAGCACGTTCTCTTGTCAGACCACCCGGACCTAAAGCACTGATACGGCGCTTATTGGTCAATTCGGCCAACGGGTTGACCTGGTCCATAAACTGAGACAGCTGAGAAGAAGAGAAGAACTCTTTGATCGCTGCCGTCAATGGACGGATGTTGGTCAGAGTCTTCGGTGTTAAGGTGGAAACTTCACTGATGGACATTCTTTCCTTAACGGCACGTTCCATACGGCTTAAGCCGATACGGAACTGGTTCTGAATCAGTTCTCCGACCGTGCGGATACGACGGTTGCCTAACATATCGATATCATCGACGTCGCCGACTGTATCCAGCATGTTTAATAAGTAGGAATAAGAAGCGTACATATCGGAAATCATGACTGTCTTCTTATTGATCAGCGGATCCGTTGCGATGACTTTGATGACATGATCACTGTTGGCAGTTGTGGTGATCTTCATCGTCTGTACAGCAGCACCGATCAGCCAGGCTTGGACCTTTTGGCCATTCTGGACCAGATTCACGATTTCGTTTTCTTCCGCATTGGATAATTTCGCAACCGCATAGTCCGGAATATAACGCATCACGGCAAGTTTGTCGTTGACTAAGACATCTTCGCCTTCGCAGAGAACTCTGCCTAAGACGAATAAACGCTGACCGTAGTTCAGTACACTGCGGACGTTTTCCTTAGTTAAAATGACCTTGCGGGATGTGATGGATGCATAAACTGCAACTTCTTCCACTTCTTTTGCGAGGGCTTTGACGTCCTCTTCCGTCAGAACTGTACCCTGTTCCAACGTGATTTTGCTCAACTCAACGTCTTCTGCCAGCACTCTGCCCACTAAAGCGAAGGTGTGAGCTGTCGGAACACTGGCAATGTCCGGATGAGAGAACAGATGGTTGAACGGATATGCTTCGACATGCTGGCCGTTTGCCAGTTCTGCCTTTAAGACATCACGTTCTTCCCGGTTGATCTTTGTACCGGCTTTGTAGATGACTTTTCCCTTGGCATCCTTAACGTTTTCTGCCAGGTAAGAGCCGTCCAGACGGTTGACCAGACCGAGTTTTTTCTTTAATTTATATCTACCTGCCTTGGTTAAGTCATAACGTCTGGCATCAAAGAACTTCGTGTTCATGACGTTGATGGAACCATCTAATGTCGGAACTTCGTCAGATCTCTGGTTTTCGTAGATATTTAATAAAGCTTCGTTGGCTGTTTTGATCTTATCTGCGACCAGTGTATTCGGTAATTCTTCATAGTTTCCGAAGAATGCCGTGTACAGCAGGATATACAGATTCAGATACTCGCGCTGTTCGCCTTCCACTAAGAATTCGGAATTTCCCATTAAGCCTAAAGCTTCAAGGAATGTTTCCATGGAAGTTGCGTCGAATGCGTCTTCATTCTTTTCATAATTCAAACCGAAACCGATCGCTTTGAAGAGGATCGTGGATAAGATCTTTCTCTTTCTGTCCACGCTCATGTTCACGATTCTGCCCAGGCTTGCCTTCTTGGAATCCGTCATGAATTCCAGCCAAGTGCCGCGGCTCGGGATCAGTTCCGAGTTGTAAACTTCTTTTCCCGTCTTGTCTTCCGTAGTGATTTCATAGTAAGCACCCGGAGAACGGACGATCTGGCTGACGATAACACGTTCGGCACCGTTGATAATGAACGTACCTGTTTCTGTCATCATCGGCATATCGCCGAAATAGACGTCTTCATATTTGGTGATGACTTCACCAGTGGAACTGTCAACAATTTCCAGTTCCATTTTTGCTTTCAGCAAGGATGTATAGTTTGTTTCACGAATTTTGGCTTCGTTGACGCTATACTTCGGTTCAGCAAATTCGTAATCTAAAAATTTGAGACGAATGCTGCCACTGTAGTTCGTAATCGGATAAATCTCTTCGAAAACCTCGCGAATTCCTTCGTCTTTAAACCACTGGAACGAATTCGTCTGGATTTCGACTAAATTTGGCAATTCCAGGGTACCGCTGACCTTGGAATAGTCCCGACGACTGGCTTTTTTACCGAGTTTGATCTCTTTGTATGCTTGTGTTTTCTCCATAAAGCCATCCTTTCATTTGAGGAACGACATTGCTGCCGTTTCCCCGATTTGCAGTGTCAATATTAGCATTCCGCTTCGGAAAGTCTATTTTTCCTACAGCGTAGTATGTAATATCCCTTGTCCCGCGTGACAACCTCGCAGTTGCCAAACAGGGTTTCAAGCTTTGTCATTGCGCTTTTCGCGCCTTGTTGTTTACGAATAACGACCCAAAGCGAGCCATTCGGCAAAAGATGCTCACACGCTTCCGTAAAGAAACGGTAGACAACTTCCTTGCCGGCCCGGATCGGGGGATTGGTAATGACGGTGTCAAACATCAGATCTGTCTGGATACCGTCAGAGACGACCGCCGTAACGCTTGCCTGATTCTTATCCTTGTTTTCAAGCGTCAGTTCTACAGCTCTCGGATTGATATCGATTGCTGTAACGTTTTTGCCGGTGATTTTTGATGCAACCACCGAAATCAGTCCATAACCGCAGCCGAGGTCCAGAATTCTCTCTTCCGTCCCGTCACGGTGCTTTGCAAAGCTCTCCAAGAGCACTTCGCTGCCGTAATCCGGGCGGTCTTTGGAGAAGACCCCGGCGTCGGTTGTGAATACATAATTAATGCCCAAAAACCGGAAAGGAATTTCTTTCCGGTTATGGTGCATTTCTGTGTTATCGGTATAATAATGACTCAAGTTATCGCCTCCTTGGCAATAACATCATCCATGCAATTCAATTGTGAAATTACTTAATATCGACAACAGCGCCGGCTTCCATTAATTTCTTCTTAATTTCGTCAGCTTCTTCCGGTTTTACTTTTTCTTTGATTGTTGCCGGTAATTTGTCAACTAAAGCCTTAGCTTCAACTAAGCCCTTGCCAGTGACTTCCTTGACAACCTTGATAACTGCAACCTTAGCCTGTCCAACTTCAGTTAAGATAACATCAACTTCGCTTGGGCCTGCTGCTGCGGCTTCTTCTTCAACAGGTGCTGCAACGCCAGCTGTCGGCATAGCTGCAGTAACGCCGAATTCTTCTTCGATCGCCTTAACTAAGTCGTTAAGTTCGATAATAGTCATTTCCTTTAAGGAAGCAATGATTTCTTCATTTGTTAATTTTGCCATTTTCTTTTCCTCCTAATTAAGCATTTTCAGTGGCTGGTGCATCTTTTTCAGCAATTGCCTTAACAGCACATGCAAATTTGATGACCGGTGATTGTAAGCATCCCAGTAACATAGAGATCATACCCTCTTTGTTCGGTAATGCGGATAAAGTCTTGATCTGATCCTGATCGACGACTTCCTTTTCGACTAAGCCACCCTTAACCACTAATTTCGGATGTTTCTTAGCGAACTTAACCAAGACACGGCTCGGTGCAACGCTGTCGTTACTGATTGCCAGAGCGTTCGGGCCCTTTAAGTAATCAGCTAAGCCACCAAATCCGGCCTGTTCTGCAGCACGTGCACTGATGTTGTTTTTGTAGACCTTTAATTCTACACCTTCAGCTCTCAGAGCGCGGCGCAATTCCGTTACTTCTGCGACTGTTAAGCCACGATATTCAACAACAACACTGGAACCGCAGTTGCTCAGTTTGTCGGTGACTTCGTTGACTAAAGCAATCTTCTGTTGAAGTACTTCCTGGTTCATACCTTTCTACCTCGTTTCTTTCTATGTAACAATATACCTGTTAAATAAAACCCATGCTAATAGACAGCATGGGTTTGAAAGAATTTCATGTTTACTCTCTCTACCTCGGCAACCTGATTAAGCTTAACGCCGTTGCTGTCTATGGTATATTGATAACAACTTTAATAAATTCTGTTTTTAAGAACTAGTCATGATTGACTTTGACAGACGGGCTCATTGTGGAAGAAACTGTGACGTTCTTCATGTACTGACCCTTAACTGCTGCCGGTCTTGCTCTTAAGATGACATCATATAATGCCTTGAAGTTTTCAACTAACTGTTCATCCGTGAAGGATTTCTTACCGATTAAGCAGTTGATGTTGCCTTCTTTGTCGACTCTGTATTCGACTTTACCTTTTTTAACATCGGAAACAGCCTTTGTAAGATCCATTGTAACTGTTCCTGTCTTCGGGTTTGGCATTAAGCCTTTCGGTCCTAAGATACGGCCTAATTTACCAAGTTCACCCATCATGTCCGGTGTAGCGATGATCGTATCGAATCCGAACCATCCGCCTTTGATTTCTTCGAGCATGTCTTTACCGCCGACGAAATCTGCTCCGGCATCTTTTGCTTCCTGTTCTTTGGCACCCTGAGTGATAACTAAGACCCTCGGGGATTTGCCAGTGCCGTTTGGTAAAACCATGGCACCTCTGATCTGCTGATCTGCATGACGCGGGTCAACGTTCAGAGAGAAGTTCACTTCGAAGGAAGCATCGAAATTGCAATAAGTGTTCTTTCTGACTAATGCAATTGCTTCTTCAATTCCGTAGAGAGCCTGTTTGTCATAGGACTGTACGGCTGCTAAATATTTCTTTCCTCTTTTCATATTTAACCTCCTACTTATCCATTCCTTCGACAACAATACCCATGTTACGGGCTGTGCCTTCAATAATACGCATTGCGGCTTCAATGTCATTGGCATTTAAGTCCGGCATTTTGTATTCTGCGATCTTTCTGACATCTTCAGCAGTGATCGTAGCAGCTTTGACCGTGTTCGGTGTGCCGCTTGCCTTGCTGATGCCTGCAGCTTTCTTTAACAAAACTGCTGCCGGTGTTGTCTTTAAGACGAAATCAAACGATTTGTCCTTGTAGCATGTGATGATAACCGGAACGATATCACCTTTTCTGTCCTTTGTAGCATCGTTGAATGCATTACAGAACTGTGGCATGTTAATGCCTGCGCCAGCTAATGCTGGTCCTGGTCTTGCTCCGCCTGCGACGAACTGGAGCTTGACTACTTTAGCAACCTCTTTCATCAAACGTTCCTCCTTTTCGAACGAGATGCAGCGGTAGACGGCTGTGCTAAGCCTCCCGCGCATAAAAGTACCGCATTTTCGTACGGCCCTTATATAATATTATTTTCCCTGAGCGAAGTCAATACTTTTTTTGCGGAAAACCGCGGTTTTTCCACGGGTTTCCGCACTTTTTCAACTCCATCATTATACCCGTGATTTTCCCTCTTCGCAAGGCCTCATTTTCCCCCTTATTCCTTATTAATATATAGGCTTTTTCCCCTCTAAATGAAGCAATTTCCAAAGGCAATTCAAACGGATGAATATTGCTGGAAATATCCTTATTTATATATTAGAATTATGAAGTGCTGAAATCGAGGTATTTATGAAGCGTAACAGGAAGGAAAACATGCTCTTTAAATATATTTGGAAATACCGCTGGCTCTATCTGATCGGAATCGGTATTCTTTTGGTCGTTGACTATCTGAACTTATTCATCCCGCAGTACATCGGGGAAGTGACGGACGGTCTCTCCATGCATACCATGGACCAGACAGGTGTGCTGCATACGGTCTACAAGATTCTCTTGACGGCTCTGATTCTGGCTCTGGGGCGTCTGGGCTTCCGCTATTTCATTATCGGAACATCCCGCAAGATCGAACGCTCGCTGCAGAACGAGCTTTTCGCCAAACTGGAAACACTTTCCCAACGCTATTTCAATGAGAACAAGACCGGAGACCTGATGGCTTACTTCACCAACGATCTGGAAGCGATCCGGGAAGCCACGGGGTGGAGCGTGGTCTCGGCCTTTGACGCCATCGTTCTGACCATGATGTGCCTCTACCGCATGATGGTCTATGTCAACCTGCAGCTGGCGCTCTTCACGCTTGTCCCGATGATCTTTGTCGGCTTCTACGGCTACTTCATCTTCAAGGCCTTTGACCAGCACTTCGAAATGAAGCAGGAAGCATTCGCCAAGTTGAGCGATGAGGTGCAGGAAAGCGTTTCTGCCGTCCGCGTGATCAAAGCATTCACGCAGGAAGAGAAACAGCAGAAGCATTTCGAGGAAGCCAACGAGGCAAACCGTCAGGTCAACCTGAAGCTGGCCCGTCTGCGTTCCTTTGCCTGGCCAGTCATGGAAGTTCTGATCGGTGCGGCTTATGTCATCGCCATTCTCTTCGGCGGCTACTACTGCCTGATCGGCGATATTACGCTGGGAAAATTCGTCACCTTCGCCTCCTACGTCGGAACTCTGATCTGGCCGATGCTGGCCTTCGGTGACTGCATCAATACCTTTACACTGGGCTATGCCGGCATGAAGCGAATCAACAAAGTCTTTGACGAGCCGGTGGAGATCCATGACGATGAAACACCGGATGATGTAACGGAACTCTTGGGCGGCATCACCTTCGACCATGTCGACTTCAAGTACAATGCCGATTACGTGGACGCTCTGGAAGATGTCAGCTTTACCATCAAACCGGGCGAAACCTTTGCCATCATGGGAAAGACGGGTGCCGGCAAGAGCACCATCGTCAACCTGATGACGCGTTTATTCGATACGACCGGCGGAAGCATCACCTACGACGGTCACGACATCAAAAAGATTCCTTTAAAAGTCTTACGGGAAAACATTGCCTATGTTCCGCAGGATAACTTCCTCTTCTCGGAAAAGCTGGAGCAGAACATCCGCTTCGGCAAGCAGAATGCGACACTGGAAGAAATCATTGAGGCCTGCAAGATTGCGGACATTCACGAGAACATCAAGGACTTCCCGGAGAAATATGACACCATGGTCGGTGAGCGCGGCGTGACCCTTTCCGGCGGTCAGAAGCAGCGTACTTCCATCGCCCGCGCCATCTTAAAAGACAGCCCGATCCTCATCATGGATGACTCTCTGAGTGCCGTGGATACGGATACGGAAGACAACATCCTGCACAACTTAAGAGAAATCCGGGAGAACAAGACGACGGTCATTATTGCCCACCGTGTTTCCACTGTCAAAAATGCCAACCACATCATTTTCCTGGAAGACGGGAAGATCGTTGAGAGCGGCACCTACGACGAGCTGATCGCCTTAAACGGACAGTTTGCCCAGCTGGTACGCAAGCAGCAGCTGGAAAAGCAGCTGGCGGATGAGAGATAGGAAGGAGGAGCTATGAACGGAATTGAAAAAGAACAGGTTATAACCTCCTACAGCGGAAATCTCTACTCCCGCTTATTCGGCTACATGAAGCCGTATTTAAAGAATTTCTACATTGCACTGGTTCTGGTACTGTTGGTCTCGTTCTTCGGCCTGATTGAACCGATGCTGATCGCCCGCGCCATTGACACCTACATTGAGGGCTACAACCGCCCGTATGCGGTGGTGGAACCGAATGAGGCGGAAATCGTCTATGACGGTCTCTACCTGACAAAAAACATTGATTTCGAAACAAGCAGTTATGACAGTTATGCCCAGATGGTCAGCTATGACGATACGTACTACCTGATCACGGACATCACAAAGGATGAAGTCTCTTCCCTGCAGGAATTCATGCAGGAAGAACTGATTCCGCAGAGTAAAACGGAAGAAGCCATCACCATTCAGGATGCTGCACGCACCTATGAAGCCGTGAAACTGGACAAGGAAGATCTGAAGCTTCTGCGCTCCACCGACTACAGCGGCGTTAAGGTGATCGCTCTGCTCTATGCCATCGGCCTGTTATTGAATGCCTTATGCAACATTCTGCAGATCCGTATTCTGCAGACGACCGGACAGAACATTATCTACAATATCCGGAACGAGATCTTTGCCCACATTCATTCCCTGCCGCTGCGCTTCTTTGACACGCACCCGGTCGGACAGATCGTGACGCGGGCAACCAATGACGTGGAGTCGCTGAACCAGATGTACTCCAATGTCATCGTCAACCTCTTCCGTAACACGGTCATGATTCTGGGCTATGCCATCGTCATGTTTGCGATGAATGCCCACCTGGCCTTTATCGCACTGGCCATCATGCCGTTTGTCGTTTTACTGACTTATACCTTTACCAAACTGAGCCGCAGCATCTACCGGGTGATCCGTACCAAGGTCTCGGCCCTGAACACGTTCTTAAGCGAACACATCTCCGGCATGAAACTCATTCAGATCTTTGCCAGAGAAAAAGAAAAATACGAACAGTTTAAGGAAAGCACGGATGATCTGTACAAGAACCGCATGAAGGAACTGATGATCTTTGCGACCTTCCGTCCGCTCATCAACTTCACTGCCAACCTGGCACTGGCCATCGTTGTCTATAACGGTGCGCTGGAAGTCTTAAAGGATACCTTAAGCGTCGGAACACTGTACGTCTTCATCAGCTACATCCGTTCCTTCTTCGACCCGATCCAGGAACTGACGGAACAGTTCAGCACCCTGCAGAATGCCTTTGCGTCTGCCGAGAAGATCTTCACACTGCTGGACGAAAAGAATCCGATTCAGGAAAAAGCCGAACCGACCCTGCTTGGGGAAATCAAAGGAAAGATTGAATTCCGGAATGTCTGGTTTGCCTACGACGAGGAGAACTTCGTTTTGCGCAATGTCTCCTTTGTGATCAATCCGGGAGAAAGAGTCGCCTTCGTCGGTGCCACCGGTGCCGGCAAGTCTTCCATTCTCAATCTGATCGGACGCTACTACGACATTCAGAAAGGTGAGATCCTGATTGACGATGTCAACATCAAAGACCTCTCCCTGAAAGAGCTGCGCTCCGCCATCGGACAGGTCCAGCAGGATGTCTTCGTCTTTACCGGCGATATCAAAGGCAATATCCGCTTACTGAGCAGTGAAATCAGCGACGAAGCCATCAGGGAAGCCAGTGAAATGGTCAATGCGGCCAAGTTCATTGAAAAGCTTCCGCAGAAATACGATGAACCGGTCACGGAACGCGGCGCCACGCTCTCCAGCGGTCAGCGCCAGCTGCTCAGCTTCGCCCGTACCATTGCCGTGGATCCGAAGATCCTGGTCATGGATGAGGCAACCGCCAACATCGACACGGAAACGGAACAGCTGATCCAGGAAGCTCTGGAAACGATGATGAACAACCGTACCACCATTATGGTTGCCCACCGTCTGAGCACCATCCAGCATGCCGATAAGATCATTGTCATGCATAAGGGAAAGATCCGTGAGATGGGGAACCATCAGGAACTGCTGAACCAGAACGGTATTTATAAGAAGCTGTATGAGCTGCAGCTGTATTCCAACAATTAATTCATTTGTCTTTTTCAGAAAAACGGAATAAACTTAAACTATCAGGAAAAGAGGATAACCGCCATGCAATATATTACTGAAGTCAGCCGTCTCGGAATACTGGACGCCCTTACCAAAAACGTCTACATGATGGACTTTCTGTTCACCATCGTTCTTGTGATCAGTGCAGCCTACTCTGCCAAGCGTCAGTCTTTCTACAATAAGGAAGCCGAGATGGAAAAACATAATCTGAATGTTCTTTATCACTTAAATGAAAAGAAGAAACTGGATTATGCCTGGATCAATAACGTATTCTTCAAGTCCAACACGATTGCCGCGCTGGCAGCCGGTGCCGTGATTGCGATCTGTGCCCTTCTCAAACTGAAAGATGAATACTGCTTCGCAGTCGGACTCGTTGTTCTGTTTGTGGCCAGCTACTTCACCCAGCAGATGGCTTACAAGGAAATCGTCAAAAAATACGAGAACAGCAAATAACCATTCCAAGGAGACCAAGCGTCTCCTTTTTTCT
>CADCPY010000074.1 GCA_902803495.1 uncultured Erysipelotrichaceae bacterium
AACGTTATTTCACGCAGTAATTATAATTGTAATGTGGATGAATTCAACATAGAGACATATGAGGATATGTATCTATATACTTTGCTTCAACTATACTTAACTTATAAGAGTTAAAAAGAATGTAACTACATAGAAATAGGATGGAATAAAAGGACTGTACCCGGCTGGGAACAGTCCTTTTATTATGCTTTCTGAATGTTAACTTTCAAGATTATTTTACGGTGATGCGTCCTTCCGGCTGGGCGTAGCGCTCACTGACGCTGTCCAGCTTGGACAGATAGGCAGCGAAGACATCGCTGTCGGTCGGACCGGCGGAGATGATGAATTCGCAGTCCTTGAAGAGATTGTTGCCGTCCCCCATATGGGCTAACACATAGTCCGGGCCTCCCACGGTGTAGGATTTCTCCGGATCGATCGGGACGTATTCCCCGTTCTGCAATACCATGATGTCTTTCACTCTACGCTCTCCGGTGATTTCCACAAACATGTTATCCGCATCCACAACGACTGAGGACGGGATGGAAGTGTCAATAGTGTATTTCAGGCCGGATACCTGTAAGAAGCCGCCGAATTCCCCGACTTCCTTCTCATCAAAGGAAGTCAGACCTTCCGTAAAGCGGGAAGTGAATTCCAGGGAATCCAGGATCTGCTGACCCGTCGCAATGCAGATGGAGAGGGAATTCATAAACGGTAATACATCAATCACGTTCTGATGCGTGATGTCGCCGGCAGGAATGGTTTTCCGTACGGAACCGCCGTTGACGATGACGATATCCGTTCCGAGGTAGTCCCGCCAGGCGTCCGCCACCAGGTTGGCCAGACCGACTTCCCGGCTGCGTACCAGACGGATCCCGTTTTCGTCCGTAATGCTTAAGTCAAAATCGGTATGGGAGACTTTGACACTCAGCAACTCCGTGAGAGCCGCCTCTTCTTTGGCAATGGTCTCTTTGATCGTTTCATCTTCCCTGTCATATTCGGAGATCAGCATGGTTTCCAGGGTTCCGTCTTTGCCGATGAAGAGTTCTCCGACATTGGCCATCTTAGTACCGACGGAAGAGAGAAGGACGTCTTTTCCTTCTTTATTCTGATACGTTTCCCCGAGGATGACCGCATGGGCGTGTCCGTCCAGTACGGCGTCAATGCCTGTGGTATTGCGGATCAGAGTGACGGCATCGTACGGTTCATAAATGACGCCCGTGCCCAGATGCGTTAAGGCAATCACGTAGTCGGCACCTTCCTTCCTGGCCGCATCCACACTGCTTTGAACCCGTTCCGCCAATACGAGTCCGCCCTCACCGTTTCCGAAGTCGTAGACGAACTTGCCGTCTTCCATAAAGAAGACCGGCGTGGAGGAAATCAGGGATTCCGGAGTCAGAACACCGAGAAAGGCCACTTTGACGCCGTCATAATCCTTGATCACATAACCCGGTGTTGTTTCAAAGGTGTTGGTCTTTGTTCCGGAGTAGGCCACGTTGCAGGCGACAATGTCGAAGTCTGCCAGTTTCATTAATTCACTGAGGCGCTCCATGCCGTAGTCAAATTCATGGTTGCCGATCGTCGCAACATCGTATCCCATGGCATTCATGATATGAATGATCTGCTCGCCCTTGGAGATGGAACCGATGGTTCCGCCCTGCAGGTAATCCCCGCAGTCCACCAAAGCGACGTATGGGTGTTCCGCTTTGTCGTCATCGATCAGTGCCTTCAGCTTGGGATAGCCCAGATTGTCACTGACGCCGCAGTGAACGTCGCTGGTAAAGAAGATGTGAATGTCATCCTTTAATTCGGGTTTCTTCTCTTCTCTGGCGCAGGCAAAAAGAGTAAACAGAAAACATACGGTCAGTAACAGCTTGATGATTTTCTTCATACGGAATACTCCTGTCTTATGATTCTATATTTTATCAAACTTTCGCCAAATTGGAGCAAAATGATAAAAACAGATGAGAAGAAAGGGGAAGAATAGTGTATGATATTGAAAAAGGAGATGCTATCATGAACCGCAAAAAAGTACTGATTCCGTTGTTACTTGTTTTTCTTTTCCTGTTAGGCGGCTGTAAAGGCTTTAAATATTCCTTCACCAGTTTCGGTAGCAGCACCAAGATTGAGGTGAACGGGAGTGAGGGAGACTACGCAGAATCCTCGGATTTTGAAGTCGGGAAGAACCGTCAGATCGTTCTGAAGTCCGAACTGGAAAGCGGGCAGCTGCAGATCGACTTTGCCGAAGCAACCGTATTCTATTCGGATTCCGATTCTCCGGCAGATGTGATTATTGGAGATGTTGTCACCAGCGTCAAGATCGGCAAAGGAGAAACACTGAACTTTGATCTGCCGCAAGGAGATTACGTGATGTGCTGCACTTGCATCGGCACGACCAAAGGCGTCGTCACGATGGATATCGAAAAGAAATAGAAAGAAAACAGAAGGGTGAAAAAAGGGAGTGTAACGAAATGAAGTGATTCATCGTCACACTTCCTTTTTTTTGACCGTTTGTCTGCAGTTTAGAAGCTTAACTGGT
>CADCPY010000075.1 GCA_902803495.1 uncultured Erysipelotrichaceae bacterium
ACCAGTTAAGCTTCTAAACTGCAGACAAACGGTCAAAAAAAAGGAAGTGTGACGATGAATCACTTCATTTCGTTACACTCCCTTTTTCTGTATTCTTTGAATATGGTTGTTGTGGATGTCTTCCGCGACTTCCTGCGCCTGAATCAGATCCAATATCGCCTTGACGGTCGTCTCCATTTCGGTGTTCTCACGGTAGTCGCTCTTTAAGACGAAGTCGACGCGGTCATGCGCGATCATATCCTGCGCTGCCGAAGCATCCCCGTTATAGACGGCAATGGAGTGCCCGCCGTTATGCCGGACGATCTTCATGCACGGCACATCCGTGAATCCGTCCCCGATATAGATCATGTTGGTGAACGGTACCCGTTTTTCCTCTTCCGCCATCGAGGCATTCAGCGTCTTGTTATCCGTGACGTCCAAGACCCCTTTATTGATCCGGAAGATGAACTGTGTCTTACTGGTGTAATTGACGACCATGGCCGGCCAGATCGGCTCATCATAATCGTTATAGACATATTTGGAAGCGTAGATCTTCTTGAATTCCTTGGCGATGGAAGTTCCCTCCACGATCTCTTCCAGCCCGCTGGAGAGAATGTAGTGTTCCACCTGAACACCGATGGAATTGCCGTAATCGTTGATGCGCTTAAACCAGCTTTCCACCCCGTCAAAGAGCTGCACATCCTTGCCCAAAGCATTGAATGCTTCCTTGGTGAGATGCAGATTGCTCTTTTCCGCTTCCTGCAGCATGGCCAGCATATAGGCGGATATGGAGTCCATCTGATGCTTCTTGCTCATCTCTTCGCATTTATTCCAAAACTCCCCTGCTTCCATCTGCAAGGACGGAATAAAGGAATATTCCTGCATGTCTCTCGGAGAGAGCGTCTTATCAAAATCATACATAATGGCAACGATCGGTTTCTTCATAAGCTTGCCTCCACATTTCATTATACCATTTCCCAAAAAAGGAAACGACATTATTCTATCGCGGAATAATGTCGTTGCTGTTCTTTCTCTTGTTGCGTCTTGTAATGCGGCTGATCAGGACTGCCAGTCCGTACAGCAGGCACGAGCCGATCACGATTCCGGCAATCAGCTTGATAAAGGAATCGTTTTTCGTATCCTCTTTCTCTTCCACATCCAACTCGAACTTCGCCGTGTATTTGACTTCCTTCGTCACTTCAAACGGGAATTCCTGCTTGTTGGAAACCGGAGTGTCATTTTCATACCAGCCGACAAAGTGGTAGTTGTCCATCGGTACGGCTGTCAGGGTGCAGAGACTGTTTTTCTCATAGCTGCCTTCTCCGAAGATGATGCCGTTTCCGGTCATGTCCGCTGTTACCTTGAGGTATTCCATGGAATCCGCGGAACTGCTCAGTGCCCCAATCTCTTTGCCCGACGAATCCGTTAAGGCATAAGACATGCTGCCATCGGCTGTATTGAGCAGAGTTAGAGTGAACTTGCTGCCTTCATTGATCTCCTGGTTGAGATAGAAGACCGTCGTATCCGGATACATGGCAACCACGTCCATACGCATGAGCTGTGCGGAGAATGTCCCTTTGGTTTTCCCCGTGATCTCAAAGCGCACTTCCGCATTGTTCGGCGTCACAAAGGTCTTTCCGTTTTCCGCCATGATTCTTCCGTCAATACAGGAAGGCTTTAAGACAGAGAGCGAAGATCCGGAAGACTCCGCAATCAGTTCGCCGTCATAGAAGACTTTCACTTCCAGCGGTCCGCTGAAGGAAGTCTGCACCAGATTCATGGTGTTGTGCTGCCGCTCATCGTGACGGGCATTTTCCGTGCGCAGCGGCTGGGCCGTTTCGTTCTGATTCAGAACATTCAGCCAGGAGAGGAACATCTCCGGACTGCTGGCACGCAGGATGGACGGAAGATCGCGGAAGAACAGGTATTCTTCATTGGTAAAGTTCAGACCCTTGATCTTTTCCGCAAAGCTGTCCCCGACCCGGATGCCGTAACAGACATACACGAGCTGGTTCAGAACGTTTTTCGCACGTTCTTCACTGGTACGCGGTGCCGTATAGTTTTCACTCAGAAATGTCTGATAGTTGTTGAAATAGGTGCTTCTGTCCGGGATATCTTCCAGAATGTGACGGAAGATTCTCTGGTTTAGGAAGACCTGCTGGTTGACCTGC
>CADCPY010000076.1 GCA_902803495.1 uncultured Erysipelotrichaceae bacterium
AAAGCAGCCGGTACGGATGCCGACACTTATCCGATGGGACTGAGTAAAGATCAGTTCACAGCAGCCAATGACAACTTCACAGTCACATTCGAAGTGACAGACGGCGAACTTGTCATCACTCCAATCACAGACGAAGTTATCGTAACGATTACAGGGAAGAAAGAATCCAAGGTCTATAACGGTACGGAGCAGAATGCGGAAGGCTACACAGTCGAAATCAGCAATGCTCTGTATACGGAAAGCGACTTCGCGTTCAGCGGTGAAGCCAAAGCCGCAGGCAAGGATGCTGACAAGTATCCGATGGGCTTAAGTGAAAAACAGTTTGAAAATACCAATAAGAATTTCGAGAATGTGAAATTCAATGTGGTGGACGGCGAACTGGAAATCACCAGAGCAACAGCAACTATCACGGCCAACAATGCGACAAAAGAAGCCAATACAGCTGACCCGGCCTTCACGGCAAATGTTACGGGATTAGTCGGAAGCGATGATGCCTCCCTGATCAAGTACACCATTGCCAGAGCAGCAGGCGAAGCGGCAGGCTCCTATGCGATCAATGTCAGCGGAGAAGCGGAACAGGGCAACTACAACGTGGTTTATGTTCCGGGCACTCTGACAATCAATGCTGCACCGCAACCGGATCCGACACCGGATCCAACACCGGAACCGACACCGACTCCGACACCGACTCCGACACCGACTCCGACACCGGAGCCAACGCCGGAACCGACTCCGGAACCGACACCAGAGCCGACACCTGAACCAACTCCGGAACCAACTCCGGAACCAACTCCGGAACCAACACCGGAACCGGAACCAATTCCGGATGAACCGACTCCGTTAGCCGGCAGCGGCTGGGCACTCCTCAACTTACTCAGCACGATCGGAACATCGGGCGTCGGACTCGGAATGCTCTACACATTCCTGAAGAAGAAAAAGGAAGAGGAAGAGGAAGGCGAACCGGTCACCAGAAGCCAGAAAGAGGAAGAAGATGAACAGAATCAGCGGAAGAAGAGCAAACTGTTAGGCTTGATCCCGTCGGTTGCTTCCATCGTCACATTCTTACTGACAGAAGATATGAGCTCCAAGATGGTCTTAACAGACAAATGGACACTGCTCATGGTCGCCATGCTCGGCGTCAACGCCATCCTGGCCTTCGTTACCAAAAACAAAAAACAGGAAAACGAAGAAGAACAGAAAGCAGCTTAGTCTGAACCAGAATCACTGATACAAGGGACAGGGAAACCTGTCCTTTGTTTTGCCTTTTTATGGGCGGTAAATTGATTGAAGAATTGACTTGCAGATGTTAAGATGAACTTGAGGCAATAGCATGGAAGAGTATCATGAATTGCGGATGCAGACACTGGGCAGTTTTTCCTTACGCTACGGTGACATCTCCTTGACGGCAAGCGGCAAGAAGAGCGAATCGCAGTTTTTCAGTCTGCTGCAGATCCTCTTGCACAATCAGGAAGAAGGCGTGGAGAAAAGCACCCTGGAAACTCTGCTCTTCGGCTCACGGGAGCTGGACAACACGGCGCACACGCTGCAGTCGGTCATCTACAACAGCAAGAAACGGCTCCGTGAGTGCGGATTACCGCCTGTGGATTACATTGTACAGAGGAAGGGAATCTATTACTGGTGTGAGAAAATCCCCGTCAGAGAGGACGCAAAAGAGTTTGAGCGGGCCGCAGAAGAAGCGTTTGCGGAACGAAAGACCGCTGTGAAGGAAGAAAAACTGCTGGAGGCGATGTATCTGTATCAGGGAGATTTTCTGCCGAAGCAGAACAATGTTCCCTGGATCTCGGAAGCGTCCTGGAAATACCGGAAACTCTTCCGGAAGGTGATTGAAGAAATCTCACACCTTGCCAGGGAGAATAAAAACTATGCTCTTTTGGAGCAGGCGGGATTATATGCTTCTTCGGTGGCACCGCTGGAAGATTTTGAAGAACTGACCATGGAAGCGTACGTATCTTTGGGGAAATATGAAGACGCAAGGAAACTGTACCTGGACACTTCGGACTTATATATCAAGATGCAGGAGACGCTTCCTTCCAATAAGATCGGAGAGCTGTTAAACTCTCTCAGCAAGCAGATCGAATATCCGCATAACATCATTGAGAATATCGAGGCCGATCTGTATGAGAATATCTCGGAAGAGGAAAGCGGAGGGTATGAATGTACCTATCCGACCTTCGTGGGTATTTACCGGAGTCTTTACCACATCAATCAGAGAAGGGGAGAACCGGTCTATCTGATGCTGTGCACGATCGTGGATTCCAAGGGAAACCTCATGCGCAACACGCCGAAACTGCAGGAACTCTCGGACCGTCTGGGAGAAGTGATCAAGGGGAGTATCCGAAAGAGCGATATCGTCAACCGCTACGGGATGGCGCAGTATCTGGTCCTTCTCAGCAATACCACACTGGAGAACTGTTACAAGATCCAGAAAAGAATCAATGCCGGCTTTATGGAAAACCGGCAAAGGATCCACGTGAAATACTCCGTGATGGATATCTACAGCGGGAAGACAGAGAAGAATCCGACATGATAAAATAGAAAAAGAGAGAGAAAACAACAGGAGGAAGATTATGCTGACAGTGGAAAAACTGAAACAATTTGGTGCCGATACGGAAGAGGGACTTTCCCGCTGCATGAATATGGAAGAGTTCTATCTGAATCTTTGCGGGATGATCAAGACGGAACAGAACTTTGCCGTATTGAAAGAGGCTATTGACAATAACGATCTGAACAAGGCCTTTGAGGCTGCTCATTCATTAAAGGGTGTTCTGGGGAATCTTTCCATTACGCCGCTTTACAGTCTTTCCAGTGAAATCACGGAACTCTTACGGAGAAAAGCCGAAGCAGACTATCCGGCACTGGTGGAACAGCTGCTTGTGAAGAAGGCGGAGTTTGACGCTCTGTTTGATGAATAGAGATAAAAAAATGACGTATCCGCTGAATACGTCATTTTTTATGTTGTGTGTTTCTTAATAGAACCGGTAGGTATTTCTGCCGGCATCTTTGGCCGCGTAGAGTGCTTTATCGCAGTCCACGTAGATGTCCTCCGTGGCGTTCTCCCGATCCGCAAAGGCGACTCCGATGGAAAGGGAGTTAAACGGCAGTCCGTCGGAAGTATCTCCCATGGCTGCGGAAATCTTCTTGATCTTGCTTTCCACAAGGCTCTTTAAGGAAGAGGAAACATGCATCATGATGACCGCAAATTCATCTCCGCCGATCCGGCAGACATAGTCTTCGTGACGGAAGTTGTCACTTAGGATCTTGGACAGTTTCTGCAATACCCTGTCACCGATCTCATGTCCGTAAATATCGTTGATACCCTTGAAGTTGTCGATGTCGATGAGTAACATGGTGGCGTCGCGAACGCTGGTGCGCACATCATCGAAGATCTTCCGGTTGTAAAGACCCGTTAAGGAGTCATGGCTGGCTTCATAGGTGAGTTCCACCTGGTCGGTCTTGATCTGCTCCAGAAGCTTGTTATACGTTTTCGCAAAGATGCGCAGCTCTTCGCTTCCTTCCACCGTCAGAGCCTCTTTCTTTTCCATCAGCTTTGTGAACTTCAGTAACGGTTGAACGTAATGGCGGGTGAAGAGATAGATGAAGAGAATTGCCAGAAGCAGGGTGACCACAAAGAGGATGTTCTGTAACAGCATCATGACGCGGTAGCGGTTTTCCACTTCCTGCATTTTCCTGCCGGTATTTTCCAGTATGGCATCGAGTGCCGTATCGATATTGTTGTAGATACGCACTTTCTGATTGGTATAATCCTGATCAAAGACCAGTGCCTGACCTTTCTGCAGCTTTCCGGCTGCCGTAAGCGTCAGGTCTTCCGGAGTCAGCGTGATATTCTGAATGGCTGCATCGTATTTCGTTAAATCATCTCCGATGGCATCCGCGACTAAGCGGATGGCATATTCTTCCGTTTTCATTAATTCGTTGGAATATTCCAGGGCGTTTTCCAGAATGGAGCGGATATTGGCATTGGTCAGATTCTCCTCGATGCGGATGAGCGCATTGTCTCTACGTTTGGTTTCGTTGACTTCCTTGAAGAAGTTATCCGCATAGGCTTTTTTCTGGGTGATGGTAAAAAGCCGTACCTGCTCTGTCAGGTAGTCGGAGCCTTTCTGTAAATCGTAGGCTGCTTCCTGCAGCTCTGCCTGCTTGGTAATCAGCTCATTCAGATTCCGGTAGGTTCTGGACATGGAAAAAGAGATCGCCACCAGTACTACGGTGAGTAACATAAATGTTGCGATCATAAAGGCATTGAGCTGTTTACTTTTGACTGCAGGTTGTTTCATAGATGTCTTCCATTTTAATTGTATCAGGAAAGAATCAACAGAACCGTCAAGTTTTAGAGTATAAAAAGGAGCGAAGGCATCTTCGCTCTATTTTATTTCAAATTCGACCGGCTGATCGTTCAGGGTCAGGGAGAATTCCGACTGGTCCGTGAATTCCGGACGGGAAACGATCAGACAGGAGAAATCCTGATAGGCCTCGAAAAATGTCAGCATCTTGCCGTTGTGGTAGATTTCCACGATGTCGCCTTTTTTGGCGTCCAGGTAGAAGCGGACCGCTCTCTGCTCCGAGTTCTCCGAGAAGTTTCGGGAAGCCGCGCTTCCGGTGGCCGCAAAGACACCATTATGGATCACGGCGTCCGTCTTATAGTCGAACGCTTCCGCGTCCGCATTGTTGGCGCTAAAGAGGGTAATGTTTCCGCCGTTGATCTTGATGATGCCGTTGGAATCGATGCCGTCTCCGTTGGAGTTGATCCATAAGTATCCTCCGGTGATATCCAGAACACCGTTTCCCGTGGCATTGATGCCGTCATCTTCGGCAAAGATGCTGATCTCGCCGCGGCGGATCTTGACTTCTTCCGCCTCGATTCCTTCGTGGGCGTTCAGTGTCACTTTCCCGTAGAGGATGAGCGCGGAGGATTCGGCGTGCAGGGCATCGTCTTCAACCGTGATCTCCATGACGCCGTCTTCCATGGTGATGGAATCGGCATGAATGCCGTCATTGCCGTCAGTGATATTGAGATTTCCGCTTTTCTGAGTGAAACTTCCGCAGGAGATGACATTCTTTTTGGAAGAAAGATTTAATGTGGCCGTCTCCAGTGTGACGCTCTTTTCCGCAGCGATTACGGAGTCTTTGGTATCGGCAGTCAGTGTGCCTTCTCCCGTAAATGTAACATCGGCATTGGTGACAAGGAAGCTCTCCTTACTTGTGGCGGTAGAGTCACCGATCAGTTCAACCGTAACGCTTTTGGCGTTGGGAATCTGAATGCAGGTTTCTTCCGTAAAGAGGGCCACGTTGTTTAATACCAATGTGACATCTTTGGTATCGTTGATGACGATTGAGGAAGTATGCTCCCCCGCATAGATTAATGTATCGGAGCTGCTTTGACAGCCAGAGAGCATGATACAAAGCAGGATCAGTACCGGAATGATTCGTTTCATATGCTTCACCTTCCTTTTGAGTATATCATGTTTTAAGGATATCGGTTTTATCTGAATGTTTGATGAACAAGAAAGAGGCTTTCTTCTTTCTTAGGATGAAGTGGTGTAAAATAGGGGTATCAGGAGGATGTACATATGGAATTTTATGTCACCGGAATCTCCAGGAAGAAAGCGGCGCCGGATACGATCCGTATGGATCTGACCTTTACGGCCAGAGATGCGGAGTATGCGAAAGCCTACAGCAAGGGTCTGGAGAAGGTACAGAATTATATCGACAGCGTCGTTTTGAAAAACGGCTTTACCAAGAAGGACTTGATCACCTCCAGTTTAAATGTTTCTCTGGAACAGGAATATAACGAGGAAAAACGGAAATACGAACCGAAGGGCTTTCTCTTTCTGCAGAATGCCTATCTGGAATTCCCGTTTGATATGAAGCGCTTAAGTGATCTGACGGAAGTATTGCGCAAGGATGCGGATGCTCCGGAATACCGGATCTCCTTCTCTTTAAAGAATGACCGCAAGGCTGTCAATGCGGCAATTGCGGAAGCCATGAAGGAAGCAAAACGCAATGCCGAAGCGCTGGCCAAGGCAGCGGGCATTCACAACCTGCGGCTCAGAAAGACGGATCTGAATCACAGCGAGAGCCGCTTTGTCTCCATGACCTCTTACGATATGGCCGTGGAGGAAAGCGCCATGGCCACAGGCGCCACCATGATGCGCAAGAATGCTCTGGCGGATGTGTTTACGCCGGAAGAAATCACCATTACGCAGTCGGTGGTCTGTGTTTATGAAGGAGTGGATTAAGATGGACAGCGAAAAAAGAAAAGAACTGTGGAGAGCGATCAAGTTTACCTTGTTCTCGCTTTCTGCCGGCATCATTGAGATCGTTTCGTTCACGGCACTGGACAAGCTGACGTCTCTGTCCTACTGGCCGAAATATCTGATTGCCCTGATTCTCTCGGTGGTATGGAACTTTACCCTGAACAGGAAATATACGTTCCAGTCTGCCAATAACGTGCCGAAAGCCATGGCACTGGTGGCTTTATTCTATCTCATCTTCACACCGGCCAGCACGTATCTTGGAAACTATCTGGCGGAGAATCTGAAGTGGAATGAATATCTGGTCACGGGAATCAACATGATCTTAAACTTCGTACTGGAATACCTGTATGACCGCTATGTGGTCTTTAAGGATTCCATCGATACCAATATGAAATAAAAAAAGGAGGAGTGCTTCCTACGCAATAAGCGAGAGAGGAAGGAAACCACTCCTTTTTGTTATGGTTACAGCTTTTCTCCGTTGGAGGCGATGACTTCCTTGTACCAGTAGAAGGAGTCCTTGCGGTAACGGTTCAGAGTACCTTGGCCGTTCTGCTGACGGTCCACGTAGATAAAGCCGTAGCGTTTTTTCATTTCGCCGCTGCCGGCGGAGATCAGATCGATCACACCCCACGGGGTATAGCCTCTTAAATCCACACCGTTCGCAATGGCGTTGGCCATCTCCTCGATGTGCTTGCGGCAGTAGTCGATGCGGTAGTCATCGTGGACTGTGCCGTCTTCATTGAGCACATCCGCGGCACCGAGTCCGTTTTCCACGATGATGATCGGCTTTTCATACATGCCGTAGATCTTCTCTAAGAAGTAGCGTAAGCCGAGCGGGTCGGTGGACCAGCCCCATTCGGAATATTCCAGATACGGATTCCTTACGCCACTGGTGCAGTTGCCGCCGACGACATCGTCGTTGGTATGGGTTGTGACGTTGGAGCTCATGTAGTAGGAGAAGGTGTACATGTCGACCGGGTTCTCCCTGATTTCCTTTAAATCTTCTTCGGTCATCTGTACTTTGACGTCATGCTCTTTCCATAAGCGTTTGGCAAAGGTCGGATAGGTGCCTTTGCAGAGAACGTTGCTGGAATAGAAGATGCCTTTTTCCCACATGTAGTAGTTGTTTAGGATATCCTTCGGGTCGCAGGTGGCCGGGTAGAACGGAACGCCGCAGATCATGCAGCCGACCATGTTGTCCGGGTCGATTTCATGTGCGGCCTTGACCGCATGGGCCGTGGCCACAAACTTATGGTGCAGCTCCTGATAGGCGTCCTGATACATCTTATCGGAAGAAACGTTTCCGAACATGTCCAGGAACATCAGGATGTTATTGACTTCGTTAAACGGCAGCCAGTACTTGACCAGCCCCTTGAATTCCCTGAAGCAGGTATTGACGTAGCGGTCATAGAGTTCGATCAGCTTGCGGTTGCTCCAGCCGCCGTACTTTTCTTCCAGAGCGAGCGGTGTATCGTCATGCCATAAGGTGACCAGCGGTTCAATATTGTACTTGTGCAGTTCATTGAAAACGTCTTTATAGAACTGAATTCCGGCTTCGTTCGGTGTTTCCTCTTCTCCGGTCGGGAATAAGCGCGTCCAGGCAATGGACATCCGGAAGATTTTGAAGCCCATTTCCGCAAAGAGGGCAATGTCCTCCCTGTAGCGGTGATAGAAATCAATGGCCACATGGTTCGGGTAGTATTCGTCATCAAAGACCGCATAGTGCGCACCTTCCGGTAAGCGGACGCCGGTCTGATGGATCAGATACTGACGGTTGCCGTCCTTGTCAATATAAGTTTCCTTTCTTGGGGAAGAGACGGAGCCGCCGGTCATGACATCGCTCTTGGTGAGTCCTTTGCCGCCTTCGTCAAAGCCGCCTTCCGCCTGATGGGCGGAGATGGCGCCGCCCCATAAAAAGTCTTTGGGGAATCTGCTCATAGCGTGTTTCTCCTTTCCTTGAGAGGGAAAGACGGCTTGCGCCGTCTTTGTCTCTTATTTCGAATATTCTTCTTCTTTCGGATCTTCGAACTTCGTGAAGTAAGTGGCCACGAAACCGATGATCACGGATTCAACGATGGTAACGCATGCCCAGACCAGGTTGCTGACACCGCCCGGTAAGTATGCCGGTAAGGATAAGATACCGTTGGCCAGTGCATAACATGCCAGATGGGTAACACCCGGCAGGATCGCTGCGATACCGGAAGCGATCATGACAGTGATGAATGTCTTCTTTAAGCGGTAGTGGACGGAGAAGATGATCGGCTCCGTAATACCCATTAAAGCCGTAACACCGCATTCGGCTGCGACGGAACGTAATTCCTTGTTCTTTGTCTTGTAAGCAACAGCGAAACCGGAGCCGGCCTGTACGGCGTTCCCTGCTAAGGCTGCCGGCAGGATCAGTGCTTCGTAACCGTTGTTGATATAGCTCATTAACATGATCGGGAAGTTGGCGGAACCTAAACCTGTACCTAAGAAGAACGGGTTGAGGAAGGCCATGATCGGAACGGCGAACCAGCCGCACTTGTCAACGATCCAGTAAACCATGGCGTTTAAGACTTCCGTTAATTTGGCACCGGCAGGTCCTAAGATGGTGATGGTCACAAAGACAGTCAGAATCAGAATGAGACCGCTGCCGACCATGGAACGGATGACCTTCGGTACCAGCATGTTGACGTATTTCTCAATATACTTCTGTGCTAAGACGGAGAAGAATACCGGGATGATCTGCTTGGAATAAGTTGCCTGCATGACAGGGACAGCGAAGAATGTGACTTTTCCGCCGGCTTCCGCTGCTTTGGCGAACATGCCCGTGAATTCCGGATAGACCAGGAAGCAGGCAACCACGATGGCGAAGATCTGGTTGACTTTCAGTCTGCCGGCTAAGGAATAGGCAATTAAGACCGGGAAGAAATAATAAACGCAGTTGGCGATATTATTTAACAGTGTGTAAGTAGTGGATTCCGGTGTCAGGATCTTCAGCTGGTTTAATAACGCCAGAACGATGGAGATGAAACCTGCGCCCATGATGGCCGGAATGAGCGGGGAAAGTGTGGCGCTGACTAAGTCGAGAACGCGGGCAACCGGGCCTTTCTTCTTTTCCGTCACGTCTTTTTCCTCTTCGAGTTTGACGAACTTGGTGGTGATTTCCTTATAGAAACGGTCCACGTCCGTACCGACGATTACCTGGAGAACTCCGCCTCCGGTAGCGACGCCCATCACACCTTCGACTGCTTTCAAAGCTTCAAGATCCGCTTTGGAGTCGTCTTTCAGGTTGAAGCGTAAACGCGTCATGCAGTGGGTTAAATGTGTAATGTTGTCAGCACCACCCAATGTGTCGACAATGGCTTTTGCAGTTTTTTCTAAATTCATGTTTTGTCCTCCTCTTGTTTAGAAATACTGAAGGGACTAGCCGCCCGAAGCGTCACTATCCGAATTTATCAATGTGAGCCTGCTACTCACTTATGACCCTGGCAATATGGATGGTCAGATACAGCGCATCCATCTGTGTGCCTTCATACCCGTACTTTTCTTTCACTAAGGAAAGAATGTCTTGGGCACACCGGTATTCATCCGGGTATTTCTTTTTCACCAGTGCGTGGATCTCTTCATCCACCAGATCGTCTCCCTTGTTGGTGAACACTTTCCGGGAGAAGTATTTGAGATGGGTGACGAAGCGGGAATAGGACAGTTTGTCCTCATTGTATTCCAGATGGAAGTGCTCCTTCACCAGCGTCAGTATCTCCTGAATCAGACGCGTCATTTCCTGAATGGAAGAGGAATCGCTGTCGGTCTGGGCATTGACGATGTGGAAGGTGATAAAGGCTGCCTCATCGTCTTCCATGGTGACATGGAAGCGTTCATTGGCCATTTCCACCACATGCAGCGCCGTGGCGTATTCGTCTTTATAGAATTTCTTTACTTCCGTTAAGAGGGCATTCTTGATCGGGATTCCCTGACGGTAGCGTTCCACGGCCGCATAGATGTGGTCGGTTAACATGATGTAAAGGTTGTCGCTGAATTCCCGTTTGAGATTGTGACGGATAAATAGCAGGGCATCCGAACTGAAAACAAAGTACTCTTCCGGAATGAAGCGCATCATCTCCTGCAGTTTCCCTGCCGAGTTCGGACTGCTCAAAACAAACATTTTTTCAATGGCGTCGGAAGGGATGCGTTCGCCTGCTTTCTTTTTGAAGCCGATGGAAAGGCCCATCAGAAGATAGGTGATACCGTCTTCTTCGCCGAGCACGACATTGTTGTTCAGTACTCTGGTAACTTTCATAGATCCCCCTAAGAATAAAGACCTGCTCAAAAAAAGATTTGAACAGGTCTAGCTTGATTACTCAATCACTCACCTTGGTAAACTATATGATAGTCCTTCTGCGGGCGGATTGCAACCGCTTTCTTTTCAATTGTTCAGATTTCATGATTGCGGAAGGCCTGCATGAGGGTAGAGGTCAAAGAACTCTGGCGGAGATCCTCCTCGATATCTTCACGCTTCACCCATTCCGCACTGGCAAGTTCGTCTTCCTCCAGGGTGATTTCCGTACTGCCGTCCACATCGCACACATAGCCCAGTAAAAGGTCGGAGTCGATGCCCCATGGCTGGGAAGCATAGTACTGAATGTTTTTGACGTGCAGTCCGACTTCTTCATTGACTTCTCGAATGACCGTGTCTTCCGGTGTTTCCCCGATCTCCACAAAACCGGCCAGTAAGGCGTAATGCTTGTATTCCCGGTTGGCATAGACACTCATCAGGATGGAATCGTCATTTCTTAAGGCAATGATAACGGCCGGGGAGATCTTCGGATAGATGGTATTGCCGCACTCTTTACAATAGAGAGCCCGCTCCTTTTCCGAGCGGAACAGGGGCTTGCCGCAGCGTCCGCAGAAACAGTGATCCCTATACCACTCAAAGAGCTGGAAGGCGGTATGCAGGATGAATTCCGTGGTGTTGTCCACCTTGCGGAAATAGGGACGCAGTGCCGCATAATACATGTCTTCCTGATAGAGGGAGTCCAGGGAACAGAAGTAACATTTCTCATCGATCCGGAAGAGATAGTAACAGTATTCCGGTAAATGATTGAATTCCTTCGCCTGCGGAATCGTATCGTCGCTGTTTAATAGCACTTCCCGCCCCCGGAAGGAAAGAAGGTAGTCTTCTCCGGTAATGGAACGGGTGGAGTAGGTGTTGTCAAAGCGGTGCGGGGCGATATTCTGTAACATAGGCGTCTCTCTCTTATTTCTATCCATATTATAAAGGAGTTTGCAGGAAACTGTTGTGATAAAATAATGGTATGGGAAAACTGAAACAGCTCACGGATCATATCTACTATCTGCCCTTTGAAAAAGAGACGGACCGTCCGAATCTTTATTATATCCAAGGGGAGGATTTCTCTCTGGCAGTGGATGCCGGAAACTCCGGGAAACAGACGGAGAAGTTTTATGAAGCCTTAGGTGAGGCAGGGTTTCCGCTTCCATCTTTAACGGTTGTTTCCCACTGGCACTGGGACCATACGTTCGGGCTGCATGCCGTAAAGGGGCTGACGCTCTCTTCGGAACTGACGAAAGAAAAACTGAAGAAGGTGCAGCAGTGGCAGTGGACAGTAGACGCAATGAAAGAGCGTGAGAGAACGGGAGAGGACATTCCGTTCTGTACGGAATGCATCTTAAAGGAATATCCGGACCTGAATGAGATCAAAGTGGCACTGCCGAAGATAACGTTTTCGGGAAAAATGAAGCTGGATCTCGGAGGTCTGGAAGTGATACTGGAACAGCGTCCGTCCACGCACAGTTTAGATTCGGTCTTTGTCTATGTGCCAAGCGAGAAGGTACTGATCGTGGAAGATGCGGACTGCGAGGATTTCTATCACAGCAATATCTACCGTAAGGAACTGCTTACGGATATGACGGAATATTTTAAATCGCTGGACTATGTCTATCATTGTCTGGGACATGCGGATGCTGAAAGCAAGGAATTTGCACTGCAGCGCTTAAGTGAGGTGACCTGCGTTGAGTAAGGTGATCGTTTTAGGCGCATCGTGCGTGGATGTGATCGTTACTCCCGTGGAGAAAAGCGTATTTGAAACGGGACATTACCATGCGGAATCGATCCGCTATGACTACGGCGGAGACGCACTGAATGAAGCGGTGGTTCTGTCCAATTGCGGCATTGATACACAGCTGATCACGCACCTCTGCGCGGATGAAGCGGGGAAGGGCATGATCTCCTATCTGAAAGAGAACGGTGTCGATCTTTCCGCCTCCAAAGTATCCGGGGAAGGACAGACCTACACCACGGTGATCCTGGTCACACCGGACGGGGAGCGCAATCTCATCGGGACCAAAAGCGGTTCTCTGCGGGAGTTCTCTTTGGAAGATATTCCAAAGGAACTGGACAAAGATGCGGAGATCGTTTCCTTTGCGTCTCTGTTTATTTCACACAAGCTGAGCAGGGAAGACTATGCTTCTTTATTCCGGAATATCAAGGCACAGGGGAAAGTGCTGGTGGCTGATACGACAACCGTGAAGCATCAGGAAACAGCCTCGGAATACCGCGAAGTACTTTCCGCGATTGATTACTTCTTACCGAACAGCAAAGAAGCAATGTTATTCACGCAACAGGACAGCGTGGAAAACGCTGCGGAAGAACTGTATGCGTGCGGGGTAAGACATGTTGTGATCAAGGACGGGAAAAACGGCTGTTATCTGAAAGACAGGGAACACGCCGAATGGATCCGGCCGGAACATATTGTGACACCGGTTGATACGACCGGAGCGGGAGACAGCTTTGCGGCAGGTCTGATCAAGGGGTTACTGGAACAGAAGGAAATCACGGAGGCGCTCCGTGAGGCAAATACATTTGGAGAAAGGGCGGTGGCGTCGTATGGCGGAAACAGCTGGAGTAAAAGCAGAGGAGAATAAGTACATGGATTATTCCACGGAATACAATGAGATATTTCTGAGAAAGTACCGGGAACTGGAGAATATTGACCCGAATCTGTATGCATCACTGAAGAAGCATTACCGGGAGGAATTTGAAACATTCCGGACGCTGCGCAATTCCCTCACCCATGATGAGGTAGAAGGACACTACCCCTTTGCGGTATCCAAGGATGTCGTGGACTATATCGACGCGATTCTGGAGATTGCGACCACAAAGGTCATTGACCTCTGCACCCCGCTGGATGCGCTGGTGACAGTGAAGCTGAATACGACGATCCGGGAAGCGGTCTCCATCATGGATATCAAGGGATTTTCCTATCTGCCGATATTGGATAAGAATCAACGGGTCATTGCGGTTGTTTCCGAAAAGGGCATTATCTCCTATCTGGCGGAAGGGAATATCAGTCCGAATGATACGGTGAATGATTTCAAGCGCTACTTCTTAATCAATAACGGAAAGGAAAAGTTCAGCTTTCTCTCTGCTTCGGACAATCTGGATTCCGCACGGAAGACCTTTGAGCGGAATAAGAATACCAAGCGGTGCGAACTGATCTTCCTTACAAAAAACGGACATCCTGAGGAAGCCGTGCTGGGGATTCTGACTCCGCATGATGTCCTATAAGAACGAAAAGCCGGTAATTCCGGTTTTTTATGTGCTTGTGAGACGGGGAAAAACTATGTTATAATTTATTCGGATAAAACCGAGTCGGAGGAAACCGAATGAAATTTATAGGAAGAGAAACGGAACTGCGGCTACTGCAGAAAATGTATGATTCTGCTGAAATGCAGACATGTGTCCTTTATGGACGCAGAAGAATCGGGAAAAGTGAACTGATCAAGCATTCTTTGAAAGAACAAAAGCAGAAATGGATTTACTACGAATGCAAGCAAACGACCGAAGATAATAATGCTGAGAGTCTTTCGAATCTTATTTCCGATGCTTTTAATATGCCCGGGTTGCACTTTCGCAATATGGAGGGCATTTTCCGGTTTTTATTTACACAGGCAAAAGAGGAACCGATGATTCTTGTGATCGATGAATATCCTTATCTGATTTCCGCAATTCAGGGGATCGACAGCATTCTGCAATCACTGATTGACGAATACAGAACACAGTCAAAGATCAAACTGGTTCTATGCGGATCCTATGTTGATACCATGAAATCTCTTCTGGAGTCGGAAAATCCTCTTTTCGGAAGAATTGACAGAATCATTCACCTGAAAGCAATGGATTATTATGACTCTTCAAAGTTTTATGAATCATACAGTGAAGAAGATAAGGTTCGTCTGTATTCCGTATTTGGAGGAATCCCTTACTACAATCAGCTGATTGATCCCTCTCTTTCCGTTCGGGATAATATTATCGAACTGATTGCATCTCCGAATTCCCGTCTGGAGAACGAGGTTTCCATGTATCTGAGATCTGAGATCCACAGAATTACCAATGCCAATGAAGTGATAGAAACTCTTGCGAAAGGGTACTCCCGTTTCAGTGATATTCTGTCTCAGTCCCATGTTTCCAGCAGCCCGACTTTAGTGGATGTTCTGGAAAAGCTGACACAAATGGAAATTGTTGAAAAGAGTGCTCCGATCAATGACGAAAAAAACCGCAGGAAAGCGGGATATTATATTTCTGACCCGTTATCCATGTTTTATTTCCGTTATTGCTTCCGTTATGCCTCTCAACGGAGCGTTTTGAATCCGGAAGTATTCTATGACCGGTATATTAACCAGGATTTTGAAACGTGGTATGTCCCTCATTTCTTTGAAACTGTCTGCAAGCAATACCTGATTCGGCAGAACCGCAGCAACCTACTGGCAATCCCCTTCGACCGGATTGGCAGATACTGGTACGATGACCCGGTCAATAAAACAAACGGAGAGTTCGACCTGGTCACGGAAGATTCCAACGGTTACATTTTCTATGAGGTGAAATTCCGTAAAGACAGAATCACGCAGAGTTACATTGATATGGAGATGGAACAGGTGAAAAAGACCGGTCTGAACTGTTATAGATTCGGGTTTATCTCCCGCTCAGGCTTTGATGTTATACCGAACGATAGTCTGATTCTGATTCATTTGAAGGATCTATATCAATAGATAAGAAAAGGGAGTGTAACGAAATGAAGTGATTCATCGTCACACTTCCTTTTTTTTGACCGTTTGTCTGCAGTTTAGAAGCTTAACTGGT
>CADCPY010000077.1 GCA_902803495.1 uncultured Erysipelotrichaceae bacterium
ACCAGTTAAGCTTCTAAACTGCAGACAAACGGTCAAAAAAAAGGAAGTGTGACGATGAATCACTTCATTTCGTTACACTCCCTTTTCCGTGTTTCCTTTGTTATTTAATCAACTTAAACCACAGTAAGCAGGTAACGATGATACCGCATAAGCAGTAAATACGTACCAGCCACATGCATAATTTAATCAGCCATCCGACAAGCGGCAGCCAGCCTAAGATTGCAGATGCAAGCGGGCCGACCAGCCAGCCGACGACTAAATAAATCGCGATTGCGGCAATAACGTGGGATAAACTTTTCTGTCCGGAAACGGATAATGGAAAATACTGACCCATTTGATATACCTCTTTTCATTAAAAATTATATAACGCATGGGCAGAATGTCAAATTTCATGCCACAGGGTGCATAAAAGAGGGAATAAGATGCACGAAGTGTGGAGAAACGGGGCGGAATTGTGTATCATAATGGTGTTATGTTACGGATTGAGAATGTTAAAATCTTTGAAGATCTGAGTGATGCGGAAGTCAAAACAAGGGCACTCAAAAAAGCGGGAATCCGCCCGGAGGATGTCACAAATATCCGCATCGTGAAGAAGTCGATCGATGCCAGAGACAAAAAGCAGGTGCACTACACCTACGCTTTTGATGTGGAAGTGAAGAAGAAAAGCCGCTATCCGAAAGTCAAAAGTATTCCACCGCTGAAGGAGGAACAGCTTACGGTGAAGCGGAATTCTCCGTATCGCCCAATCATCGTCGGCAGCGGTCCGGCCGGACTGTTCTGCGCTCTGCAGCTGGCGGAATATGGAGTTCCGTCCGTGATCATTGAGCGCGGGGATCGTGTGGAGATGCGGCAGAACTACGTGAAGGAATACCGTGAGGCGGGAAAACTGAATGAGAAATGCAACGTTCAGTTCGGGGAAGGCGGCGCCGGAACGTTTTCCGACGGCAAGCTGACCACCGGGATCAGCTCCTCCTATATCCGGAAGGTGCTGGAGTGGTTTTATCAGTTCGGCGCTCCGGAAGAGGTGACCTATCTCTCGCATCCGCATATCGGAACGGACAACCTGATTCATATTCTGAAAAACATCCGCACCTATCTGGAAGAAAAGGGCTGCACCTATTATTTCAATACGCAGTTTACTTCCTTTGAAGAGAATAACGGTGTTTTGAGCGTTCACTGCGATACCGGTCTGACACTGAAGACGGATGCACTGGTACTGGCCATCGGGCATTCCGCCAGGGATACGCTGCGCTATCTGCATGATAGACAGATGGAAATGCATGCGAAAAACTTTGCGGTCGGAGTGCGTTGCGAACATCTGCAAAGCGAAATCAACGTGGCGCAGTACGGCAGTGAAACCAAACTGAAGCTGCCGGCAGCCGAATATAAACTCGTCTATCATGATCCGGAGAGCGGCAGAGCCTGTTACAGCTTCTGCATGTGCCCGGGCGGAGAAGTCATTGCCTCCTCCAGCGAAGACGGGCATCTTGTGACCAACGGCATGAGCAATTTCAGGCGGGACGGCGCCAATGCCAATGCGGCACTGCTTGTCAATGTGACGGTGGACGATCTGAAGAACACTGATCCGCTCGCGGGAATCCGCTATCAGGAAGAGCTGGAAGAAAAAGCCTACAAACTGGGCGGCAGTAACCACTTTGCGCCAATCCAGCGCCTGGAAGATTTCATGAAGAATCAGCCAAGCGATCATATCGGCAAAGTAACACCGACCTACCGGCCGGGCGTTACCCTTTGTGATCTGAATACCATTCTGCCGGAATATGTGGCGGATACTTTAAAAAAAGGCTTTGTGTACTTTGATCAGAGGATCCACGGCTTTGCGGATCCGGATACCATCCTGACGGGGCTGGAAACAAGGACGTCCTCTCCGGTGAGCATTGTCCGAAATGAATCTTTGCAGTCCACAATTCCGCAGATCTATCCCTGCGGAGAAGGAGCGGGGTACGCCGGAGGTATTACCAGTGCCGCGGTGGACGGTATCAAGGTTGCCAACAGCATTCTTCAAAACAGCTGATAACAATGGACTGAAACCTCAGGAGAAACACCTGAGGTTTTTCTATCCTTTGAAAAATGACAGATTTTCATGCTGGAAACCTTTGAAAAATGACAGAAATTCAGTATAAAATCCTTTGAAAAATGACGGAAATGTAAGTTGTAATCCTTTGAAAAATGACAGAAATGCGTCATAATGACTATATATCACAGGCTGTTGGAAGTGTATCTGCTTACTAACAGCCGGGAAAGAAGGAAAAGTCTATGGCAAAATATGAAGTGGAATTCAGCGGAGATTTTGATGAAGTGCTGAGCTATCTGGTGGACGGAATCCTTTCCGGAAGCCTGAGTGCGACACTGGAAGATTCCAGTGACTTCTTCGGGGCGGACAGCCGCTGTTCCGTAAGAGTGTTTGAACGTTATTCCATGTTCGGGAAAAACCGTGTCAGCATGTCTCTGACGATGTTTGAAGCAAACGATGTGATTTCGCTGAGTGCAATCACTTCCGGCGGTTCCCAGGCGGTATTTTGGAAAATCAATACGCTTGGAGAAGAGGCTTTTCTGGATAAGCTGGTGGAATTATTGGAAAGAAGAGGATAAGATATGGCACTGTATCCGTTTTTAAAAGACCGTATCCCGGCAGCGAAAGCGCTGATCGGAGAATTGCGGAAATCATTTGAATATGTATCGATTCTGGGCTCCTATACCAAGAGCACCCGGATCGTTTCCGGAACCAGATCCACCTCCGTGGACGAGACGGAAAACGAGTGCGGATTTGTGATCCGTACCTTTGACGGAAAGTATTACAGCGAATACTCCGTCAATGACATTGCGGGTTTAAGCGCAGAAGAAGTGAAAAAGAAAATGGAACTTCCTCAAATGCATCAGGAATTTGTGGATGTCAAAGCGATCCAGGAAGAAGCAATGGAAAAAAGCTTCGCGAGGGAAGATGCCCATCCGTTAAGCCGGGAGGAGATCCTTTCGCGTTTAGAGGAGATGCGTCATTACTATGAAAACTACGACAGCCGCATCATCTATGCGAATCTGGTCTACCGCAAGCAGGAAGTCTCCAAGTTCTTTGTTTCCGAAAAGAAATGTCTGGATCAGTATACCTGCTGGGTCAATGCGATCGTTTCCCTCTCCGTCAGGGAAAACGACATCTTAAAGGATGTCTATAAGACGGAAAACGAAGCAGACAGCGCGTTAGCGCTCAAGGAGCTTTCCGAGCGCCGGGAAGAGATTGCGCAGCTGGCGATCCACATGCTGGAAGCAACCCCGATCACGCCGGGCGAATATGACATTATCACCGATCCATCCATTACGGGTCTGATTGCCCATGAGGCTTTCGGACACGGAGTGGAAATGGACATGTTTGTCAAGCACAGAGCCAAGAGCGTGAACTACCTCGGAAAGAAAGTGGCATCGGAACTGGTCAGTATGCATGACGGTGCATCTGCCGCCCTTTCCCAGGCATCCTACTTCTTTGACGATGACGGAGTGCTGGCACATGACACCTTAATTATCAAAGACGGCATTCTGCAGACCGGAATCTCCGATGCTTTAAGTGCCTTGCAGCTGGGAACGGAACCGACAGGTAACGGCCGAAGGGAATCCTTCAAGCGCAAGGCCTACACCCGTATGACGAATACCTTCTTCTCTCCGGGCAAAGACAAACTGGAAGACATGTTTGCGTCCGTGAAGCACGGCTACTATCTCTGCGATACCAATAACGGCATGGAAGACCCGAAGAACTGGCAGATCCAGTGCACGGCCATGTACGGACTGGAGATCGTCGACGGCAAGTTCAGCGGGAAGATCGTTTCCCCGGTCGTGATCAGCGGATCGGTTCTGGATCTTCTGAATTCCATCAGCATGGTTTCCGATGAGTATAAAGTGATCGGAAGCGGCAGCTGCGGAAAAGGATATAAGGAATGGGTTCTCGTCAGTGACGGCGGACCGTATCTGAAAGCGAGGGCGAAATTAGGATGATGACAGTAAAGGAAATCACGGAATTACTTCAGGAAAATCCGGAAGTATCCGCATATGAAGTCAGGGAAATACAGAATGAAGGCAAACAGCTCTTCTATGTGATGGGAAAGCTGGAGACGGGAAGAAGTGTGGAAGACAGGGAAGTCAGTGTTACGGTCTACCATGACTTTGAGGAATACCGCGGGTCTTCCTCCTTCCGTATTCTGATCAGCGATACGTCAGAAACGGTGAAGAGTAAGATCGCGGAAGGCGTGAAGAAGGCCAAACAGGTGAAAAACCCGTTCTATCCGCTGCCAAAGAAGAGCATCAATGTCAAAAAAGAAAAGGAACTGCCGTTCTCGCTGGCGGAAGCCTGCCGCAATGCCGCGGATGAGATTGCGCAAAGCGAAGCAGGGGAAGCGGCAACACTGAATGCGACGGAGATCTTTGCCGACCGGAATCAGGTGCGCTTTGTCAGCTCGGAGGGAATGGATCATTCCTATGAAGAGGTAAAGCTGTTTGTGGAAAGCATTCCTTCCTTCAGCAATTCCAACGGTGACTTTGAACTGTACTATTCCGACCGTTTCGGCTCGCTTACGGATCTGCACCTAAAGGAAACCTTAAAGGAACAGCTGGAGAATGTCCAATACCGCGCCAATGCGAAAACACTGCAGGACATCCCGTTAAGAAAAGATATCCCGGTGGTGATTTCCGGGGATATGCTGAACATGCTGATGGGCAATTTTGCCGAAGAGCTCAGCTACGGCAGCCAGTATCTGAAAATGAACCATTACAGCATCGGGGATACCATCAGCCCGATCCCGTTTGACCTTGTAATGCACGGTGAATATGAGGGAGCGTTGTATTCCTCCCCGATCGATGCGCACGGCATCGTGTTACATAGCACAAAAATCGTGGATCAGGGAAAAGCAGTCGCCTTATGGGGTGACATGAAGTACGGATACTACATGAAGGAAGAAAACATTACCGGTTCCTATCCGGTACTGGTGATGGAAAACTGTCCTTCGGAAGATGAACTTCTCAAGGGAGAACATATTGAGATACTGAACTTCTCCGCACCGCAGCTGGATGAGTCCAGCGGATATTTCGGCGGAGAGGTGCGACTGGCCCTTTATAAAAACGGGGATACCGTCATTCCGCTCAGCGGATTCTCCATCAGCGGCAATATCTATGAGGAAATCAGGGATGCTGCCTATTCCTCGGAAACGGCCTTTGTGAATGACGGAAGATTCTCGTTCTTCGGACCGAAGTACATGATTCTGAGACACATGACGTTACACTAGAAAAATATACGGATAGTAAAAACGGAAGCAGATTCCTTCGGGAGCTGCTTCTTTCCTTTTCTGGATGCGCAGTATGGAATGATATTTGATACAATAATAAGAGAGGTTTTAAGAAGTCAAAATGTTTTGGGATATATTGAAAATCGAGCCGACCAAGGACAGAAAAGCCATCACAAAAGCATACCGGGAGGAGTTGGAACATACCAACCCGGAAGAGAAACCGGAAGAGTTTAAGGCATTGCGTGCCGCCTATGAGGACGCACTGGCCTATGCAGCCAAAGAGGAGATTCCGGAAGCGGATGATGCGGTATCGTTATGGCGGAAAGATCTGGAGGCGTTATACGCGGACTTTGCCCGCCGGATTGACGTAAAGGAATGGGAACGTCTTTTTGACGCGGATGTCTGCCATGCCCTGGATCAGAGAATGCAGGTGGAAAGCACGCTGTTTGAATTCTTTCTGGATTCCTATTTTATTCCGCATGAGGTGTGGGAACTGATCGACCGGGAGTTTTCCGTACTGGAACGCCTGGATGAATTCTATGAAAACTATCCGAAAGATTTTGTGGACTATGTTCTGGTAAACGGGATCCATTATCCGGATACCTTACCGATGAAAATGTTTACGCCGGGCAAGGATGCCGCATCAGCGCAGAAGTATCTGGATCTGTTTTTAAAGATCCGCCGTCAGTCCGACGAGAATACCAAAGCGCTCATTGAAGAGATGCTGTCGCTGAAAGAGCAGCATCCTTACGGCAGTGCTTTGGCTCTTTCCTATAAGATCCACTTTGAGTCGCCGGAAGCGATGGAAGAACTGAATGAATTCCGCAAGCAGTATCCGGCAGATACCTATATCGGCATGCTGTACCTCAATGAGCTCTACACTCAGGAGCGCTATGAGGAGTGTGAAGCAATCAGTAAGGAGCTTTTGGAGAAGAATCCGGACCACAATCAGGTCCGCTGGCTGCATGCTAACTCCCTGGCCAATACCGGACGGTATGAAGAAGGCGTCAAGGAGATCAATGAACTCATGCGCCGGGCCGGCGGAAACCAGCAGCAGTTATTCGATTTGGATCAGAAGCGCCAGGAATGGAATGTCAATATCATTTCCGAGAAGAAAGCCTATATTACGGAACATCCGGAAGATCAGAATGCCAAGGTGGATTTAGCCTGGGCGTATCTGGAAAACAACGAAGACGAAAAGGTCGTAGCGCTGGCCAAAACGATTTCCGAAGAAGGTCTGGACCCGTTTGATTACCATAACCTTTTCAGCAATCTTCTTTTCGTCAACGAAGACCGCAAGGAAGCCATCAAGCATCTGGATGCGATCATTGCCTATCTGGATCAGCTGAAAGAGGACGGAACGGAAGAGACGGCCAGACGTCTGCGCCGCAAAGGGGAAATGTACGGCCGCAAGGGCTATTACCTTTTCCTGGAAGGCGATGAGGAAAAGGGCTTGGAAGCCTACCGTACCGGTCTGTCTCTAACGGAAGATAAAGGGGAGCTGTTAACGGAACTTGCGCAGATCTATCTCGGCAAGCGGGAATATGAAACATCCATGCGCTATTCCAAAGAACTCGTCAAAGAGCGTCCCGATGCCTCGCACGGCTATCTCATGCTGGCATACGCGGCCTATTATCTTTATGAAGACAGGGAAGCATTTGATGCCGTCAACCGCTCTTTGGATCTGAATAAGACGGAACTGGATTCCTATATTTTGAAGATCCGCATTCTG
The DNA here is from genome assembly GCA_902803495.1 of uncultured Erysipelotrichaceae bacterium. Taxonomy (GTDB): domain Bacteria; phylum Bacillota_I; class Bacilli_A; order Erysipelotrichales; family Erysipelotrichaceae; genus RUG14871. The sequence goes on from CADCPY010000077.1 coordinate 7,015, forward strand.
ATAAGGAACGAAGCCTTTGAAGATGCGCACAAGATCATCGACTTCTTAAAGGAAAGCGATCTGAGTGAGCATCCGAGCGTTCTTTTCACGGAAGGGCTGTTAGCCGAGCATGAATCAAAGAATCCGGAAGAGGCGATCCGGCTGTATGAAGCTTCCATTGAACATATGGAAGGGGCAGAGACCTCCTATGAATTCAGCGCACCGCTCTATTACCGCTTACTGTGCTTAAAGGGCGAAAAGCTCAACGGCAATCAGGAAGAGGACCGTAAGATCATGATGGAGCTGGCGGATAAGGGCCTTTTATGCGATGAGAAACATTACGGGCTGCGTGACTATAAAGCCTGGCTCTTATATAAGGAAAAGAATTACGAAGAAGCATTGAAATGGTATCTGGCACTGGCGGAGGAGGAGAATCATTCTCCAAACGTGGAAAGCCAGATCGGATATATCTACTATCAGGATCTGAAAAAGAATGCCGCAAAGTCTCTGGAATACTATCAGAAGGCTTTGGAGCGGCACGGAGATGACATTGCCTATTTCTATACCGGCATGTGCAAAATGTATCTGGGAGACTTTAAAGGAGCGGAAGAGGACTTCCTGACATTGCAGAAACTGCATCCGGAAGATCTGGACTCCTATTACCGCTTAAGCTATATCTATTCCTTTACGGGGGATTATGAGAAAGCAACGGAAAACATCAACAAGACCCTGGACATTGTGAAAAACAGGGAAGGCGACCAGTCCTATTACTACTACCGTAAGGTACAGCTCTTACGGCGCACAGGACGGGCTTTCGAAGCAATTGAACTTGTCCGGGATATGATGCAGCGCTTTGACTATTCCTACGGGAATAAGCTGATCTTTGATATTCTGATCCAGTTCGGCATGAAGGAAGAGGCCAGGCGCCATCTTGCGGAATGGGGAAGAAGCCTGAAGAAGGACTCCGACTACTATGACGCTCTTACCATGCTGGATCTTTTACGAGAAAAGATCTTTGCGGCCAAGCTGAACCGCATGAATGCCGCGGGCATTCTGGAGCCGATGCGCCGCTATGAGATCGACAGGGAGTTGGCACAGTATGACGGCGACCTCAAAAAGGAAGAGCGCAGTCTGCTGATGGCAATGCAGGCTGAAGAGAAGCGCAAGGATCCTGACCTCTCCCGCTACCATCTCAATCTTGCCTCCCTGTATTTCCGCAAGGGAGAGAAAGACAAGCAGGAAGAATATGCCCAAAAGGCCCTGGAAGATCTGAATGCGCGCTTAGAGGAAAACCGGCTGAACCGCCTGCTGTATGAAGCGCGGAAAGTACGGGCTCTCGCACTGATTGGAAAAGGCAGGGAAGCCTATGAACTTCTGAAAGAGCTGCATGCGCATCCGTTATGCGACAACTGCCCGTACGGACGGTGCAAGGATCTGGATCTTTTCGAAGTGGAACTGGAAGAAGTGATCGGAAATCCGGAGAAGGCCTTACGCCTGGCGGAGAAGTATTCCGCCATGTATCCGGACGAAGAGGAATTTGTGATTATGAGACATCATCTGAAGAAAGGAAAGTAACATGCTGATTGGAATTGATTTGGGAACAACCAACAGCCTGGCGGCAGTCTTCCGCAACGGAAAAGCGGAGATCATCCCGAACCGGCTGGGCAAACAACTGACGCCTTCCGTGGTCAGCGTGGATGAGAATGACCGCATCCTGATCGGGGAGACGGCCAGAGAATACGGATATCTGCATCCGGAACGCACGGCCCGCGTCTTTAAGCGCGCCATGGGAACGGAGAAGGAATATGTGCTCGGAGGTATGAAGTTCTCTCCGGAAGAACTCTCCGGATTTGTGCTGCGCTCCTTAAAGGAAGACGCGGAAGTCTATCTGAAAGAAGAAGTGACGCAGGCCATCATCTCCGTACCGGCCTATTTTAACGATATGCAGCGGAAAGCCACCAAGAAGGCCGGGGAGCTGGCCGGACTGGAAGTGGTGCGGATCATCAACGAACCGACGGCTTCGGCCATTGCCTACGGCGTCGGGGAAAAGGGTGTCAATGAGCGCTGCATGGTCTTTGACCTGGGCGGCGGCACGTTTGATGTGACGGTACTGGAATACTATAAAAACATCATGGAAGTCTATGCGATCGCCGGGGATAACTTTTTGGGCGGCGAGGACTTCACCAACCTTCTGGTACAGATGTTCTTGCGCCGGACGTTTTTAACAAACCGCGTCATTGACAATGTATCCCTGAACTATTTATACAAAGCGGCGGAGGAAGCCAAATGCCAGTTCAGCAATTCCGATGTTGCCGTGGTGCGCATCAATCTCTTCAACCAGCATTATGAAGAGTCCTTCACCCGCGAGGAATACGAAAAAGAAGCGCAGGAGCTTCTGGAAAAGCTGCGCAAGCCGATGGAGAAAAGTCTGCGCGATGCCAAGATCACGCTTGAGGATCTCGACCGCATCATTCTGGTCGGCGGAGCCACAAGGCTCCCGTTAGTGCGCTCTTACGTCAAAAAGATCACCGGACTCTCTCCGGAGTATTCGGTGGATCCGGATACGAGTGTCGCCATCGGTGCGGCACTGCAATGCGCCATGAAGGAGCGGCAGAAAGAGATCGAGGAAGTCATTTTAACGGACGTCTGCCCGTTTACCTTAGGCACGGAAGTGGTCCGGGATAACGGCAGCTTCACCGAGCCGGGATACTATCTGCCGATCATTGAGCGCAATACGGTCATTCCGGTCTCCAAGACCCAGACGGTCTATACAGCCTATGACGATCAGAAATACGTACGCGTGAAAGTACTGCAGGGAGAAAGCCATCTGGCCAAAAACAATCTGCAGCTGGGAGAGCTCACGGTGGATGTACCGGTGGGACCGAAAGGGAAGGAAGCCATTGAGATCACCTATACCTACGATGTGAATGCGCTGTTACAGGTGGAAGTCAAAGTGCTCTCCACGGGAGAACAGAAGGAAATGATCATTCAGAAGCAGGAAAAGAAGATTTCGGAAGAGGAAGCGAAAGCCCGGATGGAAAAGCTGGCTTATCTGAAGCAGAATCCGCGGGAAGAGGAAGAGAATACCCTGGCATTCCTGCGGGCCAACCGCATGTATGAAGAGGCCATGGGCGAAGACAAGCAGAAGATTGAGGAGAAACTCAATGAGTTTGACGATGCGCTGAACCATAAGACCCACCTGGAGATCGATGTGGCCAGAAAGCGGCTTTTGGATCTTCTGGATGAGATGGAAGAGGAAAATTACTCCATCTTCCCGGCATAAAAGAGACAAGGAAAGAGAAATCTTTCCTTTTTGAATGGAAGAAACCGGTTACTCCATTGTGACATCAGGGGAAAAGGGGATATCATTAAGACAGAGAGTATGAGGAAGTCATATGAAAATAATCAATGCCAATGTGTTTCTGAACGGACGGTTTCAGAAACTGGAAGTCCGCTTTGATGAGAGCGGCATTCGGGAAGTGGGAAAAACAACCGCAGAGGAAGACGAAGTAATCGATGCGAAAGGCCTGGATCTGTATCCGGGACTGATCGACTGTCACAACCACGGAGGATGGATGCGGGGCTTTATGTATCAGGATCCGGACGAATACGGAACCTTTGCGGAAAAGGTCCGCTTCTTAAGCGCAAAGCTGCCATCCTGCGGAGTCACCACGGTCTTTCCGACCCTGGCGGGAACGGATTATGAGCGGATTGCCAAATCGGTACGGGAAATCCGGAAGCTGCGCAAAAGCTGCAGCGGAGCGGAAATCGGACCGTTCCAGTTTGAAGGTATCTATCCGTCCTTAAAGCGTTATATGACAAAGGAAGCTGTGAATCCGAGCATCGAACATACCGACTGGCTGATGGATCACGACTACAGCGATATCTCCATGATTCATGTCTCGCCAGACCTCGACGGGACGCTGGAATGGTGTGATTATCTGGCAGAGAAAGGCGTCATGCCGACGGTGGGAAATACCCAGGCGTCCGCTTTTGATGTCTATGCGGCGGCGGATCACGGCTTATGTCAGGCCGACCACATGTTCAACGGCTTTGCGCCCATGCATCACAGGGAGAACGGAGCAGCGGTCGGTGTGCTCCTGGATGAGCGCATCAAGGCGCAGCTGACCTGCGACGGCTATCATGTCTCGGAAAGCTTCATCCGCCTGCTCTTCAAATGCAAGGGGATTGAGAATGTCTACGGGGTCACGGACATGTCCGAAGCCAGCGGACTGCCGGAAGGGGAACATGTTCTGCCGAGCGGAAAGAAGATTCTGGCAAAGGACGGGTTGATCTATGCGGAGGACGGCTATATCAATTCCGGAAATATGACAATGAATGAGACGATGCGCGCCGCGCATCTGCGCTGTCATTTAAGCAGGGAGGAGGTCGGCCTTCTGTATGCGGAAAATGTCGCAAGATGTCTGAATCTGACTGACAGAGGAAAGATCGAAGCAGGAAGAAAAGCAGACCTCACTTTGATGGACGCTGATTATAACGTGATTCTCACCGTGAAAAACGGGAAAACCGTATACCGGAAAACAGACGGAGAATAAAGAGCCAAAAAGGCTCTTTTTTTCATCATTGGAACAATTTGTTCTGCAATGAGTTAGTTTAGGCTAACTCATTTTACATTTCTGTATTATAATAGGAAGGAACTCAAGAACAAAGGAGTGGCTTATGTTTCTGTCATTGAAAAATATCCGGAAAAGTTACGGAGAAAAAGAAAATAAAGTGGAAGTATTGCGGGGAATTGATCTGGAAGTGGAAAAAGGGGAATTTGTTGTACTTTTGGGACCTTCCGGATCCGGGAAATCCACCCTGCTGAATATTATGGGCGGCATTGATCAGGTGGATGACGGAGAGATTGTGATCTCCGGTCATGCATTGCGCAATATGAATAAGAAGGAACTCGGAAACTACCGCCGGGACCATTTGGGCTATATCTTCCAGATGTACAATCTGATCCCGAACCTGACGGTGCGGGAGAATATTGAAACCGGTGCCTTTCTTTCCAAAAATCCGCTGAATGTGGATGAACTGATTGAAGTACTGGGACTGAAAGACCATGCGAACAAGCTGCCGAGCCAGCTTTCCGGCGGGCAGCAGCAGCGGACTTCCATCGGCAGAGCGGTCGTCAAAAATCCGGAAGTGCTCTTATGTGATGAGCCGACCGGGGCACTGGACTATCAAACCTCCAAGGAGATCTTAAAACTCATCTGCAAGGTGAATGAGACCTATTCCACCACAGTCATCATGGTGACGCATAACGACGCCTTTAAGGAACTTGCCGATAGGGTCATCAAGCTCAGAGACGGTCAGGTCCGGAAGAACTATAAGAATGAAAAGAAAAAGACGGTGGAGGAGCTGGAGTGGTAATATGCGGGATCCATTGAAGAAACGGCTGCTCCGGGATCTGCGTGACGATTTCGGGAAGTACTTTGTCATC
>CADCPY010000078.1 GCA_902803495.1 uncultured Erysipelotrichaceae bacterium
CGACACGGAAAAGTGCCAAGACGGTTGGTCTTGTCATCGGTAACTACCATCCGCACGGCGACTCCAGCGTCTATGAAGCCATGGTGCGTTTAAGCCAGAGCTGGAAGATGCGCGAACCTTTAGTGGATATGCAGGGTAACAACGGCTCCATCGACGATGACCCGGCCGCTGCCATGCGTTATACGGAAGCAAGACTCAGCCGGATCGCCGATCTCTTATTAAAGGATATCGATCAGGATACGGTGGAATTTGCGCCGAACTTCGACGACTCGGAAAATGAGCCGACGGTCTTGCCGGCAGCCTTCCCGAACCTCTTGGTCAACGGCTCCAAGGGTATGGCCATCGGTTATGCGACCAATATGCCGACACACAACCTGGAGGAAGTGACCAATGCGGCAATCTATCTGATCAGCCATCCGGACTGCACGCTGGAAGAACTCATGCAGTTTGTCCAGGGACCGGATTTCCCGACAGGCGGTATCGTCCAGGGCATTGAAGGCATTAAGGACATGTACACCAGCGGGCAGGGGAAATTCATCATCCGCTCCCGTGTCAGTATTGAAGAAACCAAGACATGCAACCAGATCGTCATCACGGAGATTCCGTATGAAGTCGTCAAGAGCGATTTGGTCCGTCAGATCGACGATGTCCGCTACTCCAAAGACGTACAGGGAATCCTGGATGTGAGAGATGAAAGCGACAGAACAGGGTTACGTATCGTCGTGGATGTCCGTAAGGAAAACGATGCGGACATGATCTTAAACTACCTTTACAAGAAAACATCACTGCAGGTTTCCTACAGTGCCAATATGACGGCTATCGTCAACAAGCGTCCGGTGCTCATGGGCTTAAAGAACATCCTCTTGGCCTTTGTGAACCACAGAAGAGACGTGACGGTGCGCCGCTGTAAATACCAGTTAGCCAAGATCGAAGCAAGATGCCATATCTTGGAAGGCTTGATCAAGGTCATCTCCATTCTGGATGACGTGATCCGCGTGATCCGCAAGTCCAAGGATAAGGCCGATGCGAAGAAGAACATTTCGGAAAAGTTCGGCTTCTCCGAAAAGCAGGCGGAAGCCATCGTGACATTGCAGCTGTACCGCTTGTCTTCCACGGATATTGTGGAACTCAAAGAGGAATACGCCAAACTGCAGGCAACGATGAATGTGCTGCGCGGTGTATTAAGTCATGATGAGCTCTTACGTCAGTTAATGATCAAGGAACTCAAGGAAGTCATTACACTTTGCCCATCGGAGCGAAGAACGGAGATCCAGCATGAGGTGTCCGATATCGTCATCTCCAAGGAAAAGATGCTGGTCAACGAGCGTGTCATGCTCACCCTCAGCAAAGGCGGCTATATCAAGCGTGTCTCCTTACGGAGCTATAATGCTTCCGACAATACCATCCCGCAGACCAAGGATGACGATGAATTAATCGGATACCGGGAAGTCGATTTACTGGATCAGCTGCTCGTTGTGACGGAAGCCGGCAACTATCTGGCCATTCCGGTCTATGAGATCGAAGAGTTCAAGTGGAAGGATCTCGGAGCGCATATTTCCAGCTACACCAACCTGAACGGTTCGGAAAAGATCGTGGCAGCCTATACGGTAAAATCCTACAAGACGGATGCCTGGCTGATCACAGCCACCCAGAACGGCATGATCAAGCGTACGCCGTTTAACGTGCTGGAACCGACAAGACTGAAACGTCTGATTCCTCTAATGGGACTTAAGAAGAACGACCGTCTGATCGACTGTCAGCTGCTTTACCGCAATGAGGAAGTCATCATTGCCAGCCACAGCGGCAACGTGGTCCGCTATCAGATGAACCAGATTCCGAAGACCTCCTTAAAGGCTCAGGGCGTCAAGGCCATGAATCTGGCGAAAGACGATACGGTCGCGGCATTCACTACAGCCAATGAGAAGAGCATCAATCTGGCAGTCATCTCGGAAGAGGGAACATCCAAGCGCGTGAAGCTTTCCGATATCGCCAACATGAACCGTCCGGTGAAAGGGGACTCCCTCTACCGCAAAGTCAAATCCCATCCGTCCTATGTCAAATATCTCTTTGCGACACAGACGTACGATGAGATGCGCTTCCTGGGGGAAGATGACAGAACCCTGGTGGCAAAAGATATCACATTAATGGATAAGGAAGCTTCGCTGTCCTCCAATAACCGCCTGATCGGCAAGTTCTACTATCTCAAGGGAATTGAAGATGTGAGAATTGTCGATATGGTGGAAGAAGAGGAAGATACCAGCGTCAATGACGAAGTGTCACTGGATGCGGATAACAGCAATTCCGAATTCGAAGTGTTTTCCTTAAACGTATAAACAAAGGATGCGAAAGCATCCTTTTTATTCGCGTTTAGAGTGCACAGGAAATATGTAAAAAATGGAATGAAAGAAGGATTTGAACAGACCGGAAACACTCTCATAACGTCTCTAAACGCCTGAGAGCAAAAGAAACGATAAGAATCAAATGATTTTGAAAAAGAAACATCAAATCTTTTATGCATCTATGGTGCATTTTATGCATAAAGGAATTTTGTGTGCTATAATGAAATTAACCAATTTACACGTGTGGAGGAAATAATAATGGGTAAATTCATCGTCAAGAAAACGAACACAGGAATCAAATTCGACTTAAAGGCCAGCAATGGTATCGTCATCGGTACTTCCGAAGTCTTCACAGCAAAAAAGACATGCTTAAACAGCATCGAAAGCGTTAAGGTCAATGCACCGAAAGCACCGCTCGAAGACCAGACAGAAGAAAACTACGAAGTCTTAAAGAACCCGAAATTCGTTCTTTACACAGACAAAAAAGGCGAAACAAGATTCAAACTGCATGCACGTAACGGCCGTAACATCTTAGCCTGCGGCGAAGGTTACACAACAAAGGCTGCTGCATTAAACGGCATTGAATCCGTGAAAGCCAATGCAGATTCCGAAGTTTCTTACAAAGAAGACTAATCACGTGAAAGAAGAAAGGGTTATCCGCTGAGGATAACTCTTTTTTTCGTTATATAATACATTCAAAGGAGAATACTCTCATGAAATACCATTTCTATCAGGCGGGCAAAACCCATTTTAAGATTAATAACCCGGATTACCCGGAATTAAAGACACCGGAAGACTTCTACGATGCGCTGGAGGACGTCTGGTGCGAATACAGCTGTGCGCCGCGCATGCGCAAGGACTGGAGCAAGGAAAACAGAACCTTGGGCCAATGCTCCATTACGTCTTTTTTAGTGCAGGATATCTTC
>CADCPY010000079.1 GCA_902803495.1 uncultured Erysipelotrichaceae bacterium
AAACGGTGGGCAATCGCAATAATGGTGCGGTTGCCGGAAAGGGTACTGATGGCTTCTCTTATCTGCTGTTCCGTTTCCACATCGACCGCAGCGGTGGCCTCATCTAAGACAATGATCGGGGAGCGGCGCAGGATGGCTCGCGCAATGGCAATCCGCTGTTTCTGACCGCCCGAGAGTTTCACGCCGCGCTCTCCCGTTTCCGTGTCATACCCGTCCGGCATGGCCATGATCTCCGCATCGATATTGGCGGCTCTGGCCGCTTCCCGGATCTCCTCAAAGGATGCATCGGGTCTTGCGTAAGAGATGTTTTCAGCAATGGTACCGTTAAAAAGGAAGGTATCCTGCAGTACGGTGGAGATATTCTGACGTAACGATTCAATGGTGACATTCTGAATGTCCACGCCGTCAATCAGGATGTGTCCTTCCTGCGGCTCGTAGAAGCGGCTTAAGAGTTCCGTAATGGTTGTCTTGCCGACACCGGTCGCACCGACCAACGCCAGCATCTCACCCGGCTTGCAGGTAAAGGAGACATTCTTTAATACAGGGATGCCTTCCACGTAGGAGAAGGAAACATTCTCAAAGGTGATCTCACCTTTGACGTTTTCTAACGGTCTGGCATCCGGTTTGTCTTCAATCTCGTTCGGAGCATCCAATATCGCAATGACGCGCTCCGCTCCGGCTAACGACTGCTGCATGTTTTCCACCAGATTGGCCAGTCCCGTCACCGGCTGATAGAAGAGGCTTAAGTAAAGTAAGAAGGCGACAATGTCTTCGACCTGTAAGCCGTCGTGATAGGCCAGATAGCCACCGAAGGCAACAACCAGGACCGTACCGATAGCGGAGATGAATTCCACGGAAGGGTGGAAGACAGCCGAGACCTTTAAGGCCTGCAACATGGCTTTGACATGTTCAAAGTTCTTTTCATTGATACGTCCTGTTTCATATTCCTCGCGTCCGAAGGACTGGATCTCATGAATGCCGGAGAGGTTGTCCTGTAGCTTGCCGCTGAACTCTCCCATCTTTTTCTGGGAGGTGCGGAAGAAGGGACGGACCTTTTTCGCAAAGATAATACCGGAGATTAAAATCAGCGGAATCGGGGCACAGGTGATCAGTGCCAGTTTGACGTTGATCGTCAGTAAGATGACTAATACCCCGAGGAAGGTCACCAGGTTGGTGATGGTTTCCGGAATCATGTGGGCATATAAAAGCTCAAAGTCTCTGGTGTCATTGATGACCCGGCTCATTAGATCTCCCGTCTGCTTGTCATGGAAATAGCCCAGGTGCATGTGGGATAACTTATTGTAGACCTTGGTTCTGAGATCTCCCACCAGGTACCAGGCGGCTTTATGGGAAAGATAACTGCTCATAAAGCGGAAGATGATCCGTAAGAGATACAATCCGGTTAAAAGCAGTGCCAGGTTCCGGATCTGTATCATACCGGCCGCATCCACCCCGTCTTTGACGATTCCGGTCAGGCGGGAAAGAACGCGCGGGGCACTCAGGTTGACGACCGTCAGGGAAAGCGTCGCAAAAATAGCCAAAAGATACAATCCCTTGTAACGTACGGCTTCCCTGCTGAGCTTGAATAATGTCTTCATTGTTCCCTTTTCTTTCTACTAATATTTTACACGAAAAATAGTATCTTACTCTTACGAATGACTGATTTGGTATAATGGGTATGTCGGCTGAGAGAAAGAGGGTAGTGATAATGATTTGGATGGAATGTCTGATTCTTTGCGCTCTGTTTACACTTATGGTTTACCTGATTTCCCGTGATCCGCTGAACCAGGTCTATAACTATCCGCCGGAAATCCAGGAGCAGGTAAAAAGCATGCCGGAATATCAGGACAGGATTCCGACCACAAAGAAAAAGGTCGGGGTCAAGCTGTTTGCCGCTTTCTTCTTTGCGGCAGTCGTCGGGGCGATTTTGAAATATGTCAATCATGTTTCATCTTTCAGGGAAGCCTTTTTCACCGCCTTTCTGATCTGGAGCGTTGTAAACCTGTATGATGCCGTGGTGCTGGATATTTTGTGGTTTTGCCATGATCCGCGCTTTATCATTCCGGGAACGGAAGATATGGTGGAAGCCTATCATGACTATTGGTTCCATATCAAAGGGTCACTCATCGGAGAAGGCATTGCGCTGATCGTGTGCCTTTTGGCAGCCGTACTGGTACAGTATGTATTCTAAATATTCAGGGGAGAGTATTTCTATGAAAGTCACATTTTTCGGAACAACAACATTACTGTTCGATGACGGGAAGGACCAGATCTTATTTGACTGTCACTTCACCCGTCCGTCTTTAGTCAAATATATCGCGGGAAGCGAAATGACCGATACGAAACTGGCAGATGAGCTGTTAACTCTGCATAAGGTAAACCGCTTAAAAGCCATCTTTGTTTCCCATACGCACCATGACCACGTCATGGATGTGCCTTATGTCGCAAAGAAAACGGGAGCCGTTGTCTACGGTGCTTCCTCGGCCATGAATGTCTGCAGAGGACAGGACGTCAGTGAAGCACAGCTGGTGGAATACCATGCGGAAGACAGCTTCACAATTGGAGACTACAAGATCAAAGTGATTAAGTCGTTGCATTCCAAACCGACCATTTTAAATAACGATCTGGGACAGACCATTGACGAACCGCTGAAGCAGCCGTGCAAGTTAAGAGACTACAAGGAAGGCGGCAGCTATGACTTCTACGTGGAACATCAGGGCAAAAAGTATCTGATCCGTCCGAGCTTTAACTATATTGAGCATCAGCTCGACGGCTATACCTGCGATGTCTTATTCCTGGGTGTTGCGGGTTTAGGCAAGGCCGATGAAGTCACGGAAACAAAATTCTTTGAAGAGACAGTCGCCAAGACCAAACCGCAGCTCATTATTCCGCTGCATTGGGATAACTTCTTCTCAAGACTCGATGTTCCTGCCAAAGGCATGATTCCGCTTGTGGAGAAGACGGAAGTGGTATTCTTTAAGGTGGCGAAGTACTGCGAAGCGCACAATATCAACTTTGTAGTGCAGATTCCGCGCACCAGTGTGGAGATTTAAGCAACTTTCCTTTACAATTATTTTTAGGAGTTAAGGAATATGATCAAAAAACATCTGGCCAACATGATCACATCGATCCGCCTGATTGGAGCGGCTGTTTTACTGTTTGTTCCGGTAACTTCCCCGTTATTCTTAATCATTTATACCGTCTGCGGACTTTCGGACGCGGTGGACGGCTTTGTGGCACGGAAACTGAATGCGGTCAGCGATCTCGGACGGAAGCTCGATTCCATCTCGGATGTCAGCTTATACTGCGTTATGTTATATAAGGTCTGGCCGTTATTAACCAAGACCTTAAGCCGCAAGGTGCTCTATATGATCTTAGGGTTACTCTTATTCCGGGCAATTCTGTACGGAATCTACTGGATGATGAAGCATGTCCTTTTAGCCACCCATTCCATCTGGAACAAGCTCAGCAGCATCCTGCTGTTCCTCTTACCGTATGCGCTGCAGTTTGATTTTGCGGCGTATTACTGCTATCTCGTCATGGGGACCGGGCTGATTGCCGAGCTGCATGAACTCTACTGGATGATTACGGAAAACATCCAATCCGAAGCGGAAAAACAGAAAGCATCATAAAACGGAGAATGATTCAATCCCACTAAAGTAGACACGAGAAAAGAACGGAAGCGCCGGACGTGCATCCATTCACAAACACTTTTCCATCATGTAAAAAGTCCGCAGGATTTCCTGCGGACTGTTGTTTTATCAGTCTGTAATATCGATATCTCCGCTGACGGTCGTGATGCGGATCGCGTGGCGTGAGTCATAATCCAGGGAACACTCCACATCTCCGCTGAGCGTCTCATAGGCAAAGTCCACACCTTCCACGCCGGTAAGTGCGCAGGAAACGTCTCCGCTGACGGTTTTGCACTGAATCAGATCAAAGGTTCCTTCCGATTCGATTTCCACATCCCCGTTCACTGTCTGAACTTGCAGGGTGTCAAAGAGGAAATCGCTCAGATCCACGTCTCCGTTGACTGCTCCAATCGTGATGAGAGGTACTTCAACATCACTGATCTCAATGTCTCCGTTGACGACATGGATCTCCAGCGCCTTCATCCCTTCCGGAAGCGAGATTTCCACTTCCTCAATTCCGCCGAAAGACAAGAGCCCCCGTCTGTTTTCCGTCAGGGTTACGCGCTCTTCTTCCTGTACGACTTCCAGTAAGGCATCATCTCCGTTTGCCTCGACATGAATGCAGTCGTCGGGACTGATCATGACGGAGACATCCGCAGAGGTAACGTTCAGAACGAGTTCGTTCACTCCGGCAAAGACTTCGGAGTAGTGTTCGTTTCCCTCTCTTTTTTCACCGAAAAGGGTTGTCACAATATTGCGGAAGATTCCTCTGTAGTCTTCTCTGAGGGGTCTGGCGTTGACTTCGTTCATTAACTCTTCCAGGTTTCCCAGGGAGTCCAAAACTTTCTGGGAAGCTTCCGCTTCACTGTATCCCTGCTCCAGATAATCATGATAGCGGTCCTGCGCATTCAAAGTGATCTCATCCTTAAGATCGTATAACTCTTCGGTCATTTCGTATTTTGCGAAAAAGCGATCCAGATATTCTCTTACTTTTACCATTTTACTTTACCAGCCTTTCCAGGATCTCTGCGGTTTTCTCCCACTCTCTGACGGCACTCTGATAAGCTTGTCTGCCTTTGGGGGTAATGGTGTAGTAGCGCCGCCTGGCACCGCTTCCTTCATTTCCCCAGTAGGATGTAATATAGCCGGCTTTTTCCAGCCGCTTAAAGGCCGTATAGAGGGTGGCTTCATTCAGTTCGTACTGTTCGTTTGTCAGTTGGCGGATCTGCCGGTTGATCTCGTATCCGTAGGTGTCTTTTTCATTTAAGAACCGCAGGATGATCGTATCGGTATTCCCGCGAATCATATCAGCAGCTACAGCAGTCATGAAATCCCTCCTGTTCTAAGTACATTATAGAAAAAGATACCTTATCTGTCAAGGTATCTTATTTGTTAATGGTTTGAAACTGTTCTTTCATCCGGCTCAGAAACTGCTGGGCAATGGGTGTCAGGGTCTGGTACTTGTTCCAGATGAGGTAGAGCTTTGTTTCCAGTCTTGGGGAAAGGGGACGGAAGGTGAGCGGGCTGTTTTCCGAGATATCCACCAGGTGCTCAAATGTCAGCTGGTACCCTAAACCTTCCCGCACAAAGATGGAGGCGTTGTAAGCCAGGCGGAAGGAGCCTTCCAGCGTCAGCTCTTCGATCTTATTTCCGCACCATGAGCGGATATCGTTATCCCAGCCCTGCTGCGAGGTGAAAAGCGGAATACCTTTGAGATCTTCGAATGTAATACTGTCCTTTTGCGCTAAGGGTGCATCTTTGGGAAGGATCAAACCCCATACGTCCGGGTGCGGGAATTCCAGATAATGGTATTTCCGCTCATCCGGGGTATCACATAAGACCGCAAAGTCCAGTAAGCCTTTCTCCATTTTCTCCGTGACCTGTTCGGTGTCACCGCTGGTGATATGATATTTCAGATCGGGATAGCGCTCTTTCATGATCTTAATAACCCGTGCCAGATCGCTGATGCGGTAGGATTCCGCCAAACCGAGATAGAGTTCCCCGCCCAGCACATCGTCCAGAGAAAGGAATTCCTTTTCGATCTTATCCGCCATAAAGACGAGATCCTCCGCCCGGTTGCGCAAAAGGATGCCTTCTTCGGTTAAGGAGATGGAAAAACTGTGACGGACAAAGAGCTTCTTGCCGAGTTCCTCTTCCAGGGAGCGCATGGCTTTGGACAGGGTGGGTTGGGTGACATGCAGCTGCTCGGCTGCCTTGCTCATGTTTTCCTCTCTTGCGACCGCAAGGAAATACTTCAGGGTTCTGATTTCCATAGACACCTCCAATGATATTCAAAATAAGCATATCACGATATTCATTATAACTATTCGCGGCATATTTGAAAAGCCGATACAATGAGAGTGTAAGAAAGGATCAGAGAAGCGTATGAATGAGGACAGGATCTTAAGCGGACTGGAAGATGCGGGATGCACCGCATGTGAAATCGAAGCGGTACGCAAAGCGCTGGAAAGCGGGAACGCGCAGGAACTTCTGCACCGGATGCGCTGCTTACGGGCAAATCTTCTCGAAGAGATGCACTTAAGTCAGCGGCGGGTGGATACACTGGATACTCTGATCCGGGAAGTAAAAAACAGTAAGTGAAAGGGGAAACCAAAAATGAAAAAAGAAGAATTAACATTAGTACAGGAATGGGACAAGACATTTGAAAAAAGCGAAAAGGTCGATCATGAAAAGGTGACTTTTGTGAACCGCTACGGCATCACTTTGGCAGCCGATTTATACAAACCGAAAACCGCGGAAGGCAAGCTTCCGGCCATTGCGGTTTGCGGCCCGTTCGGGGCAGTGAAGGAACAGTGCTCCGGCCTGTATGCCCAGACCATGGCGGAAAAGGGCTATCTGAGCATTGCCTTTGATCCGTCCTTTACGGGAGAAAGCGGAGGCAACGTCCGTTACATGGCTTCCCCGGATATCAATACGGAAGACTTCATGGCCGCGGTGGACTATCTCTCTCTGCGGGAAGACGCGGATGCCGAAAAGGTCTCCATCATCGGAATCTGCGGCTGGGGCGGCATGGCTCTCAATACGGCAGCGCTTGATCCGCGCATCAAGGTTACCATCGTTTCCACCATGTACGATATGACCCGGGTGAATGCCAAAGGCTACTTCGATGCGGAAGACAGTGAGGAAGTCAGATATCAGCACCGTGTGGCGATGGCACAGCAGCGTTTAACGGATTTGAAAAACGGTGAGTATGCCTTAGGCGGCGGTGTGGTCGATCCGATTCCGGAAGATGCTCCGTTCTTTGTGAAAGACTACTATGACTACTATAAAACACCGCGGGGATACCATAAGAGAAGCCTGAACTCCAACGGCGGCTGGAATGTCATCGGCTGCGAGTCCTTCCTCAATCAGCCGATCTTATGTTACTCCAATGAGATCCGCAATGCGGTACTGGTACTGCATGGGGAAAAGGCGCATTCCCGCTACTTCGGCGAAGATGCTTACAACAACATGATCACCAACAGCAACTATACTTCCAATAAGGAGCTTCTGATCATCCCGGGCGCGACGCATACGGATCTGTATGACGGCGGTGAGAAGAACTACATCCCGTTTGAGAAGATCGATTCCTTCATCAAAGAACATCTGAATTAAGATGAAAAAGGTCATGAAATTCCTTCTTCTTGCGCTTTGTGTTGTGTTGCTTGTCGGCTGCGCAAAAGAAATGAAGGAAGAAGAAAAAGCGGAAGAAAACGAACCGCAGGAAACCGTAACGGAAGAAAGGTAAGGAGTATTTGATATGGAAAAGAAAATCGTACAGACAGCGGGAAGAGAACAGCTGGGAGAATTTAGCCCGGAATTTGCGCATTTGAATGATGACATTTTATTCGGGGAAGTGTGGAATGAGGAAGCCATCGATGTCAAAACGAAATGCATCATTACGGTGGTATCCTTAATGGCATCGGGAATTACGGATTCCTCTCTGATGTATCACTTACAGAACGCCAAAAACCACGGTGTGACTAAGGAAGAGATTGCGGCCATTATCACCCATGCCACGATGTATGTGGGCTGGCCGAAAGGCTGGGCTGTCTTCCGCTTAGCGAAGGAAGTCTGGAAATAGAAAGCGTAAGAGGAACTTGAAGTGAGTTCCTCTTTTTCCATGTTCATACAAAAGGTACAATAAAGACAGGAGGGATGCATATGGAGCAGATCATCCTGCATGTGGATATGGATGCTTTTTATGCGTCCGTCGAAATCAGGGACAATCCGTCATTAAAAGGGAAACCGTTAATTATCGGCTCCCTGCCAAAAGAACGCGGTGTGGTGGCGACATGTTCCTATGAAGCGCGCACCTTCGGGGTGCGCTCGGGCATGAATATCAAGGAAGCCTACCGTCTGTGTCCGAAGGGCATCTACATGCATCCGGACTACAACAAGTACAAAGCCGTCTCGCAGAAGTTACACGAGATCTGGTATTCCTACGCCTCCGAAGCGGAAGCCATTGCCCTCGATGAAGCCTACCTGGATATCACAGAGCAGGCCAAAGATGAGGAAGGGGCGCGGAGGATCGCACAGCTCATCAAACAGAGAACACAAAATGAGGTCGGTTTGACCTGCTCGGTAGGATTGGCATATTCCAAAACAGCGGCCAAGATCGCCTCGGAAGAGAAGAAGCCAAACGGCTACTTCGAGATTTTAAACAAAGAAGACTTTATTAAGTTAATTATCGATCGGGATGTGCGCATTCTCTATACGGTCGGTGCCAAGACGGCGGAGAAGCTGTATCAGAACGGCATCAGTACCGTACGGGATATCTATAACAATGAAGAGAAAGTGAAAAAGCTTCTGGGCAAGCAGGGCGGGTGGATCGTCGATATGGCCAAAGGGGAAGATCACAGGAAAGTGACTTCATATAAGCCGGAAGACGCCAAATCCATCGGGCATGAAGTGACCTTCCAGAAGGATGTGGATGACTTTGCCTATGTGAAGGATGTCCTGGTTCTCTTAGCTTTATGTGTGAAACAGCGGGCGGACCGTTATCACTTAAAGGGAAACGGAGTCACACTGAAAATGACCTATGCCGACATGAAAGGTATCACACGCTCACGGAAGACGGAAGTGATCGACTCGGCAGCGGAGATCTATCAGAATGCGGTGGAACTTCTCAACAACGTGGAGAAGCGTCCGATCCGTCTTGTCGGTGTCAGCATGTATCAGCTCACGAAAGAGGAGCGGGAGATGACGCTGTTTGATTTACTCGAAGACAGGGAAGACAGCAACGAGAAGTACATGCAGGAGAGGTTATTGGAATTGCAGAAGAAATACGGTCTGGACTTTGCGGGAAATCTCAATAAAATCTATCAGATGGAAACCCTGCATAAGACCGTGGAATACATGCGGAAGCATAAATAAAGGATAATAATAATGGGTGATTGAAAGGAAGAACAAATTACAGTTCTTCCTTTTTCTGTACAAAGGGTTTCGGGTGCATATGGTAAAATGATAGTAACAGGAACAAAGTCCGGAAGGGGGAGCACAGATCATGAACATTCAGCAACAGCTGCGGGCCTTTGCCCGCTATGAGATTTCCTATGACGAATTACATCTGCCGCAAAGCGGAGACTACGAACCGTATCGGATCACATTGGAGGATCTGAAACAGGTACTGAAAAAGGTGGATGAGGAAGAGATCACGGAAGCGGTATTTGTCGATGACTGGCTCTCACCGATCCTATTAGAGGAAATCGTCGATATCCCGGAAGATGTGGAAGAAGACGTGGAGCTGCTCTATGACGATGATGATGTCATCCGCTACGTTCTGGGATCTCTGGAAGACAGCATCGATGTGCTCTGGCCGGATCCGGAAAGCATGGATCTGCCGGTGGATGTCAGTCATCTGTTAGAAGCTGTTTCCGATTATGAGCGGAATCAGAGTCTGCCCATCAGTGAATGGGACTTCCCGGAAGACATCAAGACGGACTTTTTGGTCTATGCGGAAGAGCTGGAAGATCAGGGCGAAGAGCTTCCGGAAGAGAAGAAGCAGCTCTTTTACCGCTATATGGACGACCTTTTGGAAAAGAACAGTTTAATTGCCTTGCGGATCTACGGCTATCTGCACTACGGCGGATCGTCCTTATATCCCTGTGACTGGGAGATCACCCGGGATTCGTTGGAGAAGGTATTCAACCTGACGCATGATCCGCAGATTGCCAACACGTTAGGGTATATCTATTACTACGGGAGATGCAATAACCTCGTACCGGAATATGAGAAAGCCTTCCAATACTATACGTTCGGTTATGTGCATAAGCTCTTTGAATCCTCCTATAAACTGGCAGATATGTATAAAGACGGCAAGGGAACCTTCAAGGACCGTGTCACCTATATCTCCATTATGGAAAATCTCTATCCGCATTCGGAAAGTCATTTCTGTTACGGGGAAAACAACAATCTGGCCGACATTGCCTTACGAATGGGAGATATCTATGAGAATGACTACGGGAATCCCGCACAGGCGTATGGCTACTATCTGATTGCCGAGTATGCCTTAAAGAAGCGGGAAGATGAAAACCGCTACGGGGACGATCAGGTCAGAAAGGCAATCCGGGAAGGACTGCAGCGGACAAAAGAAGCCGTGGATCATGAAGAGATGAAGACCATACAGATCTCCACCATGGATTTTATCTATAACTGGCTGAAAGAGCCGTATGTCTGTGAGATGAAGATCGAGAAGGCAGGGCGCAACAAATACCGTATGAGCATCAGAAGACGGGGCGGCGAAGGCGGCTCGGTCTTACTGGTGTATCCGGAATGCGATTATGTTGCCTTATTGGAGGAAGGCAGCATTGAAGTGGAAAGCCGGAGAGACCTGAGCGGACAGTATACCTTTGACGCCTTGGACTTTGACTTTGACGCAGAACGGGAGGCAGCCACGATCCATCTGTCTTATGAAGGAAACAATATCTTACGGATCCCGGAATTCGGGACATACCGTTTGAAATAACAAATAGCGGGAGAGATCCCGCTTTTCAGTTGCTCAAATATGCCGTGACTTCTTTGGCAAATTCCTCCGGGTACATTAAGAGGAGCTCCGCATGTTCCTTTCCGTATTCCAATACTTTCATAAGGGTGACCTCTCTTCCGGAATATACTGTTTCACAAAACAACACGTTGGTTAGTGCCTGCTAACTAATAACATTGTAACAGAAAAGGGTGTTACTCTCAATGAGGTGCGGATATGCGGCTGTGCGAAAAGCCTGAAAACAGTATTGCGAATGGGAAGTAAGAAAGTTAGAATCAGGATGAAGAAGATGTTACAGGAGGGATTGGTTTATGAGTGTAACAGTAACAATTTGCCTGAATGAAGAAGAGCGGCAATTCTTTGAAGAACATACAAAGAGATATCAGAGAGACCTGTCTGTAACAATAAAGCAGTTGGCATTGGAAAAAATACTGGACGAGTACGACATGTCGATTGCGGAACGCTTCGAGAAGGGGATCGTAGACGGAGCCGTAACAGTCCGACCATACAGTGAATTGCGGAAAGAAACAGAGAACTGACAGGATCCTGCAGTATCCGTTTGATACTTCATTGGAATCATATAACAAAGAAATCCACCAGCCCGGCTGGTGGATTGTTTTTACTGTTGGAATGCGTCCGCGTAAGTCTGCATGAGGGTCCATAGGTTTCCGGTAACGGCATTGGCCAGCTCGACGGCGCTGTCATCCTCCACGGCCCACTTCTTTTCGTTTTTTGTAAGTTTCAGAGTCAGGGTTTCGCTGAAGGTTTTTCCCTTCTCCTTATACTCCAGGGTCTTTTCTTCCCAGATTTCATACATCAGTGTACTCAGATCCTGATCGGTTTCCCCGGAGATAATGGCAGCCATGGCCTGCGTAAGGTATTCCCTGATTGTTTCCTCAAAGGCTTCGCCCAGGGCGTAGGCCTGAATGGTGACTTCCACCTCGGCACTGTTGCCGTTGATTGTTTCCTTACCGACGGTGCAGTCAAAGTCCTCAATCAGTTCCTTCAATCGGTCGCTGAGTTCCTTGTGGTTCTGCACCAGGTCGCTGTCTTCCGGCAGAAACGTGGTTTGCAGATTGGTCCGGAATTCCTTCAGATAGTGATTGACAGATTTGGTTGGCGTTGCGGCACAGCCGCTTAAAAAGATACATAACACCAGCAGGGGAATGATGCGCTTTCCAATTTTCATACAGGCTACCTCTTCCTGTCATTATACCATGGTGGGAACACTTGGGAAAAAGATGAAAAAGGAAACGTTTGAGGATAAATACACGAAACTATATAATATAGGTAAGAAATCACAATCAGGGGGAAGTATCATGGCAACGGATTCATTGACGGGAATGCTGGACAAGCAGTCCTTTGTACGGAAACTGGAAGAACGATTCAAGACAAAAGAGCCGTTTGTTTTGGTGCGGGTGGATATCATTCACTTAAAAAGCGTCAATGAGCGCTACGGACACATCGGTGGAGACAAGGTGATCCGCGAAACAGGGGAGCGCCTGTTACGCTATGACTCCTCTTTGGAAGTCTACCGTACCAATCCGGTCAGCTATACCCTGATCACACCAAAGGAAATCAATCTGAATGAACTCTTCGGTGTCTTAAGTGAGCCTGTCGTCATGGAAAAGGAATCCGTGGTACCGAAGGTCCGTTTGTTTTCCTTAGTCACAAAAAAGAGCGATACGGAGCGCAGCGTGACCACGCTCTTTAAGCATGCTTCCTCGAAGTATGAATTACTTAGAGAACGGATTGTGGTCATTGATGAAGCGCTGCGCAGGGAAGCGCTCAGTGAAGATACCTTATTAAAGGAAATCTTAACGGCCATTGAGAAGGAAAGCTTCTTCGTGGTGTATCAGCCGGTTCTGGATATGCAAAGCGGAAAGATGATCTCTGCGGAAGCCTTAACAAGACTGATTTCCACGAAAGGGGAATTCATTCATCCGGGGTTACTGTTTGAATATGCGGAAGAGAAGCGGCTCAACAGTGCCATTACCAATATTGTCCTGAAGAAGGTCTGCAAATTCCTCGGGGAACATCAGGAGCTGAACATCGGTTCCGTTTCCGTCAATATGACACCGGACGAAATCCTCGACAGCAAACTGCCGGAGAAACTCAAAGAAGTTACGGAAGCCTACGGAGTAAAGTTAAATCAGCTCCGACTGGAAATGACGGAGCGCACCATTCAGAAAAGCCCGGAAGAGATCGCCAGGATCATGGAAAAACTGCAGGATATGGGAACAGGCTTCTATCTGGATGACTTCGGCACCGGTTACAGCAATCTCTCCAGCCTGATCACCATGCCGTTTGAATGCATCAAGCTGGATAAGTCGCTGATCGACATGCTGGAAGAGGAGGACAAGGCCAAGATGGTGGCTTTGATCTCCGAGATGATCCATATCGGAAAAGCCCGTATTATTGCCGAAGGTGTGGAGACTAAGAAGCAGATGGACTTCATCAGGGAAAATCATATTGACCGGGTGCAGGGATACGGATACTCAAGACCTTTAAAGGAAGACGACTTTGTGACCTTCACAAAGGAACATACGGAAGTGAAAGGATAGAGCGCTATGGAATACATTTACGGATTTGATACCGCCGGGGTCATTGACCGTCTGGCGAAGCCTTTAGTGAAAAACGAACTGCCGGCTATCTTGTATCAGGCGTTTGGAAACAGCTGGTACAGCTCCTATGTCAAAGGCATCATGCAGAAGTATCCGGACTACGCCAAACTCGTGGAAGACGATGAGGAACCTTTAAAGAACTATGACGTGACGGCGATCTGGTATCTGCTCTTCCCGTTTGAAAATATCAACGGGGAATTTGTACGGCTGCAGGGTGCTGCGGAATACTTTGGCAAGGAAAAAGGCTTGAATGAAGAGCAGTTAAATAAGCTCGAATCCATGCGTACCTTACGAAACGGACTCGTGCATGCCAATGCCCGAAGACGCTTTTTAAAACCGGACCATCAGGCCATGTTCCATGAGGAAGAGCAGGAAAAGGAAGGTGACGGCAAGATGAGCTTAGTCAAGGTGCTTATCTATGACGGGGAAGACCCTCTGCAGGCACAGATGGTACTGCATGAAGATGCCCTGGATGCCATTGAGGAAGCCTTCCGTCCGTTAAACCCGAATGTTTCCGGGATTGTCCTGCAGAAAAAGAATCAGATCTTAGGGGA
>CADCPY010000080.1 GCA_902803495.1 uncultured Erysipelotrichaceae bacterium
CCGTATAACGGAAAAGTGGAGATCTTTACGGAGAGGGGACCGCACCATTATCTTGTCAAATACCGCGGAACCAAGATCCAGAAAGTAAGCTGCCTCATTTCTCTGGCGGCCTGGACGGGGACCGGAGTCTATCTGTTGTTAAGAAAGAAAAAGGAGGGTGTCATATGATCAACCTTCTTTTGAAATGTGCGGGTGTTGTATTCTGGATCGCGGTGCTGGGCGGTTTCGGTTTCCTGTTGGTAAATAAGAATATCTATAGGAAAACGGTAGCGGAAGCAGGCAAGATCACCTGGATCCTCTGCGCTGTCTCCATTCTTCTCTTAGGTGCTCTCTCCTTGAAAGTGATGTCGATCTCGCCGCTCTATAACGGGGAGATTCCGCAGCACAGAAGCCAGTATGAAGATCTGACGGAATCGTTTTTCAACGGACATCTTTATCTGGACTATGAAGTGGATGAGAAACTGTTGGCCATGGAGAATCCCTATGATCCACAGGCGCGAATCGATAACGAAGTCCCGTTCCGCTGGGATTCGGCGTTCTATCAGGGAAAATACTATATGTATTTCGGGGTTGTGCCCGTACTGTTACTGTTCCTTCCGTACCGTTTGATTACCGGTACGGTTCTGGCAGGATACGCGGCCACCTGGGTCTTTCTGATGATTGCCATTGCGGGAATTTATCAGCTCTTTTACCGCTTCACGCTCCGCTTTCATAAGAACTTCCCGCTCCTACTTTATCTTCTGGGAAGCTTTACGTTCTCCTTAATGTCCATCTGGTACTGCATTGACTGCCCGCAACTCTACTGCACGGCCATCAGCAGTGCGATTGCCATGGAAGTATGGAGTCTTTGTTTCTTCTTTGAAAGCGTCTATATGGAAACCAAGGAAAATAAGCAAATTGTGCTGGCTTTCTTCGGTGCTTTGTTTGGCGCTTTGTCCTTTGGCTGCCGTCCGACGATTGCGCTCGGAAATCTGTTGGTAATTCCGATGCTGATTACTTATTTCAAGGAGAAGAAGATCACGGGAAAACTGGTGGGGAAACTGGCACTGGCGGCTTCTCCGTATCTGGTTGTCGCCGTGGGCTTAATGATATACAATTTTATCCGCTTTGATTCGCCGCTGGAATTCGGGTAGGCGTATCAACTGACGGTGGCGGATCAGCACGCTTACTCGAATATGTTTGTGACGCTGGCAAATCTGGGGTTGGGAAATCTGCTCTCCGGATTGCAGTTCTGCTTCTTCAATCCGCTGCATACATACAGCTTCTTCCCGTTTATCGATGCGGGAGGACTGTTCTTCAATCATCCAATCTTACTGGCAAATGTTCTGATGGTTTTGCCGCGCCCGTTGAAAGAAATGCGGAAGGATCATACGGCAGGGCTGCTGCTGATGATCCCGGTTACGGTATTCTTGATTGCCGTACTGGATATTCTCTGGACGCCGTTCTTACTGGTGCGCTACCATATGGACTTAAACTATCTTCTGTCCATCGGTGCCTATGCTTCTTTGATGTATCTTCATAAGGCATATATGAAAGAGGAAGGAATGGGAAGCAGAGTGCTGGCGGTTCTTCTGGTACTGGCGGCACTGCAGAACGCGTGGCTCATCATTCTGCCGCAGGACAGCAATTTTACGGCTTACTATCCGGAAATGCTGTCACTTTTGGGAAGAGTTTTCCTCTTCTGGCAATCATGAAAGGAAAATGAAAATCCTTTGGCTATGAATTGTTTAATCATGGCATATCTAATATAATTATTCCGAGGTATTTCTTTTGGATAAAAAACTCTTTGTAAACTATTTTTATAACATTCTGTATCAGGTCGTTACGGTATTAGCGCCGATCATTACAGTTCCCTATACAACTAAAGTTCTCGGTGCCCAGCTGGGTGTCAATGCCTTTACCGCTACCTTTGTGCAGTGGTTCATTATTTTCGGCATCATGGGCATTAATAACTACGGAATCAAAACGATCGGAACCGTACAGGATGACCGAAAACTTCTGTCGAAAACATTTCATGAGATCTTTCTCATGCAGCGGTGCAACCTGCTTCTGGTTCTGGTTGTCTATCTTGTATCGATCGCCGTCAGTTCCTTTGACTACAAACTGATCTATTTTATTCAGGGACTGACGATTCTTTCCACGATGTTTGACATTTCCTGGTTCTATCTGGGAATTGAAGATTTCAAGGTGAATTCCCTCCGGAACATCCTGGTGAAGATCATCGGGGTCGCTCTGATCTTTTTAATCGTAAAAAGCGAAGCGGACCTGTGGAAGTTTGTTCTGATCAACGGCTTGACGGCCATCTTCGGACAGATGATCATGCTTGTTCAGCTGGGAAAATATGTGGACCCGTGCAAGGTCTCCTTAAAAGAGGCCTATCAGGATCACTTTAAGGACAATCTGATCCTCTTTGTGCCGCAGATTGCGACTAGCATCTATACAGTACTGGATCAGACATTGGTCGGAGTATTGGCAGAGGACTGGGAAGCGCAGAGCGCCTTCTATCAGCAGGCTACCCGGATCGTACGGATGTTCCTGTATTTCATTACATCCATCGGCAGCGTGATCATGCCGCGGATCGCCAATGTCTATTCCAAAGGGGACAACGAAAAGGTTGCTTCCTACTTAAGCGTAACGTTAAAACTGGCATTATATCTGGCCATTCCGATGATGTTCGGAACTGCCAGTGTGGCACCTTCCTTAGTGCCGTGGTTTATGGCACCGGAATTCGGTATCGTAGGGACACTGATCCCAATTACAACACCGATTATTCTTCTGATTTCCTTATCCAATGTTTTCGGCGTGCAGTTCTTACTGCCGACCGGGCGGATGAAGGAATTCTCCACTTCGGTGGTACTGGGTGCCGTGATGAATCTCATTTCCAATGTGATTCTGATTCCGCGCTTCGGAGCGCTTGGCGCCTGTATTGCTTTAGTCATTGCGGAGGGAAGCGTGACACTGTATCAGTTTATCGTGATGCGCGGCAAGCTGCAGTTCAATATTCAGAAGCGCAGCATCATTCTCTACTTTACGGATGCCATCGGTATGAGTTTAATCGTACTGCTCATCGGACGCCTCATGGGACCGAGCTTAAAAACCAATATTCTCCAGGTTTTGGCCGGGGGTATCTTCTATATGGCGGTTCTGACAGCTTTCCGTGAAGAATTCCATATGTCCGTGCTTCAGAAAGTTCTGAAAATCGTAAAAAAATAAGATGAAGAAAAAAATACTGTTTATCAATGACGAAATGATGATCGGAGGTGTTTCCAGGATACTGAACACCTTTTTGGCGTTGTTGGATAAGGAAAAATATGAGATCGACCTGTTGGTCCTGCATGATCATGGCGGATTAATGAAGGAGATCCCGGAAGGGGTGAATGTGCTGCCGACCAGCGCATTCTTTGATTCCGTGGACCGCTCGCTGGAAGATCTGAAAAAGGAAAGGGATATCAAGGGACTGTTCAAAAAGAGCCTGTTTGTCTTCTATATGAAAACAGGGCTTATCAAGCCTTTGATCCGCAACCTCCGCAAGAAGCTGCTAACCAAGCATTACGATGTGGAATTCAGTGCCAAGGAAGGCTTCTGTACCATCTTCAATGCCTGCGGGGATTCCGATCTGAAGCTGAACTGGATCCAGACAGACTATGAGAAAGAAAACTACGCCAGGCACCACATGGATATCTTTGCCTGGGCGCTTTCCCGAATCGATCAGAACATCGCCTGTTCCAACGGGGTGAAGGAAGCGTTTGAAAAGGTCTTCGGCGTACATAACATCACGGTCGTTCATAACCTCATGGATGAAGAGCGGGTCAAGAAGCTCTCCTATGAGAAGATCGACTACACCTTTGATAAGAACTATGTCAATCTGATTGCGGTGGCCCGTTTCCATCCGCAGAAGGGACTGGACCGCTTATTACGGGCACTCAAATACGTGAACCGCAACGGCAAGAAGGCGGACCTCTGTCTGATCGGGGACGGCATCTTAAAGGATGAGCTGATCCAGCAGGTGAAAGAGGACGGCATGGAGAACGACGTGACGTTCCTTGGCTATCAGCTGAATCCGTATCCGTATATCCGTCAGGCCGACCTCTTTATGATGACTTCGCTCTTTGAAGGCTATCCGACGATCACGATTGAATCGCTGATCTCCGGAACACCGGTCTTCACAACGGAAGTCAGCGGGGTCAATGAGCAGTTCCGTCAGCCGTATGAAGCCATCATTGTCAAAAATGACGATGAGAGCATCAACAAAGCGTTGGAAGAAGTCGTCCGTCAGCGCGAATTCTGGCAGAACAATAAGAAACAGTTGGAAAACTACCATTATCAGAATGAAGAAATCCTGGCCCAAATGGAAGAGTTGATTGCAGGGAGATTTGAACGATGAGTATTTTAAAGAATATCAAACAGCTGGAAAGGAAAGATCTGATCCGTATCTTTACCGTCACCATGGCCATGGTGATCATTTTAGACTGCGATGAATATCTCTATCCTTTCTTTCAGAGCATCCATCTTCCGCTTCCATCCACCATTCTGACCTTTATCTGGCTGCCGCTTTTCCTCTTACTGGTATTCTACCGCTTAGAGGAAAACAAAAAGACCGTCTTTACGGCCGCGGTTGTCTTGGGCGTTGTTTATCTGGCTTATTTTGCTTTGCATCATCTCAATTGCAAGGATCTGGTCAAAACACTCTTTTTACCGGGGAACTACTACTATTCCCTCTATCAGGAATTCTTCTATTACGTGCGGATGATTCTGCCGCTGCTTTATATCTATGTGATCTATAAACTGGATCTTTCCACGGAGGATGTGGAGAAGCTGGTCGTCATGATCAGTGCGATGATTGCCGTACCGATTCTGGTTACCAATCTCTTTACCTGCTCCCCATCCACCTATGACGGATGGACCAAGGCCAATTTCATCAGCTGGTTCTTCAATATCTACGATACGTACACTCCGCGGGAAATTGCGACATCCTTCTTCTTCTCGGAAGGCAATACGACCGGTATGGTCCTCTTTATGACTTACCCGATCTTACTGAATATCACAAGAAAGCGCAACATGGACTGGAGACTCATTGTTCTCTTAATCGTTCAGGGTCTTGCCATGTACTGCCTGGCAACCAGAGTTGCCACATACGGCGTTATCTTAATGACGGTTGCCTATCTGGCCATCTATTTCTTCTGCCTCTTCCTTAAGAAAGTGGAGTGGAATAAGAAGATGGTATTCATCTATTTAGGCATCATTGCCATCTTTGCGGCGATCTTCCCGGTTTCCCCGGCTTACGTGAATCAGGGCATCAACCAGATGAATGACTGGTACATCATCGAGAATGAGCAGATGCGAAAAGACAGGGCAGCGGAACTGGAAGATCCGGAACTGGAGCCGTACAGTGAAGAATACATCAACTACTGGTCCTACATCTTTGAGGACAATGCCTTCTTCCTCTCCATTCCGCCGGTTTACTTTACGGAAAAATACTACTACCGCTTTGACCCGAAGTTCTGGGTAGACATCATCTTTGAATATGATTTCTACGACAGGGCCAGCGGACGGGACATTGAAAATATCTTCTTCAAATACAAATGGAAAAATCTGAGTGCGAAGCAGAAACTGCTCGGCATGAGCTACTCCATCCCGATGGAAGGGGGAATCGTGGTAGAGCAGGACTTCGTCTCCCAGTACTATACGCACGGTCCATCCGGCTGGGTACTCCTATGTGCTCCGTGGCTTTTGGCCTTACTGGTGGTAGTTGTACTGGCTTTAAAGAAGTTTAAGAAGGTCATCGGTCCGGACATTCTGGTCTTCGGAATGTCACTGGTGGCCGGACTTGCGGCAGGATATAACTCCGGGCATCTGCTTTGCGAGGTGTTCGGCTCGCTGCTTTTGGCCACGCTGTTAGGAAGGCTGTTACGGTATGTTACGGACTGATAAGGAAAACGTCAGGAAGATCCGCAGTATTGCCGTTTATCTGATCATTGAACTGGCGTACGTGCTGTTCTTATTAGTCTATCTGAACCGGATCGAAACGCTGTATTCCTTCTCCACAGCCTACGAGAGTGAACTGTACGGAATCGTTGTTCTGATTGCCTTATTTCTCTGGGGCGTCTTCGGCGGGGTGTTGGGAAAGATCCTCAACTTCCTCTTCTGCGGTATTTATTCCCTATATTTAATTACCCAGACGATTTATAACCGGGCCTTCCATCAGTACTACCGTTTCAATACGGTGAAGGACCTTTTGGGAGAAGCCATCGGTGCCAAAGATTCCGCCATGGAATTTGTGAAGACGTCGGACGTCATGCCGCTTGTGCTTCTGCTTGTGGTGACCGTTCTCTTTGTGGTTCTGTACTTTGTGATTCAGAGAAAGCAGATCCGTCTGCGCTACCGTCTCTTATTCGGCCTGCTGTTTCTGACGCTTTCCTTCCCAATCAAAGGACATTATGACAACTATCAGGCCTTGATTCAGGCCGCGAAAGATCAGGATGACGGCTTCCAGCTGAACAAGACGGATTTC
>CADCPY010000081.1 GCA_902803495.1 uncultured Erysipelotrichaceae bacterium
CCGGCAATGGCGATCTTTTCACCGACTGGTGGAGGCTTGACGATCGTTCCCAGCTCTTCGCTGCCACTGCGTACCGTGTATTCCAGATTCTCCTGGAAAACGGCATAGAATTTATACTGATTGACGACCCGCTCTCCGCTTAATCCGACTATCAATCCGTTGTTTTCGGTCCGGTTGATATGGTCTGTTTCAATTAAGTGCTTTAAAAGAACACGGTAGTCATCCTGTGTGATCTTATGGAAGCCCGAAAGAGATAAGACTCGTGATGCCAGCTCGGCCGGTGTCATTTCCCCGCTCGAGGCCAGCGTGCTCATCGTCTGATGGTATAAAAGAGAATATGGGTATCTGTCGAGTCTTGGCGGTTCCACCCAGCGCCCCTCTAAATACAGTTGCACCAGGGCAATCCCCTGTAACAGATACCAAGGAATCATCTCCGGTAAGAGCGCCCGGCTTTCCGGATGGTCTTCCCGCATGACAAACCACATTTCCGAAGGATCTCCCCTTCTTCCCGTTCTTCCCATGCGCTGTAAGAAGCCCGAGACCGTAAACGGTGCATCGATCTGGAAGGCGCGCTCCAAACGTCCGATATCAATGCCGAGTTCCAACGTTGCCGTGGCACAGACGGACATTAAGGAAGAGTCATCTTTCATCTCCTCTTCCGCGCTTTCCCGGTAGGATGCGGAAAGATTGCCGTGATGGATCAAAAAGCGTTCCGGTTCATGGTTGGCTTCCGAGTACTGACGCAGCTGCTGACAGACGGATTCGCATTCCTCTCTGGAATTGGTAAAGACAAGACACTTCTTGTTTCTGGTATGTTCAAAGATATAGGCCAGTCCCGGATCGGCTGCGACCGGTGCATGGTCGCTTGCCGCTTCCACGACCGGTGTGCTTTCCGTGATCTCTTTTCCTTCATCGGCCTGCGGATCGGTATTGAAGAAGTGCTCCATGCTGAGCCGCCAGACTTCCTTTCCGCCTTCAAAGTGCGGAATCTGAACGCCTCTTCCGCTTCCTGCAGACAGGAACTTTCCTGCCAGTTCCGGATTGCCGATGGTGGCGGATAAGCCGATTCTACGGGGATTGCAGCCGGCGAGTTTACATAAGCGTTCAATTAGACAGAAGCATTGCAGACCCCTGTCTCCGCGTAAGAGAGAATGAATCTCATCAATAACGATGAAACGGAGATCACCGAATAAGGATGGAATCTCCATATGCTTATTGATCATTAAGGATTCCAGTGATTCCGGAGTGATCTGCAGAATACCTCTTGGCTTCTTCATTAGTTTGCGCTTGGAGGACTGCGTTACATCTCCATGATAACGGAAGACCGGAATGCCCTCTTCTTCGCACAGTTCATTTAAGCGGTAGAACTGATCGTTGATTAAAGCCTTTAACGGCGCAATATAGAGCACCCCGACGGAACTGGACGGATTCTCATCCAGTAAAGTCAGAATCGGGAAGAATGCCGCTTCCGTTTTCCCGCTGGCGGTGGAGGCCGTTAAAAGCACATTGTCATCCGTGTTGAAAATCGCTTCCCCTGCCGCATTCTGCACGCCGCGCAGTGCCTGCCAGTTGGAGCGGTAAATGTAATCCTGGATAAAAGGTGCATAACGCTCAAAGACATTCATAACGTAAACTCCGCATACTGTTCATCCGCATCATCGCTGACGGCTTCACTCTTGGTAAAGGTGAACTCATCCGAGTTTAATAGATCCTGCATGTTCATGTTCGGATTCTGATAGAGAAGATCCATGAGTTCAATAAAGTCTCTTATGACTTCTCTTGGTGTGATATTGGTATCCGCTCCGATGCGGCTGTATTCCATCTTGATAAAGGAAGACAGGTCGTCCAGCGTGAGTCTTGTTTCATACTGATAAAGATCGGCATGCATGCTTCTCAGCTTTTCGCATAAAACCAGCATTTCCTCCGCATTCAGGGCTTCTAAGCGGATTACCGGTGCCAACAGGTCTCTTACACCCGGACGGGAAAATTTCCCCTCCGCGAGTCTGGAACGCAGCGCTTCATAGCTGAAGATTCCTCTTCTTCTGTCTTCTAATGCCTGCGGCGTGCAACCCATGATAAAACCGATGTATTTGGCTTTGCCCTGTAACGTATCGTTATACATGGTTAAAAGCTTTTCGTAGTTGTACTGACGGGTGATGCTGTTGGGGATCTTGTAGATATTCACAAGCTCATCCATCATGATCATAAAGCCGCTGTAATTGGCCAAACGGAAGAATGTCGCAAAGAGCTTCAGGTATTCATACCAGTCATCATCGGAAATGATGATGTTCACGCCCAGCTCTTCCTTTGCTTCGCGCTTTAAAGAGTATTCCGCACGGAACCATTTGATAACTTTGCCTTTTAAGTCATCATTCCCTTCAAGATAGGAATGATAGTAAAGCGACAGTAAGCGGGCAAATTCAAAGCCGTGCACCAGCTCGGAAATGCTGGAAGTGACTTCGTAGATCTTCTTATCCACCAGTGCGGATAATGCCGGGTCGCTTAGACTCAGTCCGCTTTCCATGACCGCTTCGCTTTGAACGCTGTTGATCCAGCGGTCCAGAATCAGTGTTAATGCTCCGCCTTCCGGTTTAGTCTTCGTAGACAAATTGCCGATGAGTTCCCGGTATGTGGCCAAACCCTGACCATGGGTTCCCTGCAGTCTTCTTTCCGGAGAAAGGTCGGCATCGGATACAACAAAGCCCTGATCCATGGCATAGTTACGAATGGCCTGTAAGAGGAAACTTTTCCCGCTGCCATATTTGCCCACGATGAAACGGAAGGATGCGCCTCCTTCGCGAATAATATCAATGTCATGCAGCAAAGCTTCGATCTCGTTCTTTCTGCCAACCGTAATGTACGGTAAGCCGATGCGCGGAACAACGCCGCCCTTTAGGGAGTTTAGTACGCTCTGTGCAATCCGTTTCGGTACTTTCTTATTAATTTCACTCATTGTGATCACCTTCCAGTAATTGTAAGATATCGTCTCTGTAATCTTCGACTACAGTGATCCTGCTTCCGTCAAATTCCAATACGTTATCGCCGATCTCATCGTAGAATAACTCATTTAAGATATCCGTCACCAGGGACGGCATGAGATGGTTGTCCTTTAAGATGTCTGTAATCGGCTGATCTTCTAATAAATGTTCCATGATGCTGAGATAGAGCGGATAGATGTCGATGGCAGGCTGTTTTTCTTCTGCTGTTGTAACAACCTGTTCAATGACTTCATCTTCTCTCTGCTCTTCTTCCGTCATCAGAGATTCTTCTGTAATTTTAGCATCTTTCCTTATCGTATCCAAACGGGAGAAGTCGATCTCGACTTTCGGACGTCTGGCTTCTTCCTCTTCTTTGATATCCGTCTGAATAACTTCATCCAGATACGGCTTGATCCAGGCTTCATCCGCCATTTCCTTGAGCGGATGTCCCAGTTTCAGATAGATCCGGAAGCTGCGCTCCGCTTCATGCAAGAGTCCGCTGAACAGGTGCTGATTGAAGTAGATCTTATCATAGCGGTATTCTTCCCAGCTTTCCTTATGGCAGATATACTTTCGAAGCGGTGTCAGCTCATAGGTATACTCTTCCGGTTTGTCCTTTTTGTAGTAGACCGCGCCGCCGAACGGATAGACACGGTACATCTTCTGTTTGTTGAAACATGCTTCAAAGATGCCTCTTCTGCTGTTATCACTGTATTTCTGAGATAACAGTTTCCATAGCTCCGCAAATAAATGCTGACCTTTTTCGCTCTTTAATACCAGAGAACGTTTTAAGGTCTTATCTTCCAGAGACAGCAGTGCATCACTGATCTGTTTGTCGTCGTAGATTTCCGGATACTTCAGTTTCAGTAAAGATAAATCAAAGTTGAAGAGCTCCTCATTCAGATAATGAATCGGTGTATCGATGCGGTTCTTTACCACATAGTCCGTCATCCAGCGGTCGAGATGCTGGCTTATGATCTTATCGAACTTATTTGTTTCTATGTAATGCTCCCGGAAGGCCTTCATCTTTTCCAAAGCGTCTTCCTTGGAAGAAACACCGATATCGTTGATCAGCTCATACAGATACATATAGCCAAAGGAGGCGTTGGTATCGGGGTACTCCCCTTTTCTGACTATTGTCCGGAAAGCAAAATACCCCCGGAGCTGCGGAATGCTCAAGTCATGATAGGTCGGGAAATAGATGCGGACATCGTCCTCAAAGACAAAGTCATCTTCATATGATTCCATATACTTCCCCTGCCAGTAGAAGTTCTTGGCTTTCTGAGCAAAGGAATTATCTTTATATTCGTAGATCTTCTGCATCTTGCGGATCATATCCGGAATGAAGATTGTCTGCTTCCGTTTCATCGATGAGAAGTTTAACGGTGTGCTCTGAAATACTTTTTGGCTGTCGTTTTTTAAGCTGTCCAGAACAATGGTATAGCCTCTCTGCTCTCCGGAGGATACGGCTCTGTCAAAGAGCTTGTAGATCAGATTGGGATTGGTGGAATGAACGAATTTAATGCCGATCCATTTATCCCCTTTCATGCGGTAGGACATTGTTAAGTACGGAACACGGTATTCGCCAAGCGTCTGTCTGCCGCATTTTAAGTCGCACCGCTCAATGATATCGCCGGTCTCTTCATCGTACTGGCGCATTAAAAGCGCGACCCACTTCTTGCTGACGGGATCGGAAAGCACGGAAAAACCCGGGAAATCGTTCCATTTAAACTCTTCCTCGATTCCGTATTTCTCTTTGGCGTAGTTCGTTAAATCCTTTAAATCCATATCGAAAATGACCCAAATATATTGTAACAGAAAAGACCATGGTATGACACAATCACTTGAAAGAAATTCTTGTTTCTTTCCTGCCAAAGGAAAAAGACCTCTTTCGAGGTCTTTCGCTTGTGATAAGATACTGTGATTATCGGAGGATGATCGTTCCTTCGGCGTTGTAGTATGACTGCAGGTCGTAGTTGACGATGGCATTCTCCAGATTGAATTCATTGTTGAAACATGGAATCGTCACCGTGCCGCTGCCGTTTCCGTTTTCATCCAGACCAATTAAGATGCTTTCATTGACGTCAGCAACCTGCTTCTTCGCCGGGTCCACTTCACAGTCCAGACTTTCCAGAACGGACCAGGCATTGCTGATGGTACCTTTTAAAGTGAATCGGACCTGTGCTTTTTCATATTTGACGTTCTGTAACGATTTCACCGTCACATCCAGATTTAAGGAATCGTATCCTTCCGTATCGGTCAGGTAGTAATAGTTATTGATATCCGTGACCTGTCCTTCTTCGATCGGCATGACCTGAGATTTCGAGGTGACATCATCACCGCCGGTGATTTCAATGAAGATTTTGAAGTTGTCCAGATTCATCTGGATCGTATCTTTCTCGCCTTCCGCTTTTCTGACCATGTCAGCAGCGAACCCGTCTTTCACCTGAGCGAAATCCGTCTGATTCTCATCCATGGACAGATACAGCTGAACATGATCCGGATTATCCAGGTTATATGTGAAATAGGAAGACTTCCATACTTCTCCTTCCCCAAACTGCATCGTACATGTCATGACATTGTCCTTGATTTCCTTCTTGGTAATCGTGCCGTCAAAATTCATATTCATACCTGTGCGGAAATTAACCTTCTCCATATCCGTGATGGTAAAGAAGGTGCCGTCATTGGTACCCATGTCTGTTTCTTCCCCGGAGGTGTGACTCTTTCCCGAAGAGACCTTGTAGTCACCGTTCATACCGGTGAACTTTTCCTCCGGGTTCGAACAACCGCTGAGCATCAGAACCATCATCAGTAAAACAAACAGTCATTTCTTTTTCATTTTTTCCCCTTTAATTCCTGTAAATTATTTGTCTTTCTTTCGCCCGTTAATGAAATAATTGATCACGCCGTAACAGATACCGAAGATCAGCGGTGACACGACATGATCACTTACCGTATAGGTAAACGTGGTTTTTCTCATCAGTGAAATGATAAAGTCAACTGCCGGATAAATGATCATGGCCGTGACAGTACCGATCACAAAGTTAACCAGAATGAATTTCCAGGGCGTTGTTTTCCAGTCTTTCATTATGAGCGAATTCCTTTCAATACAAATATGATAACAAAAAAAACAGATGTTTGACACATCTGCTTTATTCCATTTCATTAGTTGGAAGAAGAAATAATGATTTCGTCCTTCACGGCTAAGACTGCATTCTGCAACTCAGCCAATACGGTAATATCGTCATTCGGTAATGTCCAGACTTCATTCGTCTCAACATTTTCAGTACATAATTTGTGGAGGTCCCAGAAGACTTTTGCGCAGGCGCGAATCGCTTCTCTTTCTTCTTCGTTGAACTGAATGATGGAATCATCTTTGATTTTGATCATTTCAAGCACCTCTTTTCTTTCGCCGTTATTGTACCTATTCTTTTTGGGAATTGCAAACAAAAACGGATACATTTGCCTGTGTATCCGTTTTCAACTTTCATTTTATTCCTTTCGGGAGGCTCCCCAGCCATCCACGCCTTTGCCGATTCCCTTGCTGCCGCAAGTGATCAGTGTCTTTTTCCTCATATCACTCACTCCTCGCTTTTCCTAGCATTTTAAGAGAAATTGAACTGTTCGAAACGCAGATTGTGTAAATGTCAGATTCTGTTCAACCGCGAGACGTTGCAATATCAGAAAATATCTCTAAAATAGAAGTCATGAAGAAGTATATATCCAACGCAAACAGTTTTCTTCACTTACCGAAGAAAGAAATGATAAAAAGGCTCATTCCGCCGGTCATTGTCTTCGCCTATAACTGCTTCTGCTACTGCGTACCGAAAGCAATGGTACCTACAAGCAGATACATCCACTTAGACAGTCCGATCGACATGGCCATCCCTTTGATCCCGTCGTTTCTGATCTTCTATTACGGAAGCTACGTCCAGTGGCTGAACTACTTTCTGGAAACGGCAGCCGACCCGGACGAAGAGCGCAAGAACCGCTACTATGTTGCAGACCTTTTAACGAAGACGGTATGCATTATCACCTACTTCGTCTTCCCGTTGGCAATGATCCGTCCTGAGATCACAAACCCCGACACGTTCTTCCTGAAGATCTTAGCCATGACCTACAAGACGGATAACCCGTTGGGATGCATTCCGTCCATTCACTGCATCTATTCCTATCTTTCCTTCCGTTACTCCTATGAAGTACAGGGAAAACGCTGGAATTGGATCAGTTTAGGACAGCTGATTTTTTCGATATTGGTATTTGCCTCCACGGTACTTGTCAAACAGCACTGGCTGATCGACATGTTCGGAGCCTTCCTGGTATCGGAATTCATGCTGTGGATGACAAAGAAGTATGATTTGGGAAGATATTACCGTTCCTTCTGTGAGAAACTGTTTCAAAAACTGAAGATCTAAAAAAAAGAGCCGAAGCTCTTTTTTTGATTTAGTTATCTTTTGTCTTGCCGATTAAACGCATGATCTTAACAAACAGGTTCACAAAGTCCAGATAGAGCTGTAAGGCCGCATGTGTGCTGGCACCCATGATTTCGCCTCTTGTTTCGGCAATGTAGTAGTTATCGATCATCTGAATGTCATAGATCGTATAGCCCATGAAGATGGCAATACCGACCCAGCAGAGAACGATATCCATAAATGCGGAGCGGACAAAGATGTTGATCAGTCCCGCCACGATCATTCCGATCAGACCCATAAAGAGATATGGGCCGTAGGAGCGCATGTCGAATCTTCCGCTTCTGGCAATCATGGCCAGCGAGAGGAATAAGGCTGCCGTAATTAACAGTGCGCTTAAGATCGATCCGCCAGAATATACAGCCGGATAGATGGAGAAGCTGACGCCGTCCAGTGCCGAATAGACAAAGAAGAGAATCCGGGCCGAGGAAGCGGACATCTTGCGTACCGCCACCGAGAGGAAGATCACACACCCTAAAGATAATACGATCGAAGCGATCAATAAGATCATATTGGTGTAAAGACCCGTATAATATACAACTCCGGCGCTTACGGCACTGATGAGTAATCCGATAAACATCGTCGTAAATGTTTCACTCAGAAAGTTTTCAAAGGTTTTAATTCTTACATGTTCCATAAGTTAACCTCCTTCTTACAATTCATTTTTACTATAAATGACCCGAAGATTCAAGTTTGGGGCCATGAGTTACCTGTTTCCAATCACAAATGACATCTATACGCCGCTTAAGATATGCATGTTGCGCAGTGTTGCGTCAGTAATGGAATCATTGATCTGATAAGCGACTTTTTCCAGATCATCCTCTTCCATAGAGATGATCTTCTGCTTCACGCATTCTTCCATGATCAGCGTATCAATCGTGAGGATCAGTTCCGTCTTGTATCTGACTTCTTCCTCCGTATTCTCATGTGTCAAAAGATAATAGAAGGAATCTTTCAGATAGCTGAAGTCCTCCAAGCGGGACAGAGCTTCAAAGCGCCATTTCTCATACGGCATGTAGGTTCTGTTTAATAAGAAGATGGCATGCATTGCGGCATTCACGTAGCGGTACAGATAGAGCTGTGCCGCTTCTTTCTGGTTGTGCTTCAGGCATCTTTCATAGTTGTAGCTGCCGCTCTGTTCCATGAAAAGCACTTCCCCTGCCAGTTTCTTTCGGCGGATCTCTTCCGGATAACGGGAAAGCTTCTCCCTTATTTCCGTTACAAAGTGAGAAGGATCCAAGAAGATCTCGCCGTTCACCGCTTCATAGATCATATCTTCCGGCAGATAGAGCCATTCTTCCAAAGACAGTTCTGCATCACTGCTTCCGATCTTGTCCTTTAAGAAGTCGGAATAGCGCATGACACCCAAGCGCATGCCGCCGACCGGGGCATCAAAGGGACGCTGACAGCCCATGAATTCTCTGGGTAAAGCGCGGTAGGCCTTTTCCAAAAGGAAGAAATCGTGTTCATCCACTTCGTCGCTCACAAAGACCTGAAAACCCGGCGCAAAGTCATGGTCTTTGGATAGTTCATCGTCAAACCCGTAACACTCCGATCCGCTGCCGCAGTATCCGACAGCAACCTGATCCTTCAGGTAAGAAAACTTCCCTTCCAGTAACGGCTCACCATAGGTTTTATAGTACGCTTTTGCGATTTCAATTCCCTTCATGGATCCTGCGTATCCTTTCTTTCAGTTCTTTGGCATAGACAAAATAGCCGTAGTATTCGAAGATGCCCACGCACTTGGATGCGACATAGGCATAGTGATAGTTCTCTTTTAATTCCGGATCGTCAAGATAGGATTTTGCTTTCTCAAGGTATTTTTCCTTAAAAAGAATGCTTTCCAATGACTCTTCTTCCTTCGCACTGATCGCGTCAACGATATTCAGGCAGGAAATTGCCGCTTCAAGCTTTCCTTCTTCTACCTGCAACATGACTTCAATGGCCTTTTTAAAATATTCGATTGCCTCATCGTAACGGGACAGCTGGCTTAAGGTCTGCGCCATGTTGTTATAGAGGCCGCCAATGCGGTAATCGCTTGCTTCCAGGTTGTTCTGATAGATTTTAAGAGCCTTTTGATCGAGTGCTAAGGCTTTCTCCTCTTCGTTAAAAACGCAGTATACCGTGGCCGCATTGACGTAACAGGTGGCACCGCTGATGGAATCCGTATAGTTCAGCTGTTCCAGCATGTCAAAAGCATGCTCAATCGCTTCGTAGGCCTTCTCCTTCTCATTGCGCTGACGGTAAAAGCCCATCTGCTCATTATAGATATAGAATTCTCCCTGAAGGTCCAATCCCTGTTTTGCTTCCAACAGCC
This sequence comes from uncultured Erysipelotrichaceae bacterium, assembly GCA_902803495.1. Classification (GTDB taxonomy): domain Bacteria; phylum Bacillota_I; class Bacilli_A; order Erysipelotrichales; family Erysipelotrichaceae; genus RUG14871. Next base: position 9,765 of record CADCPY010000081.1, read on the forward strand.
AGTAGTTTAATAAGCGCTCCGCTCCGGCAAAATCTTCCAAAGCCATCAGCTCATCCATCTTTTCCGTAATACGCTTTTGCGGAATATGAACGGCAGAATGCAGCGCATCCTCCGGTTTCTGCGTTAAGGGACAGTCCGGCTCCAGGTAATCTTCGCTCTTTAAGTTCTGATATTGATTCATAGGTCTCTCTTTCTTCCTTCATTATAGCGGATTCTTTCAAAGTTGGAAAATGAGAACCGATCCGGTGGTATAATACCGATTGGAGTTAGTACAATGAAAAAGAAGTTATTAATCATACTATCGGCGGTTGCCGCTCTTATCTTGGCTGCCGTGATTGGGTTCCACCTATACAACAACCGTCATATTCCCATCATCCGGTTTGAATCGGATGATTCCTGTTATTCCGTGCAGATCGATCAGATCGGTGCACCGGAATTCCCGTTTGGCGAAACAAAATGCGAAGCGCAGCTTTACCGTTTAGACAAACGTTTGGGTAAAGTGGAAATCATTTTAAAGAATGACGGCAAGAATGCCGACGCGGAAAATTTCGATGTTCAATGGGAAAAGGATCTGCTCCGCATTTTGGTGAATGCCGAAGAAATGGACGATCAGGAATACGTTTTACCCATAAAATAAACAAAAAACTTACAGATTTACATACCTGTAAGTTTTTTTTGTACACGTATTTTAGTGTCTTTGGTTTGATTTTAAGACGCGTAAGAAGTTCTGATAGAACATTTTATCCAGATCTTCCTCGCTGTAGCCTTCATTTCTCAATGCTTCATATAAGATCGGAAGCTTCGTAGCGTCAGACATTCCCTTCGGTGTCGGGATGCCGTCAAAGTCACTTCCCAGTGCCACGGTTTCAACTCCTGCCAGGGAAACAATATGATTAATATGTCTAACGATATCTGCAATCTGGTCGGTATCGGTATTTGAACTGATGAAATCCGGACAGTAGTTGATTCCCATGATGCCGCCGTTCTCTTTGAGTTTCAGAATCATATCATCTGTCAGATTCCTGACATGTCCGCAGACGCTTCTCGCATTGGAGTGCGAAGCAACGATCGGCTTTTTCGCCACGGAGAAGACATCGTAGATGCCGGCATCGTTTAAGTGGGCAATGTCCACGATCATCCCGAGCTTCCACATTTCCTCAATCACTTCAAATCCCTTCTCCGTGAGTCCTCTTACCGTATCCGGCTTATTCTCATAGACATAGTTCGGATAGGCCAGCTCATTCTCAAAGTTCCAGGTCAGTGTCATCATGCGAACACCCCGCTCATAGAAGTAATGCAGCTTTTCAATGCTACCTTCAATGGCGGCTCCTTCCTCAATGGTGAGCAAGGAGGACATGATACCCTTTTCTCTGTTATTGAGGATCTCTTCTGCGGTAGTCACCGGTCTTATGATCTCCGGATATTTGGCAATTTCCTTGTCGTAGAAATCAATATACGCTTTGCAGGTTTCAAACGGATGTTCCGTGTCCTTTAAATACAGAAACATCGCAAAGCACTGCATCAGATAGTTTCCTTCCTGCATTTTCCGAAGTGAAATATGCATGTCATTGTCCAGCAGTGACTTTCCGTTGCGGTAAAGATTGGTCATGGTGTCACAGTGCATGTCGATCACAGAGTACGGTTTCATAGGTAAAGTCTCCTTTGTAAGTATTATATAAAGGCGCCGACAAAAAGAAAACCGGCATGATTGCCGGTTTCAATGCTTATTTGTTGGCCAGTTCCTTGATGGAAGTGACTGTCTTGGCTAAATCCTGCATGTCGCTTGGGACAATGATCTTGGTGGCCTGACCGTCTGCCATCTTTTCCGTGGCTTCCATGGAACGGATGGCCAGGTATTCCTGGGAAGGCTTTGCTTCGTTGATGACCTTGATGGCTTCGGCTTTCGCTAAAGCAATCTGTCTGACGCTTTCCGCTTCACCCTGAGCCTCACGGATCAGACGTTCCTTGTAAGCTTCCGCTTTCAGGATGGCGCTTTCCTTTTCACCTTCTGCTTCGGTGATGGCGGCCTGTTTCTGCCCTTCAGCCTTTAAGATGGCTTCACGTTTTTCACGTTCTGCCTTCATTTCCTTTTCCATTGCTTCCTGAATGGAGCGTGGCGGCATGATGTTCTGAACTTCCACTCGCTTGACGTCAATGCCCCAGTTATCGGCGGCTGTGTCTAACAGTCTGGTGATCTGGGAGTTGATGATGTCACGGCCCGTTAACGTTTCATCTAACGTCATGGAACCTAAGATGTTACGTAATGTGGTTGCACACAGATTTTCCAGAGCGGCAATCGGACGTTCGACCTTATAAGTTAAGGCTTTCGGATCGATGACCTGAAAATAGACAACGGAGTCGACCTGCATGGTGACGTTATCCTTTGTGATAACACTCTGCGGTTCGAAGTCTGCGACCTGTTCCTTTAAGGAAATCTTACGGACGACTTTGGAAATGATCGGCTTCTTTAAATGTAAGCCTGCTTCCCATGTGCCGGCATATTTGCCGAGGTCTTCAATGATCCATACATAGCTTTCCGGTACGATATTGATGCAAGGAATTAAAATCGCAATAATTACGATTACTGGAATTAAATACTTTAAGAAATCCATAGTTCTACCTCCTGTTTTTACTGATAGTGTTCGAAATAGCGGATACGATGATAATAAAGAAAACAAACGGGATGAATGCGGCAACGATTGGGAATCCGGATGGCATATCATTGAAAACAATGATAAACACAAACAGAATGAAGATCATTGTGATGAAAAAGATTGAGAACACAAATCCTTTCAGCGGTGTCGGGCTCATCTGCAGAGAACTGCGCGGTGAATTCATCCGCTCCGCATCTCTCTCCAGTTTTTTTTCATAGGAACGGTGCTGACGGATATGGGATCTGCGTTCCCCTTCCGCATCGCAGTTTTCCTCATGTTCTTTTCGGATATCCGCAGCTGTGGAATCAAATCTCCATGGAGAAAGCTTGCTTTCGAAACGGAGTTCTTCTTCCAGCCAGTCATCTTCTTTGAACATAAACTCTTCCTCCTCTGCTACTATTATACCCCGAAAGTACCGTTTGTCAGACAAAAAGCGGTCAATTACCAAAAACAGGACATAAGCTGTCCTGTTTCTTGAAATATTCGGTATGTTAAGCCGTTTTCAGGTTCCTGAGCAGGAATTCCGCGGTTTCACCAACAAGGATTGCCGACTGGCCCATTCGGTTGTCCCAGAGCCCGAAACCGTGGTTTGCTTCCGGAATCATGACCAGTTTCTTATTTCCTTCGGTAGTCAAAGAGTCATAGGCCCGCTTGGCAATAAACGGCTGAACCGTAATATCGCCTTCGCCCTGGACGATGATGACATTTCCCTTATACTGTTTTAAATCCTCAACGGAGGAGTGTTCCACAAATCCTTCATAGAAGTCTTTGGAAAGATGCAGGATCCTACCGTCAAAGAAGTTGTAGTACTCGGCATACCCGTTCTGTTTCGCGGCTTCATATAAGGAATTGCCTTCCTTGTCATACATGAATTCCTTGATTTCCTCTGCATCGCAGATGGCCGCTGCCCAGAGCCCGATGGAACGGAAGCGGGTATCACACTCTTTGGTATAGATGGAAGTGATGCGACCGCCCATGCTGTAACCAACCATCATAAGATTGCTCTCATCGATGGAATAATGGTCAAACATGTAATCCACGCAGGTCTTAATGTCCGCACAGCTGTTTTTCAAACAGTAGTTCTCAAACGGTTCCTTGCTTTCACCGCAGCCGCTCTGATCCATCATGATGGAGCGTACCCCGTTATCGGCCAGAAGCTTCGCACATTCGACAAATCTTCCGCCCTCCGTCCGTTCGGCACAGAAGCCGTGAACAAAGACGCAGAGTGCACCGGTTGGATTGTCCGGAATCACTTCCGTGCAGTACAGATCCGTTTTGCGCTCGGATACTAAGAGAATATTTCGAATTTCCATTGTTTCTCCTTTTCAAAAAGGCTCAAACGAGCCTTTTTATGCATATTGCTGATCCAGAATATTTAAGGATTCAAAGATCACATCAACAAATTTTTCCCTGTCAACGGATACGAGTACCGTCTTCGGGTTCTTGATCTCATCGGCATAACCGCGGGTATCGACAACCGTCATACCTCGGCAGTATTCCCCTACCGTTTCGATATGGACATCGCGTTCTTCTTTTACAAAGTATTCCGGATGCAAGAGATAAATAACCGGTGTGCAGTCGAAGATTGCCGTACGGTCCCAGCCGTTGCGGATGGCATATCTCTGATAGAACTGCATCAGATCGTAGAACAGCTTCGATGCTCTTCCGCCGTCTTTCGCTTTCTCTGTTTCCGTTAAGAGAATACTTCCGCTGTAGCAGACTTCAATGCCGGCCATAATGACCTTCACACCGCTTTCAAAGACGATCTTGGCAGCATCCGGATCATGGTAGATATTGAATTCCGCCTTGGTCAGAATATTGCCGTTATAGATCCCGCCGCCCATGATGGCGATGCAGTCGATCTTCTCTTGTAATTCCGGATAAGTCTTTAAGAACAGACCCATATTGGTCAGAGGACCGATACAGACAAATGTCACTTTTTCCCTGGCTTCCGAAAGTGTCTTGCGCATGTATTCAATGGCATGCATTCCGGTCGGCTTGAGCGGACTTTCAGCTAAGACAGGTCCGTCCATGCCGCTTTCCCCGTGCGCTGCCGGCTGGACTTCCAGCGGGCGGATCAATGGGGAATCGTATCCCATGGAGACCGGATAGTTCCATCCGAAATACGACTGTACTTTCAGAAGGTTGTTGGTTACTTTCGGGAGAGTCTGATTTCCTGCCACTGTTGTGAAACCGAGCAGGTTCAGCTCTTTGTTATGTGCAACCGCGACCATGATGGCAATAATGTCATCATGGCCCGGATCACAGTCAATTATGATGTTTCTCATTGTTCGGCAACTTTACCCTGTTTCGTCCGGATAGTCTGAATCACTGCAAGAGCAACGATGACGAGGAGAACGGCAAAGTACGGAACGGCACCGATCAGGTCAACTGGTAATTTCCCGGCAAGGATGATAGAGATGGAACGGAAGACACCGAAGACCGCTGTCGCCAGCATCAGAATTCCGTAGGAACCGCTGGCAATTCCGTTCGCCGCAATACCCATCCAGCCTAAACCGGCCGCAATCCCGTTGGTATAGATCGGACTGTAGTTCATGGACAGATAGATTCCGCCTAAAGCAGCCAGAGTACCGGATAAGATCAGCGATAAGATCTGTAAGCGTTCCACGTTGATACCGGCTGTTCTTGCAGCATCGGCATTCAGTCCGCAGGAGCGCATCCGTAATCCCGTCGGCGTTTTATAGAGGAAGATGTACAGCAGGATTGCCGCAATCACAACCACATAGACCAGAATCAGATGTCCCGATAAGAGCTGTCCGAGAATCGGAATATCCTTGATGACCGGAATATCCCAGGTACCGAATGTCGGAGCAAACAGCTTGGCACTGGTTCCCTTTTCCCCCGTAAACTGATAGAGGATAAAGGCTGCCAGAGAGCTCGAGAATGTATTTAAGGCAATACCGACCAAAGTGGCATTGGCGCCTAAACGCATCGAGAAGAAAGCAATTAATAATGCCATAAACACACCGGTCAAAACGCCAATCAGTAAGCCTAAGAAGGCGCTCTTGGTCAGATAGGAGCCGATGATACCCATTAAGGCACCCATCGTCATGATACCTTCAATGGCGATGTTGCCGATTCCCGTGCTGGAAGCCACGAAGGAGCCTAAGGACGCAAAGAGAATCGGTGTGATCAGACGGATCACCCGTAACAGGAAGTCAATAGTGAATACGTTAGTCATTTTTCTCTAAGCCCTCCTTTAATAATTTCTTTTCACGGTATCTGCGCAGGAAGTACTGCGAAGATACCAAGAGAACCACAATGCCTTCAACGATGGCAATGATCTCTGACGGAACGGAGTTGTCATTGAAGTACAGGACACTGGCACCCTCTTCCAGATAGCGGATGAAGAATGTCGCGAACATGATACCGATCGGATTGTTTCTGCCCAGCATGGCCAGTAAGCATCCGGTAAAGCCGATTCCGACAACGGAAATGGACGGCTGATAGAATGACATCTGTGTCAGAATGTGAATCGCACTTCCCATACCGGCTAAGGCACCGGCAATGAAGTTAGTGATCAAGGCAAGTCGGAAGGCGTTGATTCCGGAATAGTCCGCAAACGACGGATTGGTTCCGGCAACGCGGATCTGATAGCCTAATTTTGTTTTCTTTAACATGATGTGCATCAGTAAGACCACAACGATCATGAGAATAAACATCGGACCGATGTGGTAATCCTTGATGATGTACTTTTTCAAAAGAGAAGCTGTCGGTAAGAAGCCAGGTGTACCGATCGTGGAAGTCGTTGTGGATAACAGATAATTCCGGACAACATGGACACTGAATGCCGTATAAATGGAGTTCAGCATTAAGGAGATAACCAGTTCATTGGCTTCAAACTTTGCTTTCAGTACGGCCGGAATCAGCATAAGAATACCGCCGACAAGAGCGCTGGCGATGATGGCAATCGCCGGATGCAGAATCGAGCTTGTCGTGATTGCATTGCATGCGACCGCCGAGCAGACAACACCGGTCAGAACGTAGATACCTTCAGCACCGAGGTTGAAGAAGCCGGCTTTGAATAACAGGCCGCAGGCCAGACCGGCAAAGGTATAGGTGATCATCTGTTCGAAGACGATACCCATATATCTCTTCTTGGTTAAGGCACCGATAAGAATCGTACGGAAGGCATTGATCGGATCGTCCGAGACAAACAGCAGAATCACAAATGTGATGGCTAAGGCAATCAGAATCGAGATAATGATCTTGACGGCTTCGAACACCGTGCTGTTGGTGATGGACAGATTCTTGATTAAGGATTTATTGCCCAGGTCTTTTCTATCCATTCATCGCACCTCCGATCTCTTCGGCGCTCTGATGTTTGGCGCCTAACATGTAAATGCCCAACTCCTGGTCATTTGTTTTTTTGGCATCCGGGAAGTAACCGGCAATCTCGCCTTCAAACATGACGATGATGCGGTCGCTTAAGTCCAGAACTTCGTTTAAGTCTGCAGAGACGAGCAGGATTCCCGCTCCCTGATTGCGCAGTTCAATCAGCTTGTGGTGAACCAGTTCTGCAGAACCGATGTCAATGCCGTGCGTCGGCTGTTCGGCAATCATGAAGGAAGGATTCGTGTTGTACTCACGGGCAACAACGACCTTCTGAACATTACCGCCGGAAAGAGAACCGACATTGGTCTTGGCATCCTGTGTTTTCACGGCGAATGTGGAAATCAGGTCATCGGAGATTTTGTCGATGGCTTTCTGATTCATGAACACCTTGCCGTTGATGTCTTTTCTTTCAAAATAGGAAGAAATGAGGTTATCGGAAATCGGTAAAGTTGCCGCGATACCGTCAACCATCCGGTCTTCCGGAATGTAGGCCATACCGTTTTCTCTTCTCTGTTTGACATTCATCTCATTGATGTCCTTGCCGTCGAGTAAGATCTTGCCTTCGTACTGTGTCTTGGATAAACCGGCCAGACATTTGACAAGTTCAGACTGTCCGTTTCCTTCAACACCCGCGATACCTAAGATCTCGCCCTTCTTGACCGCAAAGTTCATATGGTTGAGAACAGGCTTGCCGTTCCGTTCCATATAAAGGTCTTCAACCACCAGAGATTTTTCATTATGGAAGTCTTCATGCGTCTTATACTGTGCCAGATCCTTTTCAAGGTCACGGCCGATGATAAGATTCGTCAGCTGTTCCATGGTAAGCTCATCGTTCCTGTAAGTTCCCTTGGAAACCCCGTTACGGATGACGGAGATTCTGTCGGAGATTTTCTTCACTTCTTCCAGCTTATGGGAGATGAAGATGATCGTGTGTCCCTGTTCCTTGAACTGGCGCAGCTGATCGAACAGTTTTTCCGTTTCCTGCGGTGTTAATACAGAGGTCGGCTCGTCAAGAATGATCAGCTCGGCATTCCGGTACAGTGTCTTTAAAATCTCGACTTTCTGACGTTTTGCAACGGAAAGTGTGGAGACTTTCGCAGTAACATCCAGCTCGAAATTGTACTTGTCGGATACTTCCTGGGTCTTGCGGATGGCTTCTTTCCGGTCAATGAACAGACCGTTTTTCGGCTCCGCACCGAGGATGATGTTATCGACAACACTGAACGAAGGGATCAGCATGAAGTGCTGATGAACCATCCCGATGCCGGCTTCGATGGCATCCATTGAACTGGTGAAGTGTACTTCTTTCCCCTTATACGTCACTGTTCCGCTGGATGGAGATTCAATTCCGAAGATGACTTTCATCAGTGTCGATTTCCCGGCACCGTTTTCACCGACGATGGAGTGAATCTCGCCTTTCATAAATTCCATGTTAATGTCACGATTGGCAACCGTTCCGTTCGGATACACTTTCGTGACATTATCCAGTTTCAATATGGTTTCTGCCATATTCTTCCTCCTACTTTTTCTATAAAAATATATGCTCTACCCATTGAAAACGGGATAGAGCATATACTTTATGCATAATTAATTATAAATTTAATTATTTGTTAACTTTGTTAGCGTCTCTCCATTCAGTCCAGGAAGCATATTCTTCATTGCTCATTGCTAATGTATCAACAACAGTAATCTTGCCATCCTGAATATCCTTGACTGCCTGGTCGACTTTTGCTCTGATTTCTTCAGAAACATTTGCCTGATAGAATTCGTTGTTGGATAAGCCAACACCGTTTGTATCCAGAGACCAAGCCTCTGTCTTACCTAATTTTTCATTGAATGTTCCTTCAACAACCATCTTGACAACTTCAGCTAAGACAACGTCAGAGTTCTTCTGTGCGGAAGTGATGATTGTCTTTGCCCAATCCGGCTGAGATTCTAAGAACTGACCGTACTGGTCCTGGTCAACGCCGACACACCAGACATCCGGATTTTCGGCACATGCCTGAATAACGCCGTTACCTGTACCACCGGCAACCTGCCAGACAACGTCTGCGCCAGCTGCGATGATGTCTTTTGTCTGTTCATAACCAGCCTGCTGATCCTGGAACGGAGTTGTGGAAACAACATAGTCAACGATGAATTCAACGCCTCTTTCACTTAAAGCCTGGCACCAGCCACCGATGAACTGGTTCATTGGCTGAATGTCCATACCTAATAAGACACCGACTCTGTTAGTCTTTGTGATTTCAGCACTTAATGTTCCGACAACATAACCTAAAGGACCTAAGCCATAGTTAACGTTGTAAACGTTTGTGCAAGTGTCTCTGATTGTGGAAGCATCGAAGTTCATGAATGCCTGATCCGGATATCTTTCCGCAGCATCATATAAGTATTCTTCGTAGGAGTTATTACCGGAAACAACCAGGTCATAATCTCCGCCTTCGCAGAATTCGTCGAATGCATTGTCCCAAATCGCTTTTTCCGTTGTGTTGCCGACTTCCTTGATAACAACTTCAACTTTGTCACCGTAGAGTTCGTTTGCTTTCGTCACGCCTCTGGCTAATGTATCGAAGTAAGAGTTGTCACCTGTGAAAGGAACTAAAACAGCGACTTTTTTCTTCGTTGTTTCTGCAGGAGTGTCTCCACCTTCAGACGGTGTCGCATCGTCATTACCCTTGGAGCAAGCTGTTAAGCTAACGACTAAGAATAATGCCAGTAAAACAGTTAATAATTTTTTCATTTTTCTCTCCTTTTACTGTTTTCTATATCTAAATCCAGCGAACTGAATTTAAATCCTGAGATATGTACCTGAGCACTGTTGCGGGAAAGAATTCCAACAGCACCGGTATGAGGAATGCCTTCATGAAACTCAAAAAGCTCCCCATTGAAACACATAGTCATTTTATCATTACTGATTTTAGCTTTCAATGTATTTTGGGACAATATTTCTGTTTTGAATGGATAGGAAACTACTGTGTGATAGCCGTTATCTTTCTTTAAAACAACAAAGCTGTTCCCACAGATCCCCGCCGCATAGAAATCTTCGTATCCGTGGAAGTTGAATACGAGATAATCATCAATTTTTCCGTCTTTTCTAAAGGCCATTTCCAGCTCATATACCGTGTTATTTAAGGCACCGGTTGTAATGAGTGCATGATCCTCTTTCTGCGCAGTCAGAGTCCCCTCTTTCAGAGTCCATGTCCCGCTGTGATTATTGAAGGCACGGATATTGTAAAGCGTATCACCGGCATAGCGCGGGCCGTATCCGTCATAAGGATAGTTGGAGAAGTTAACCTCAACTTCTGAAGACGGCAATGCTTCATAGTCCAATAGGCGGCACGCCTGATCCGCAGTAAATCCGATCGTATGGATCACTTTATTTAAGCCTTTCGGCAAACGGAAACAGATATCTTCTTTTCCGCTGATAACATATTCTTTCTCAACGCGTATTCTCTCGCAGTCTTCCGCAAATACCTTAACGGCTGTTTCCCCTTCCGTTTCAAAGGTGAAGCGCATCATATCATTCGGATAGTAACGCGGCGAAAACACAGGATCGTAACGGGCATCATAGATATCTTCCGGCAGATAGTAACTGTAGAAATAAACTTCTTTCTTTTCCGGGACGGTTAAGCCGTTACAGTCAGTCGTCAGTACTTCTCCATTACAGCGGAAGCCTTCCGTGGCGTACGGGAAAGAGAAATGCGTATATTCCGGTTTCTCATAGCCCTGCAGCTGCATGGCATACTGCGAAAACATCTGGGAGGTACGGGAGATGGAATCAATATTTAAGGAGCCGACACAGCTCGAGGAATTTACGACATCATTGATCGGTGTGATCCATTTCGGGTCGATTCCTTCCAAACCGACCAGAGCTCCCATGATGCTGCCGACATTGCCGCAGGTACAGTCCGTATCCCATCCGCACTGATTCAGAATGCAGAGTGTTCTGGAGAAGTCATTCTTTCCGTAGCACATGGCTAAGATCATAATGGCGGTATTCGGAATGATATGGCAGGTTCCCGGGAACTTATCGTAGCCGTAGTTTGCCTGAATGTAGCGGAAGCATTTCAGCCAGTCCTCCGGATTTTCACGATAGAACCGGATAATATCCTTGCAGACTTTATAGTATTTTCTGCGTTTACCTAAATATTCCAGCGTTGCTTCAATGACATCCATGACGTCATCCTTCTGGTAAGCCAGTGTGATGGCAATTGCCACAAAAGCTGCACCTTCAAGCCCGTTTGCGTCATGGGTGACGCTTGCCGCTTTGACCGCAAGATCTTTTGCCAGTAAAGGATCATATCCGGCGACATATCCCCAGCAGTCGGAGAAGATCTGACCGCCGATCTGTTCCGCCGTCGCAATACCGTTCTGTTCTTTCGAGCCGCTCTGCGGAGCTTTGATGCCGTTCTTCAGATTTTCATAGGCCGTATGCTCCGTGGAAACACCGACGCCGCCCCACCAGAAAAAGCCGGTATATTCCTGGATGTAGTTTAAGAATGTCTCTCCGATATCTTCGGCAGTAATGTTGTTTCCCTTATCCAGTGCTCTCACAAAGAACAGCGGACCGTTGGAATCGTCATCGGACGCAAAGATATCAAAGTCGACTAAATAGCCCGTAATGTTGGGATACTTCTTCCGGATTTCTTCATACGTCCGGCTTTCAATCGGTGCACCCAGCCGGATTCCGATATTCTTTCCCAGCCAGGAAGCATAGGTTGTTTTCAGATATTCATGATAGGTCTCTGGATTTAACTGTTTCATAGAGCGTCTTCCTCCTTACTCATTATACAGTTTTTGAAACAATAAAAGCTGTTGCGAATAGAAAAAGACTCCGGACAAAGTGTCGCAGAGTCAATGGGTTATTGTTTCTTACTTCAATCAGTCCAGCTGAATATACTGCGTAATATATTCTTTCAGACCTTCATAGTCACGGTAGTATTTTATATCGCAGTCATCTTCCGCGTCTAAATAATCCACCAGGTTTCCCTTAATAAATATAAGTAGACTCGGCGCAAAGGCAACTTTTTGGGAAATGAAGTTTTCCGTTTCATTCGTGATATTGATATTCATGCGGCAGATCTTTAATCCGTAGTCTTCCGCCAGCTGTCTTAAGATCGGTGTAAAGGATGCACAGGTCAGACAGCCCGGTAAATGCAGATATAACAGGAAGTTTTCCTGATGGTTCTGCTTCTCAACGATCTCTTCCAGAGAGTCGACATCCACAAAGACATCTTCTCCGTCCACAATGATGGAATCCTTGGATACCGGCTCATTCTGAATCAGAGTCAGTGTGTCAAAGTCAATGATCTGGTAATTGACTTCGCTTAAATCAAAGTTGCCGTCTTCCTTTAAGATCTGCTTGGCATTTTCCCCTTTGTAATACCAGTAACCGCCGGCATTGTAGATCTTATTGGCGTCATACCCTTTGGCAATCAGAAACTCTTTTGTCATGCCGGCATATCCGCCGCCTCCGCACATCAGAATAATGGCTTTGTCTTTCGGGAAGATGGCGGAAAGGATCTCATCGCTTTCCGCATAATTGGCGCTGTAAGTACCGTCATCCTCTTTATGGAAAAGCGTTCTGCCTTCATAGCCCGGCAGTACTTCTTCCGGCAGATTGAGTCCATCGCATAAGTACGGATAAGGAACGATTTCAAATCCGTTTAAGAGTCCGCTTAAGCGGGAATCCCCGCCGATGGCTTCATAGTTTGCCGGATCTTCCAGCATGCGCATATCGAAGTAAGCACAGTCGTCTCTGTTTAAATAGTTATCAATGGTTTCCTCATTGATATTTTTATCAATATGGAACATCTCACCGCGGATACCGCTCATATCTTCCGGCAGCGGTAAGGCTTCTTCTTTCTTGGTGCAGGCAGAAAGAGGCAACAGGAAAAACACCAGAAAAACAAGTAAGATCTTCTTAATCCTTTTCATCGTTATCCTCCTTTTCTTTCTCCTTGATATCCCTCTTCGGGAAGAAGGAATCATAGGCTGCATGCAGCTGTTTGGTCTGCACGTGCGTATAGATCTGTGTCGTGGAGATGGACGAGTGTCCCAATAACTCCTGCACGGATCTTAAATCGGCCCCGTTGGCCAATAAATCGGTCGCAAAGGTATGGCGGAACGAGTGGGCCGTAATACTGAGATCCAGTCCCAGTTCCACTTCCTTGCGCTTTAATAAATCGCTGACATATTTCCGGCTTAACTGATTGCCTCTCGGGTTTATTAAAAGATAATTCATGCCCTTTTGATTCCAGAACGGACGGACCGTGTCGAGATATTTATTTAACAGTTCCGCGGAGCTTTCGGCAATCGGTACCATGCGCTCCTTATTTCCTTTCCCCAGAACACGGATAAAGTTATTGGAGCGGTTGTACTGATTCATGGTGAGGTTGCAAAGCTCGCTGACGCGCAGGCCGCAGCTGTACATCATCTCACAGATGACGTGATAAAGAAGTTCCGGTTCCTTATCGTCATCAAAGGAATCAAACAGTGTCTTCAGTTCTGCTTCGCTTAAAAAGCGCGGCAGACTCTTCGATCTTCTCACACTGGCCAGATTCACGGCCGGATTGTCCATTCTGAGGTTCTCACTTAAATAATAATGAAATCCGCGGATGGAAGTCAGTTCTCTGGCAACAGAGCTTTTGGAAAGCGAATCGAGCGCTTCCGCAATATAGTCGTAAATCACATCACGGGTGATTTCTTCCACCTGGGTGATACTCTGCCTGTTTAAAAAGGCAAAGTACCTTTTCAGATCGGAAGCGTAGCTTTCAATCGAACGGTTGCTCATGCCTTTATTTACCGTGATATCCGTGATGTATAGTTCATAGGCGTCCTGCAGTAACATGATCAACCTCTATTTCTGTAGCCGTTCCAAAAGCTCCCTGGCACTCTGCAGAGCTGCCTGGCTCTGTGTACCGGTCGCAATATTGGCCAGCTCCTCAACTCTTTCTTCATAGGAGAGTTCACGGATGCGGGAATATGTCGTATCGTCTTTGACTTCCTTGTAAATAAAGTAATGGTTCGCGGCACAGGCAGCTACCTGTCCGAGATGGGTGATCGATAAGACCTGGGCCTTCTCGGCAATCTTGCGCATCTTTAAGCCGATGGAAGTCGCAATCTTGCCGCTGACACCGCTGTCGATCTCATCGAAGATGATCGTTTTAATGCCGAAGAGCGAATTGAAAATGGTCTTTAAGCCCAGCATGATCCGGCTTAATTCCCCGCCCGAAGCCACCTGGCTTAACGGGTTGAGCGGCTGACCCGGGTTTGTGGAAATGAAGAATTCGACGCGGTCGATCCCTTCCCTGTTTCCGTCACGCTCCGCAATATCCACATGGAACGTGGTATTCGAGAGTTCCAGGTCTCCCAGTTCCTTTTTGATTTCCTTTTCCAGTTTAATCGCTGCGTCTTTGCGCTTGCTGCTTAAGACTCTGGCAAGGCTCAAATAAGCCTGATAGGCTTTTTCCATATCGGCCTGGGCTTCCTTCAAGTATTCTTCCCTGTGTTCCATTAAACGCAGTTTCTCTTCGATTTCAGCTAAGCGCTCCATCATGGATTCATAGCTTCCGCCGTATTTCCTTACGACTTTCTTGATCGTAAAGATACGGTCCTGGATGGCATTGAATTCGTTTTCGTCATAGGAAAGCGTATGGTAATAGTCGTTCACTCTCTCAAAGAGATCTTCCAGTTCAAAGTAATAATCATTGATCTTGGAAATCGTCTCCTGGATCTCCGGATCCGCAACGTTTTCCAGTTCCTTTTTGCCCAAGTATAAATGCTCCAGTGCTCCGTTGTTGCCGGAGAGTTCAGAAGTAGCTGCAGAGAGTGCTTCGGAAGTCTTTTCAAAGGAAAGAAGCTTCTTTTCCTTTTCCTCAAGTTCTTCCAGCTCCCCTTTCTGCATATGCAGATTTTCGATCTCCTGCTTCTGATAGAACAGATAGTCTCTGTCTTCCAGATTGAAGTCGGTATTCAGTGTTTCCTCAAGCTTCCGTTTCTTTTCGTAATACGTGCGGTAAGCCTCGGCAACATCATTTTTTGTTTTGGAATCATTCAGATATTCATCGAGCAGCGTCAGATGGTTTTTCGGATTTAAAAGATACTGTGTGCCGTGCTGATTATGAATATCGATGAGATTTTCCGTCAGTTCCCTGGCGAAGGACTGGGTGATGGTACGGTAGTTGAAGCGCATCGTGCTCTTTAAGTCGGCTGAGATCTCTCTGGATAGGATATTCTCTTCTTCCAGCTCAAAACCCGCTTCCTCTAAAAGCTGTTTTACAATTGGATGATCAATGGTGATGACTGCTTCAATGACGGCCTTTTTGGCGCCGCTGCGCACCACGTTAGATGAGAGACGTTCGCCGCACAGTAAAGAGATCGCATCGATAATAATGGATTTCCCGGCTCCCGTTTCGCCCGTAAAGACGGAGAATCCTTCCTTGAAATCGATGTTCAACTCATCAATGATGACATAGTCTTTAATATAAAGATGCCGAATCATAATTCCTCCTGTTTTCTAACATGGAGAAGGTATTCCTGATTCCCGCTCCTGCCGACAACATCACTTAACATACAGTTATATTTTACTAGTTTGAAGTTCGGCAGTAAAGCAATGATATCCTCTAACGCGCGCTCGCGCACGTTCTGATTTTTGACAACTCCCTGCTTGTTCAGATATCTGCTCCCGACCTCAAACTGCGGTTTCACCAGGATCACGGCATCGGAGCCGTCCTTTAATAAATTGGAGATGACCGGCAGTAACAGCGTGCAGCTGATAAAAGAGACATCCATGCAGATAAAGGTGATCTCATCCGCAAAGTATTCCTTTTTCAAATAGCGGGCATTGGTGTTTTCCATCACTACGACCCGCGGATCGTTTCTTAATTTCTCGACCAGCTGATTGGTTCCGACATCCACGGCGTACACTTTCCTTGCGCCGTGCTGCAGACAGCAGTCGGTAAAGCCACCCGTGGAGGAGCCGATATCGACCACAACTTTATCGGTCAAGTCGATATTGTCTTTGATAATACAGCCGTTGAGTTTATCCCCGGCACGGGAGACATATTTCTTGACGTCAATGATACTTACCTGCATGCCCTCTTCCATAGCAAAAGAGGATTTATTGACTGTTGATCCCTCAACAGCAACCAATCCTTCTTTGATGGCATCCTGTGCTTTGGCGCGGCTTTCAAAATAGCCGTGCTCCACTAAATAAGTATCGAGTCTCATTTGTTGTATACTTTCGCAATAATATCGTTACATACCGTATTGATGTCAATTCCCAGTGACTTCTTTAAAGCGTTAACGGAGCCGTGGGTAACATACTGGTCGGCAATGCCGTAACGGGTCAGATGCATCTTCAGATCATGGTCATTGCAGAACTCTAAGATGGAGGAGGACAGTCCGCCCTTTTCCATATCGATCTCATACGTGAAGACCGGTTTTTTGCTTGCGGCAATCTTGCAAATGCACTGGGTATCCAGCGGTTTAAAGAATCTGGCATTGACGATCGCAATATTCAGATTGTTGGTATGCATCTTATGATACAGACGGTCGACTTCCGGTCCGTACGTAATGATGTAGGCATCCGGCTTGTCGCTGTCGGACAGGATCTCCCAGCTTCCGATCGGAATTTCCTTAAAGTCTTCGAGTTCCTCATAAACAACGGAACCTTTCGGATAGCGGATCCCGAACGGATGGTTCTGATGGAAGGCCGTATACAGCAGATTCTGCGCTTCTTTGGAATCCTTCGGCTGCGCTAAGATCATATGCGGTAACGGAGTCAGAATACCGACATCGAAAACTCCGTGATGGGTATCCCCGTCTTCTCCGCCCAGCTGTGCCCTATCAATTCCCAAAACGACCGGCAGATCCATCCGGCAGATGTCGTGGTTGATCTGGTCGTAGGCACGCTGCAGGAATGTCGAGTAAATGGAAAGGAACGGCCGCTTGTTGCTGATGGCGAGTCCTGCCGCAAAAGTTGCCGCATGCTCTTCGGCGATGCCGCAGTCAAAAGCCCGCTCCGGATAGAGCGCAAAGAATTTTTCCAGCTTGCTGCCGGTGATCATGGCCGGGGTAATGGCGCAGATGCGCGAATCTTTTTTCGCCATGCGGGTCAGTGTTTCCGAGAAGATCTGGCTCCATGTCAGATGTTCTTCCGGCAGAATGTTTAAGGATGCTCCTGTTAACGGGTCGAATGCCCCGACACCGTGCCAGTAGCCTTCCTTGTCATCTTCGCAAAGCGGATAGCCTTTGCCTTTCTTTGTCAGTAAGTGAATGACGATCGGTCCTTCATGGGTTTTGGCCAAGCGGAAGACATTGATCATTTCCTTGATGTCATGACCGTCAAACGGGCCGATATAGTCAATGCCGAATTCCCCGAAGATCGAGGTATCGATCACGTTTTTCTTAATGCTTTCCTTTAACTGCGTTAAGCTGTCCAGCACCGATTCCCCGAAGTTGGAAGTCTGCAGTAAGGCTTTTAATGTCTTCTTGGAGTTGGTGTACGGTTTGGCCGTACGGACTTTATTCAGGACGTTGGAGATTGCTCCGACGTTTTTGGAAATGGACATGTTGTTGTCATTGAAGATAATGATCAGATTGTGCTTGCTGCCGCCGATCTGGTCTAACGCTTCAAAAGACATACCACTGGTGATCGCTCCGTCACCGATGACCGGAACAACGGAATATTTCTCATGATTCAAGTCTCTGGCAACCGCCATGGCGTAGGCAGCGGAAAGTGAAGTGGAAGAGTGTCCCGCTTCCCAGACATCGTGTACGCTTTCGCATCTCTTTTCAAACCCGCTGATTCCGCCGAACTGGCGCAACGTGGAAAAAGAGTCATAGCGACCCGTCAGTAATTTATGGGTATAGCATTGATGTCCGACATCAAAAAAGATCTTATCCTTTGGGGAATCAAAGACGTAATGCAGAGCTACCGTCAACTCCACAACACCGAGGTTGCTGGAGAGATGGCCGCCTGTCTTCGATACCGTTTCAATCAAAGTGGAACGGATCTCGGAACAGAGCTGATTCAGCTCATTCACATTCATCTTCTTCAGATCCGAAGGGCTTTTAATTTCACTAAGCTTCATACTGCCTCCTAAATATCTCTGTCAAAGAGACTTTCCAAAAACGCTACGGTCGTCTCATGCTTGAGCGGTAATGCGTTGAGCTTGTCTAAGATCTTATCATAGAGGTCTTTGACCTGCTGCTTTGCTTCCTCTACACTCATGTACTTCACGTAAGTGTTCTTGTGGTTTTTCAGATCGCTGCTTTCTTCCCCTTCTTTTTTCAGATTTTTTGTTACGTCAAGAATATCATCCTGGATCTGAAATGCCAGGCCGTACATCATGCCGATCTCTTCGGCATCCTTCAGATATTCTTCCTTATCGGCAATCACGCACGCCATCATCAGCGGTGCGCTTAAGAGCTTGCCCGTCTTATAGCGGTGGATCTCTTTTAACTGCTCCAGGGAGATTTCCTTATCCTCCAGTTTCAGATCCAGTTCCTGCCCGTAGATCATTCCTTTCACTCCTGCATGATCGGAAAGGATCCCGGCCACTTTGGATGGATAGTTTCCTTCCGCCAAAGCAACAAATGCTTCCGTCAATAAGCCGTCTCCTGCTAATATGGCAATATCTTCGGAAAACTTTTTATGAACCGTCAGTTGGTTACGACGGTAATCATCATTATCCATGGCCGGAAGATCATCATGGACCAGAGAATAGGTATGAACCATTTCCAGAGCCAGTGCCGCTAAAATACCGGCGTGATAATCATCCGTAAGGTCATAAAGAAAACGCACTAAAAGCTGCGGACGCACGCGCTTGCCGCCATTGAGAATGGCATAGCGCATCGCATCGGCAACCAGACTGTTTCCGATATGTTCTGCATTGAGGCGCTTCTCTAATGCCTCATCGATCAACTGCTTGAAATCAGGCATCCTTTTCAAATTCCTCAAGTAATGTGTTTGCTTTCTCTTCAAAATCCTTTAATTCGCTGTTGCACTTTTTGGCCAGTTTCAGACCTTCCTCAAACAGCTTGAGCGATTCTTCCATCGGAAGCTCATTCTTTTCTAAGAGCCGGACGATTTCATCCAGCCGTTCCATGGCTTTTTCAAAACTTAATTCTTCCATGTCTTATTCTCCTTTATCCTTCACTTCCGCTGTGAAGCTGCCGCTTGCAACACGGACATTCAGGATATCTTTCTCTCTGACTTCCTCCACGCTTTTGACTGCCTTGCCGTCCTTTAAGACGATGGAATATCCCCTGCTTAAAATAGCTGTTGGGGAATAGGCATTTAACAGTGTGTCGGAATGACGGAGATTATCTTTTGTATTCTGCAGTCGGTTTTTGACCTCTGTTACCATTTTAGCATAATCAGAGTCCAATTGATATTTCGCCGCTGCAACAAACATTTCTTTCTTCTGTATGATTTTATTAAGATTTAACTGAAGTGAACCTTCATACATCTGCTTCACATTCTGAGGATAGCGGGACAGTGCATCGATATTCATCATCAGCTGCATGGCATCCTTCTGAATGATATGGTCCTTTAACCGTTTCAGTCTATGATCTTTATAGGCTGCCAAACGGTTTTCATACAGTTTGGTCTGATGAGTCACGCTCTGAATCATGCGGCTTCTCTTATCCCGGATCTCGCTGATCACATCTTCCAATCGCGGTGCACACAGCTCCGCAGCACCGGTCGGGGTATTGGCTCTCACATCAGCCGCAAAGTCGCTGAGCGTGAAGTCCACTTCGTGTCCGATCCCGGTAATGATCGGCGTATTGCAGTTGTAGATGGCCTTGACTACGGATTCTTCATTGAAGCACCATAAGTCTTCCAGGGATCCGCCGCCTC
>CADCPY010000082.1 GCA_902803495.1 uncultured Erysipelotrichaceae bacterium
ATGGCTTCGTTTTTCTCGCTCAGCCAGCGGTCAAGCTCTTCAAAGGTCAATACGGCATCGATATATTCCGGGTGACGGTCGGCTTCATCTTTCTTGGCAATGCACGGTCCGATGAAGACGACTTTGGCGTCATTGCCGTAGCGCTTTTTGATATCCAGCCCGTGCGCCTGCATCGGGGAAAGCACATCCGCCAGATACGGCAGGCAGTCCGGATAGTAGCGCTTGATTAATGTATTTACGGAGTGGCAGCAGGAGGAGATGATAACGTCATGATCGTCATCCAGCATCTCATCGTAGGCGGATTTGACAATGGTGGCACCCACCGCCGTCTCTTCCACGTCTGTAAAGCCCAGCTTCTGCAGCGCCTTGCGCATGGTGGTGATGTCCGCTTCCGGATAGTAGGCAATAAAGCTCGGTGCTAAAGAGACAAAAACCTGATTGCTGTACCGTATGAGTCCCTGCACTTTCTCCAAATCGTTCCGGATGACTTTCAGATCCTGCGGGCAGACGTTGTAACAGGTGCCGCAGAGGATGCAGTCCTCATGAATGATGGAGGCACGGTCATTTTCAAAGGAAATGGCCTTGATCGGGCAGTGACGGATACATTTGTAGCAGTTCTTGCAGTCACTGGTATTGCTGATAAGACAATAATTCATAGATAGCTCCTTCTGTATGCATATTCAAAGAAAAAAGGATGCAGCGTTGGGATCATTTCCCTTCTTCTGCATCCGGATCGTTTTCGTTTTCCGCTTCATCCTGTTTGGCCAGCTTCTGGGACAGAATGGCGAGGGAAGCAGCAAGGTCGAGATTCTCCACAATGATTCCTTCCGGAACCTCCAGATGCACCGGGGCAAAATTCCATATGGCCCGGATCCCGCAGCGGACTAAGGTGTCCACCACGGATTGCGTCTCATTGGCCGGAAGGGTGATGATGGCGATGCGGACATTCAGACGCGGAATCAGATTTTCCATCTTCTCGGAGGAGAAGACCGTTTTGCCGTGGATCTTCTGTCCGATCATGGCAGGGTTGTTATCGAAGCCTGCGATGATATGAATGCCGTATTTCTCAAAGCCCTGATAGTTCAAAAAGGCGGTTCCCAGATGACCGACACCGATGATGACGGCATCATTGGTATTGTGGTAGCCCAGGAAGGATTCAATGGAGTCGATCATGTCCTGAACATCACGTCCGGTTTTCGGTTTTCCCTTGGAAACGCTGATGGCCTGGAAATCTTTCCGGATCTGATCTTCGGAGCAATGGAAAACAGAGGCAATGGCCGGCGAGGAAATCGTGCGGACACCTTCGTCTCTCAACTTCTTTAAATAGGAAAGGTATCTCGGGTACCGTTCCAGCTGGTTTTCCGTTACACTCATGACTGTCTTCATTGAAGTTTTCCTGATTATAATCATTTTCCCATACTTTGACGTCAGACTCAAGAGAAGCCGGACTCAGTTACGGGAAAGTTGCCTGCTTAAAACGATCAGGTGGATCTCTTCCTTAAAATCCGGAGTGCCGTCGGCGTTGAAACCTTCCTGCTCATACGACTGCATGTCATGTCCGTAAGAAGCTAAAGGCCCGTGATTGGTATACCCGAGCGCTTCATAGACTTCGGCGGCATGCGGAGCGGTGGAGTAGGTGATGACGTTGATCATCTGTACTTCCGGATAGTGTGCGGCGATAAACGCCTCGATCTCCTTTAAGAAAGCCGCTTCTTTTTCCGTGTTACAAAGGGAAGGATGTAACGTGAAGGAAAGGGCGGCAATCTCCGGCCTGATGCGGTTGTTGACGGCAAAAAAGCCGCACAGGGTTTCTCCCTCATGCAAAGCATAGTAACTGTCATTGCGGTAGGTTTCCCGCAAAAGGAAGTATTCGTTTTCCGTCCCGTGTTCCACGCTTGTCCAGCAATAGTCCGCAGGATACTCCCAGGAAGCGATCGCTTCGGCTTCCGTCTGCGTCAGTTGCTTGATTTCCGTCATATCAGATCTGCTCCTTTTTGAGATAGGCCAGAGCGTCGCGGATGATTTTGGCATGGTCAAATGCCAGATCCTCTTCGCTCAGCGTCAAATTAGCGTTTTGTAAAGTAAGCGTTCCGTTTGTATTTGTGACATGGAACCATTCGGCCTTAAGCGCATCATCCCCGGCCTGAACCGTGATCTCTTTTTCGGAGATCTCTTTCAGATAGGCAACGGAGACGACCCAGCCGCGCGGATCCCGGTTCGGCGCGGAATAGACATTCAGCAGGGGGAGGGCGTCGGCTATGACACCTGTTTCTTCCTGCAGCTCGCGTTTGGCAGTCTCCATTGTTTCTTCCTTCGCATTGGCAAAGCCGCCCGGCAGTGCCCAATGGTGCAGGAAGGGGTGGTTTCGGCGGTAAACCATCAAAAGACCGCGCTCGGAAATGATCAGAATGTCTGCGGTCAGAGACGGTTTGGGATATTTGTCAGGATCATAACGGAGGAGATATTCCTCCTCCGTTAATCCTTTTTCGTCTCTGAGATTATTCTTAGAAATCGACTTCAGTGTCATAGTAACAACACTTCAGAAGTTTTTCCATTTCTTCCTGGCTCGGCTGACGCGGGTTGGATCCTGTACATGCGTCGGCAATTGCGTTCTTGGCAATTTCCGGCAGTCTTTCTAAGAAGACTTCTTCCGGAACGAAGCCCTGTTCTGTCGGGTAGGAATCGGCACCGTAGTTCTTAATGCAGTGCGGGATGTTGAGCTTATCGTTCATGTCTCTGCAGAACTTGATCAGGGAAGCAACTTTTTCATCGTCTGTTGTTCCTTCCAAATGCATGTAGTCAGCGATGACACCGTATCTCTTCTTTGCTGTTTCATCTTTGGCATTGAAGGCGATGACCTTTGGCAGATACATGGCGTTGGCAGCACCGTGGATGATGTGTGCACCGTAGTCCTGGAAGATGGCACCTGTCTTGTGAGCCATGGAGTGGACGATACCCAGTAAGGCGTTGGAGAAAGCCATACCGGCTAAGCACTGTGCATTGTGCATTCTGTCTCTGGCAGCCATGTCACCGTTGTAGGAATCGACTAAGTCTCTCTGGATCATTTCGATGGCGTGGATTGCTAAAGGATCCGTGTAGTCGCAGTTTGCTGTGGAGACATAAGCTTCCACGGCATGTGTTAATGCGTCCATACCTGTGTGAGCAACCAGTTTCTTCGGCATTGTTTCTGCCAGATCCGGGTCAACGATGGCGATATCCGGTGTGATTTCGAAGTCAGCGATCGGATATTTGATGCCTTTCTTGTAGTCAGTGATGATGGAGAAAGCCGTAACTTCCGTAGCTGTTCCGGATGTGGAGGAGACTGCTACGAATTTTGCTTTGTGACGTAATTCCGGAATACCGAAGACTTTGCACATATCTTCAAATGTGCAGTTCGGATATTCATATTTGATCCACATTGCTTTAGCAGCATCGATTGGGGAACCGCCGCCGATTGCAACGATCCAGTCCGGTTCAAATTCCAGCATCTTTTCCGCGCCGCGCATGACCGTATCAACGGACGGGTCGGATTCGATACCTTCGAATAAAGCAACTTCCATACCTGCTTCTTTCAGGTAGCTGACAGCTCTGTCTAAGAAGCCGAAGCGCTTCATGGATCCGCCGCCGACGCAGATGATCGCTTTTTTTCCTTTTAAGGTCTTTAATGTTTCCAAAGAACCTTTTCCATGATAAACATCTCTTGGCAGTGTAAATCTAGCCATAATTTTAATCCTCCTTTGATGATATCAATAATTTTATATCATACTTCCACTGCTATATCAATAAAAAAATATTGATAAAAGAACATTGATTAAGGAGAAAGGGAAAGAAAAGGCCTGCCGGTTGGCAGGCCTCTTTGCACTATTTCTTGATTTCGTTGAATCCGACTCTGGCGGCATATGTTGTATGTAACAGCTCATGTGCCTTGTGGGAATTCGGTTCGCCCAGATACTTCTGATAGAGTTCCTGAATCTGCGGGTTGTTGTGCGACTGACGGATCGTCTGGCGTTCGTCTTCGGAGTAGAGGGCTTTG
This sequence comes from uncultured Erysipelotrichaceae bacterium, assembly GCA_902803495.1. Lineage (GTDB taxonomy): Bacteria > Bacillota_I > Bacilli_A > Erysipelotrichales > Erysipelotrichaceae > RUG14871. The sequence continues at coordinate 4,034 of CADCPY010000082.1, forward strand.
GCTCTCTTTTCCTTGTAGATGTCCAGAATGTTATCCGGTTCGTTCGGCAGGAAGCAGCTGCGGACATATGGCTGACCGCCGCCGTTAATGCATCCGCCCGGACAGCCCATGATTTCGATGAACTGATATTTGGACTTGCCTTCCCGGATCTCGTCTAACAGGACTTTCGCACTCTTCATACCGGAAGCGATGGCAACATTGACCACTGTTCCGTTGATGTCGATGGCAGCTTCACGGATACCGGCATCGTGTCCGCGGACTTCCGTGAATTCGACTTTGCCGTATTCCTTGCCGGTCAG
>CADCPY010000083.1 GCA_902803495.1 uncultured Erysipelotrichaceae bacterium
CGCTTCTCCCTGAACCAGAGAGAAATAGTCGGTCACCTTGGCCACCGGCCACCTTCGTTTCAGTGTTGTCATAATGTCAGAGTGCGCAGCGGTTTTCTCCCCGCTGATCACGGCGATATCAAACGGATATTTCGGAAGCGGCTTTTTATGCTCTTCCTTAAAGTATCCTTCAAGATATAACTTCTTCTTTAATTCTTCAAATCGCTGATATAAGAGTCCGATGCCGTCCTGCTGGATATCATAGACATACAGCTGCAGTCGTCCCGTCTTATCGTAGATGGACGGCTTGCCGCTTAAGAGGACTTTCATGCCTTCGGTGATTTTGAAGTTCACCCGTCTTGCATAAGTGGAGAACATCACGCAGGAGATCGCTGCCTTTTCGTCTTTCAAAGTAAAATAAAAATGACCGCTTGAGTGATTCACAAAATTCGAAATCTCCCCTTTCACCCATAGCGAGGAGAGATACGCATCGTTTTCCAAGCGGTTTTTTAAATATGAAATCAGTTGTTCAACGCTCCAGCTTCTAACGCTCATGCCTTATCCAGAACTCCATTGATCAGTTTGTATGTATCTTCATCACAGTACTTCTTTGCCAGACGGACAGCTTCGTCGATGACGATCGGCTTATCGTAGTGCAAGCCGTCATATTCCGCCATGGCCAACAGTAAGATTGCCCGTTCGACGTAGCTAAGCCGGTCATAGTCCCAGTCCTTGATCTGCGAGCCGATGAAAGAAGCATAATCGTCTTCCTTGTCCATTAAGACTTCAATGACATCGTAGTAATACGTATTGACTTCTTCGTCATCGGTCTTAAGATCCTGAAGAACATCGGCAAGTTCCGTATGCAAAAGTAAGTATGTATAAAGAGCCTGCATCAATGCCTCTCTCTGAGCATGTCTTGTCATTTTAACCATATATAACCTCTAAAAAATAAATTCAACAACATTGATTGCGATATCGTAACACTTCAGATCCGTCATCTGGTAGATGGAATTGAAGATGCTTTCCTGCAGATATTCGCAGATGGTGATGGCGTTCGAGTTCAGATGAACGCGGACATCCACCTTTACGGATAACGTGTTGTTCACATTGCGCAGCTGAATTGCTTTCTTGTCCGCAAGCTCCACATCATCACTGGTACTGACAACTTCTCTGATAATGGATTCAAACACTCCCATGTTGAGGGAAACCTTTGATCCGTTGTTTTCATTTGTTACCTGAATATATTCGTTTGCCATAGTATCACCTTTAACCTAGTATATCATACACTTAAAATATTCTCTTGTCGAATTCACATCTTTTCTCAGCTGTTCTTTCAGCTCTTCCATCGATGCGAATTTCACTTCCGGCCGCAGATAGGAAAGATATTCGAGACATACCGTTTTCCCGTAGATATTTTCATCAAAGTCCAGGATATGCGCTTCGACCCAGATGCTGTGATGTTCAAAGATCGTCGGCTTTCTGCCGATATTCACCATCGTCGCAAATACCCTGTCATCAATATGGATCTTCGCCGCATAGACACCGATCGGCAGCAGCATCTTATCTTCTTCGTAAGAGACGTTTGCCGTCGGGAACCCCATCGTTCTGCCGATCTGATTCCCCTTGACGACGGTCCCAATCTGGAAGTACGGTCTGCCGAGTAAACGGTTCACTTCTTCCAGTTTGCCTTTCGCGACTAAGTCACGGATCCGTGTGGAAGAAACCTTTGCACCGTCGATCTGCAGTTCCGGAATCACTACCGTATTGATTTCAGAATCCAGCAAATCCTGGGCATAGCCCTGCGGATGGGCACCGTAGGTAAAGTCAAAGCCGACCACTAAGGTGTCAATGTTCAGCTTTAACAGATATTGATCGATGAAGTCTTCCTTGGAAGTATGACAGAGTTCATCATTAAATGCCATCAGAATCAGCTCGTCAAAATCGAGTTTTTCAAATAACATTTTTCTTTCCTGCAGAGTTGTAAGATGTTCCGCCTTATCTTTATGGAAATAGGAATGCACATCGGGATCGAATGTGATCACAATGCTCTTACAGCCTTTCTCTCTGGAGAGTTCCAGTGTCTTTTTAAAGAGTTCCATATGACCGAGATGCAGTCCGTCAAAGTTACCGATCGTCGCAATGCACGGAAGTCTGCGCTGATGCGGGTGTGTTGTAATACGTGTGATCTTCATTACCACAGCCCCCTTTCGCAATGGAAAACATTTCCTTCTTTTCGGGCATAGACGGCAACGCATTCTCCCTGATAACGGATCAGTACTTTTTCTGCTTCCGTATCTAATGTAATGTCGCGTCCGTTAAAGATATCCGCGCCGTTTGCGTAATCGATAACCGGCAAACCGACTGCCGCATCGATGGGCAGAAGCGGTGTTTCCAAAGATACTTCCGAGAGTTTGTAAGCATCTTCTAAAGAGTACGCACCGACTTTGGTTCTTCTGAGCGCACTCATGGCACCGAGATTCCCGGTGGCCTTTGCGATATCCTCGCATAACGTGCGGATATAGGTACCGCTGGAAACATGGGCACGGAACGATAATGTGTTTCCGTCAAAAAATAAGAGTTCCAGAGAAAAGATCTCAATCTCTCTCGGTTCCACATTTACTTCTTCATTGTTTCTTGCATATTCATACAGTTTTCTGCCGTTGATCTTTATGGCGGAATACATCGGAGGTGTCTGCGTCTGTTTGCCTTCAAAGGAATTCAAAACGTTAAAGATCTCTTCTTCCGTCACAGTTTTAACTTCAGCTTCCGCAAGAACATTTCCCCAGATATCGCCGGTATCGTACTGTTTTCCGAATACCATGGTTGCTTCATAGACTTTGGAGTCTTTCTGAAGATACGGCAAAATCTTTGTAGCCTTATTTACCAATACAACCATCAAACCTGTCGCATTCGGGTCCAGGGTTCCGGTATGACCGACCGAGCGCGTAAAAAAAGCCCTTCCGACTTTTCTGCAGACGTCGAAGGATGTCATGTTTGCTTCTTTATCAATCAGGATAATACCGCTTTTCTCGTTCATACTATGGTATTATATCATAAGATGAAGAAGATAAAAAAAGTATTGGGAGCACTGCGCAGAGCCGATCAGGACTACGGTCTGATTGATAATAACGACCATATCGTTGTCGGTGTGAGCGGAGGAAAAGACTCTCTGACATTACTGTATGCCTTAGGACTTTACCGCAAGTTCAGCAAGAAGGATTTCCGCATTACGGGAATCTATATTGACGTGGGTTTTGGCGAAGAAGGCTTTGAAAATGTGGTACATTTTTTCGAACAGTATAATATTTCGCTCATCCGCGTGGAAACAAGGATCAAAAACATGCTGGAACAGCACCTGCATAACGGCGAACTGAACTGCCACTTATGTTCCCGGCTCAAAAAAGGAACGCTCATTAAGGAAGCCAAAGACCGCGGGGCTATCAAGATTGCTTTGGGTCATCATGCCGATGATGCCATGGAGACATTGTTACTCAATATGATCTACGGCGGCAAGATGGAAACCATGCCCTTTAAGCGCTATATGACACGGGAAGAAGTTTACGTGATTCGCCCTTTGCTCTATGCGACGGAACAGGATATCATCGATACGGCAAAAGAACTGGAGCTTCCTGTCTTAAAGTCCAAGTGTCCGCGCGATAAGCATTCGCAACGCGAAAGCATGAAGCAGCTGTTAAACGAACTTTATGAAAAGTATCCGGAATCGCACTCCAATTTCCTGAAGTCCCTGGAGAATGAAGAGCAGCGGCAGCTATGGATCAAAGAATTCAGTAACAAAGAAAAATAGAAGCACTGTTTGAACAGTGCTTCTTTTTTATAAGCTTAAGGAGTAGATTTCTCTTACTTCCGCCTCATTTAACTGATATACCGCTCCGCATGGTACGGCCTGCGGAATCAGCGTTTCCAACATCTCCATCGTAATACCGATCTCAGAGAATGTGGTAGGCAGTTTCATTTCCCTTAACCATTCCTTCTGACGCTCTGCGCCTTCCGCAATGATCTCCTCATCTGTTTTGTTCTTTGGGTCAACGCCCCAAACCCGGACAGACAGATTGACAAACGACCGCGGATTATGCCGTGATGCCACGATCATAAAGGCCGGAGTCAGAATACCCAGCGTCTGACCGTGAATGCCGTTATAGGTTGCCGTAACCGGATTTTCCACGCCGTGGATCCCCCAGTCCTGCGGAACACCGCCGTTGGAAATATCATCGCGGTAAGCCATCATGGTAAGAATGGATAAGGTGGAGCGGACCTTATAGTTCTTCGGATCCTTCATGGCCATTCTTCCGTATTCAATCGTGGTACGGATCACATGTTCCATTTCCCCTTCCACAATCACTTCTTCCTCTTCCTGGGCTAAATAGACTTCGAGGGCATGGGAGATGGTATCCATGATGCCGGCAGCCATCTGTTTCATCGGGAGTGTGTATCCGATCTCCGGATCAATGATCGCAAAGTCAAAATAGAGACAGGTATTGGCTAAGGCATATTTAATAAGCGGTTCATGCAGATCGTCCATCATCATGGCGCAGTTGGAGCATTCCGAACTGGTTCCGGAAAGCGTCACAATGGTCCCGTGCGGAATGATCTTTGTTGTAATGTTATCTTCAAAGGATAATAACAGCGGGTTTTCCATATCGGAATACGTCGCGAAGGCAATGTACTTTGCGGTATCCATGACCGATCCGCCGCCGATGGCCAGAACAAATTCAACACTGTTTTCCTTAACCATCCGGATGCCTTCATTGGCTGTGGAAACAATCGGATTTGCTTTGACACTCGGAAGTTCATAGATTGTAATCCCTTCTTTGGTAATGGATTCTTTCACGCGGTATAAGAGATCTTTGAGATAGCTTCCGCCGTCATGAACGATCAAAACACTTCTGGAAGTATATCTGGCAATGAGACTTCCGACATTGTTTTCTTCCTTGGCACCGAAGATGATATTTGTTTTCTGAATCAGATTGAAATTGTTCATAGTTCCACCCCCCTCATGGAAATAATATTTTATCTTGCGAAAAAGAGACTGAATGCGATCAGCAGCTGTCCGAGATAATATAACAGCAGATTGGTAATGCGCAGCGAGAACTTCGTCACGCCGGAGAATGTATTGAAAATCAGTACGATATCGCTAGCCGTAAAGAGTACGGCACCGATTGCATAGATAGTGGATGACACAGTGCGGTATGTTAAAGCACTGTCAATGGCGATACAGGTCATGATGATCACTGCGCCGAGATAGACAATACCGAAGACCTTAAAGGCCATCTTCACATCCATGGTCTTAAAGATATATGCCAGTAAAGCTGCCGCAAGCAGAGCACCGACAATCACGCTGAGCAAGAGATGTGCGCCATAAGGAATCAGGGCAACCAGATACAGAATATGCCCGGTTAAAAATGCGGCAATTCCTGCCAGAAAGATCTTCTGACCGATCTTCGCAAAGACAAAGCGCAGGTTCAGAAGAATATCTCCAATCATACCGAAAACCAAGCCGATCAGAATCTTGGAGCTGAAGGATGCGGAATTGATACCGGTCTGATAGCCGATCAGACCGATCAAAACAAAAGCCAGGGAAGCAGAACCTTTCAGGATATCGGCGAAAACGTATTTCTCCTCATGTTCCGCTTTGATGAACAGCAACTGCAAAACGATGCCGCAAAGCACCAGGACGACAGTAAGCGGTGAACTCATCTTTATGATTTCCTTTCTCTGTTTTCTTAATTATAACATTTTTCCTGTTTTACCATTAGTGATACACAATAATAAAAAAGCTGTATCGTGTGATACAGCTTACGGTGATTACAGAATCTGTTCCATTACCGTTTTCTGCGGTTTTAACCCCATTTCCTGATAGAAGCAGGCAGCTCCGAAGTTGCCCTCCCATACATTCAAAACGATATTGTGACAGCCAACCCGTTTGGCATAAGAGACGGCATATTCGTAGAGATGTTTTCCGAATTTCTGATTGCGCTTGTTTTCATCAATGCAGATATCATCGATAAACATGGTCTTGTTGTCAACCAGAAGTTCACTGTTTCTGACCTGCTGAATCTCTGCTATCAGATAACCGTAGACATTATCGGTATCATCCGTATAGACAAAGATCGGACGCTTGTCATTTGTGAGCATTGCCAGAAGTTCTTCTCTGTTGTATTTGGTCGCCGGACCTTTGAATAAGTCCGGACGCAGATTGTGGTGCAGCATATTGACCTGTACCAGCAGTTCCAGGATCTTATCAAGATCCTTTTCTTTTGCTTCCCGAATCATAACATTATCCCCCTCTTTAATTTCATTATATCCCCAAAATATAAAAAGTGTGTACTTTGACACACTTTTACGTAATTACATTCCGAAATCGTTCTGATAGGATACCAGATTCACACTCTGTACCCCTCTTACCTGTTGCAGAGAGAGCAGAATGGAATCGCTATGCGCCAGACGCTCGATTTCATAGGTGACTTCGCACATGCCGTTCTCATTGACGGATTTCGAGCGCAGATTTCTGCGGGAGATACCTGCTAAGGCATCCGCCAGTCTTTCCTCTGCCGCTGCTTCATAGCGGACAATTAAGAGATACGGCGTTTTCGCTTTTACATCGCTGAGATAGTAGAGATAGTAGATGACACCCAGCAATAAAGAGCCGACGATGCTGATGAAGTACAGGTTGGCACCGCTCATGATACCGGCCGTGATGGCCCAGAACATGAAGGCCGTGTCTACCGGGTCCTTGATCGCCGTACGGAAACGGACGATGGAAAGAGCACCGACCATACCAAGCGAGAGTGACAGGTTGGAGTTGATGGTACGGATGATCATGGCTGTCACCATGGATAAAAGAAGAATGCATAACGGCAGGCTTCTGTTATAGACGATACCGTTAAATGTCTTCCGATAGATAAAGATGATATAAAGCGATACCGCAAAGCTCACCAATAGTGAGATCAAGATCATCGGTACGCTCACCGGGCCGTTAAACTGACCTGTAAAAAATTCCATAATATTTGCCATAACAGATTCCTTTCTACTTTATGCTTCTGCATAATGCAAATTTACTGATTGCCTCACGTACTTTCGGGATACGCGAGAGAAGATTCAAAATATGCTGCGGGATAAATTCGTTGCATTTGACTTCCAGTACCACCTTATCCGCATCAAGGACGCTGAGGCTGTTGGTATCAAAGTCAAACGGATCCGTATCATATCTTCCGCTGCGGATATGATAGTCAAAGGTGATTCTGACTTCACTGACATCATAGACATATACCAGCCTATCATAATCCACCAAAACGCTTGGCGTTAAGTGGTGAATGATCTGATCTTCAATAAAGGAAACCAACAGTTCCCTATTGTCATGTCCGATGCGCAGCTCCCCTTTGATCAAAGCTTCCGCTTCCTCTTTTGTGATCGTGCAGCTTTCCTTCCAGGTCATCATGTCATGCTTGTGCTTGCATTCCAGTTTGATGAGGCTGAGATCGCTGTTGTAAAAGCGGATGCGGTATTTCTTCCGGTTCTCTACGCCGTCCATCTTTTCCAGATACGCTGTCGAAAGCGGATTGTCGAAATAAAGCGAACGGATGTGATAGGAAAGATCTTGTGAGACGGAATGCGGATCGAGCTGCATCACGCATTTGAGTTCCTGCTTCAGAAGATTGGCATGGTAGTTGCTGAGAGAGAATTTCATTTCATAGCGGTATCTCCGCCTGTTCTTTTCTACCATAAGCCGTCAAAGAGCTCCTTCATTTCGCTGTTGGATAAGGAGAAGTAGTTCTGCGTGGTCCTCAGGAAGTAATTCTCTCTCTTGCGTGCAAATTCTCTGAGATATTCCACGTTCTCTTCCCACTCTTCCATGGTCAGTCCCCACCGCTCCTGATTCCGCGGCATTTCCGTATAGATTGCGTCGTGGATGTTATTGATGGTTTCAATGACGTGATCGGCATTCCAGACATTCTTCATCAGAACGCTCATCCTCTCAAGCCATCTCTGACGGAAAAGCGGAGAGTTGAAGACGGAACGCAGGATGTCATTTTCAAAGCTGGTTCCTTCTCCGATGCCTTCGCCGCTGACCATATAGCCTAAGTAGTAGTCCGTATAGATGTTATACCATCCGAGGTCCACGTCATACATGATCCAGCGGAATTTCCCGTCATTGAAGTACGGGGAGTTCCAGAAACGGCAGTTGACGATGTCGTTATTGGTGATGAAGGACTGGCAGATCCAGTAATCGATGAAGTTATCGATATCGATCATCTTGCATAACTCGTTGTAGTATTCCTCATTGGCCATGCTGTGCGTATTGGCATATTCCCGGATACGGTTATAGGCCGAATAGGAACCTGCCGTCACGTCATAGTCGATTCTGAGAATATTCATGTCGTCTTTCGGAATGTTGTAGAGTTCCGAGAAGAACGCCGTATTGATCTTTTCACGGATGTTGTATAAACCCCAGTACTGACCGTTGATATAAAGCACCACGGTCTTATAGGCCTGTACGTCCACATTTGTGGTCCCGTCGATCAGCTCGGACATTAGGATATCGCGCATATAGGCAACATCCCAGTCATTGGAGCCGGTTCTTAATACCAGAGACTCGTAGACGCTGTTATCGCGCTTGTCGAATAACGGATATTCCAGATACTGCTCACCCCACTGATCGTTAAAGCGCAGAGCGTAGGATTTCTTGCGGTGCGAACGGGTATTGCCGCCAAAGCAGGCCATGGAGCACGGAATGGAGAACGAAGAGCCGTCTTCATAAAGTTCCGCGTATGCTGCCCTTTCCAAGCCTACCACATTCGGATTCCAGTTCAGATCGTTAAAGAAGCTGGGATTTAGGGAAACCGACATGACCGGTAAGGTATGATGCTCATTGATAATATAGGAAGCGCAGTTCATCTTTGATGGGATTGCGCCAGGGAGATAGTTCTTTGCCTTGACGACCGTGGTTGCCGCTAAATGCAGCGGTCCGTCATAGACGGGATCCGTATCATCGGGAATCGAGCCGTCTAATGTGTAATGGATCACTCCGTTACCGGAAAGCTCCACCACCACTTCACTCACATCGTCATAAACCCCCGGTGTAACGGAAAAAGCAGGTGGATTGGAAATCACCTGCATACCGCTTCCGTTGCCTGTTAATGGGGTCGGAGTTTCAAAATAGTAGAATCCGTAGGAGTTTCCTCTTCCGTAGGAGTATCCGTACGGGACACTGGAATAGAAGACACTGTCTACCGGTTCGTTATTGTGATAGAGGATCACACTGTCCTCATCGGACAGTTTAAAGTTCAGATGCGGATAGGAATCCGTGGATAACATGGAATTGCCGGAACACATCACGGCAACATACTCACCGGGATTGAGGTCTCTCTGAGGCAGCGCTTCTCTCTGCGCGGATTCCAGATCCTGATTTAATGAGTATTCCGATAAATGAATCACTTCATTGGAATTGTTGTAAAGTTCGATCCAGTCATATGTCCGGTCTCCGTTATGCGCCAGATAGGAATCGTTCTGCGGCATGATCTCACTGATGATCAAGCCCTGCGGCATACTCATATATTTGGACTGGAAGGCATTGGTTCCTTCCACCGTATTGTCTTCATTCATGGAAAGATTGGTTCCTTTGTCATAGGAGCCGTCTTCGCAACGGATCAGTGCCATACCGTTTTTGACGTCAGAATAGCTGAACTTCTGGGCGATCTTTCCTTCCTTGCTGAGGATCACTGTTCCACTTTTGGAAGCAAGACTGATACCCAGATACCCTTCCGTATTTTCCTTGCCGATATAATAGCTGTAACATTCACCCGGATTGATAAAGCGGGACTGTAAGGAAGTAAGGAACGGTGTTTCTTCAGCATTGCTGATGACGTAGGTGCCTAAGTCAACCGCATGGTCGGAGACATTCTTGAATTCAATATATCCGTCATAGCTGCCGAATTCGTTTTTGAAGTTGCCTTCATTTCTTAGCAGCATTTCATTAATGACAATTTCCGGAGCACTCGTATCGATTAAGGAATTCAGATATGCATCGAGCCCTTCCTTGGAGTTCGCAAAGCCCGGAGTGCCGTAGGAAGAAACGATCCATTCGCCCGTGGCATCGCGCATCATGGTTTCATTCTTGCGTAGCGATACCGTTTTGACCGCATCGATGATCTTGCTGGAAGCATTCAATAAGATGATTTCCTCATCGCCTTTGGAACTGAGGCGGAACGGAGCCGTTAAGCCGTCTTCCATCTCTCCCGTTAAGGAAACAACGATATAGCCGTGCGACGGTAAGACAACATCCGGGAAGGTCCATTTCACCTGGTCCGTACGGTCGGATAACCCGTAGCCGGATAAGTTGATATCCCTGGAAGTTCCGTTATAGAGCTCCAGATAGTCGCAGATCTCATTGCTGGCATTCATGTAGACGCCGCCGTTATTGCTCATGAGCTCCGAAATGCATAAGACATTGATCTCGGATTCTTCTGCGGTATCAGGATAGATGGGATTGGTGGAAGAATCGGTGTTGCGGAAGAGAATGCTCAGCGCAACAAAAATAGCCAGCACGACGCCGGCAATCAGCACAAACTGAATATCTGTTTTCTTTTCTCTTCCCCTTTTCAAATCTGACATATCTTCAAAATTATATCACCATCACGCAAACAATGTGAAAGCAAAGATTATATTTTTCTGTAAATAAAGAAAAAAATACGATAAATATCGTATTTCTGACTTTTATATGGCCGTATCGATCAGTTCCACGGCTCTTGTATAATCTTTCTTCTTTACATAGATGATATAGAGATAGTTCAGGTCCTGATCGACAAAGGAAGAAGACATGCCTCCGTTATACTTGCCGTAATTCATGCGGTAATGAAGATTTCTGCCAAACGTCGTCTTATTGCGCAGCGTCTTCATCTCGTACGGAATATTATTCTTCCGTAAGATCGTATAGATTTTTGCGGCTTCTTCCGCAGACGGTTCCTTCACAAGTACGGTACGATTGAACAGATTCATAAGACTCCTCCTGAATTCATTATAACAAAAACCCAATCAGGAAAGAATATGATTCAGGAAATCTTTTGTTCTATGATTCTGCGGGTTGCCGATGACTTCTTCCGCCGTTCCTTCCTCGACGATCTTACCGTCATCCATGAAGATGATATGATCGGAGATCTGTCTGGCAAACGCAATCTCATGCGTTACGATAATCATCGTCCTGTTTTGTTGAGATAACTGACGGATGACGTTCAGTACTTCCTTGGTGAGCTCCGGATCCAGGGCACTGGTCGGCTCATCGAAGCATAAGATCTCCGGTTTTAAGATAAGAGCTCTGGCGATAGCAACTCGCTGCTGCTGACCGCCGGAGAGCTGATGCGGATAGAGGTCCGCCTTATTCTCCAGTCCCATCTCCCGTAAGAGTTCCATGGCTTCCCTGCGGGACTCCGCTTTCGGATAGCCTTTAAGGTCCATGGCCAGCGTGATATTCTCCAAAGCGGTGTATTGCGGGAAGAGATAGAACTGCTGAAAGACCATGCCGAACGGCGATTTGCGACCGGAATCCGGTACATATTTTTGCCCATCCAGGAAAAGATCGCCGGAAGAGATGGTTTCAAGCCCATTCAGACAGCGTAACAGCGTCGTCTTGCCGCTGCCGGAAGAGCCGATGATGCATAATGTCTCCCCGTCTTTTACCTGAAAGGATACATCCTTCAGAATCTTTGCTTCATTAAACTGTTTCCTGATATTTTTGACTTCCAACATAAACTTACACCTTGAAATAAGAGAGTTTCTTCTCCAATTTGGAGAAGATGATGGTAACGAATCCGTTAAAGAGCAGATAGAACACGCCGGTATAGAAAAGCGGCCAGACGATTCCCTTCGAGCGGATATACGTCTGTCCCACCCAGGTGATCTCGTAGACGGCAATCGTTCTTGCCAGAGCCGTATCCTTTACCAAAGTAATGACTTCGTTGCTGATTGGCGGAAGGATCCGCTTGATGCTTTGGAGCAGGATGATGTGGATGAAGATCTCGCGCTGCGATAAGCCGAGCACCTTCCCCGCTTCTCTCTGTCCTTCCGGTACAGACTGGATGCCTCCGCGGTAGATCTCCGCAAAGTAACAGGCATAGTTGATCACAAAGGCAATCAGGGATGCCAGGAAGCGTCCGGAGTCTCCGTTTTTCCAGATATTCATTTGTAATAAGATCCCGGGTCCGTAGTAGACGACTAAGAGCTGTAAGAGGAGTGGTGTTCCGCGTATGATCCAAATCAGCAGTTCCACGGGATAGCGCAGGCAGTTCCGCTTACTGATCAAAGCAAGAGCCAGAATCAGTCCCAGCGGGAGCGAGAATACCAGAGTCAGCGTAAAGAGCTTTATGGTCGAGAGAAACCCGACCATAAGGGTCTTTGTTACTTCGATAAACATCTTACTGTTGAACTAAAGCCTGCAGAACACCGTATGTTTTGGCAATGTTTTCCATTGTTCCGTTATTCTGAAGAGTCTCAAACTGTTCGTTGATGAAGGCAGCAAGGTCGCTTCCGACTCTGCAGCCGACACCGTAGACTTCTTCCGTCAATTCAAATTTGAATGTCATATCCGGATAGCTTGTTTTTTCCCCTGTCATGGCGCTGGCAATTAAGAGGTCGATGATTGCGGCATCGCTTGTTCCGGCTGCTACTTCCATTAAGGCATCTGCCTGAGATCCCAAAGCTGTGAAGTTCAGTCCGTTTTCCGTTGCGGCTGCTTCTCCGGCAGATCCGCTTTCCACGGCGATATTCAGCGCCTTAAGACTTTCAACATCTGCATACTGATCGGCAACGGAGCTTTTTAAGACGACGACCTGGGCATTGCTGAGATATGGATTGGTGCAGGCCATGCTTTTTTTCACTTCATCCGTTAATGTCATACCGTTCCAGACAACGTCGATGCTCTTGTTCTGCAGCTCGAAGATTTTGTTATCCCATTCGATTTCGACAAATTCAACTTCCACACCTAACGCTTTGGCAATCGCTCTGGCCATATCCGCATCGAAGCCGATCCATTCGCCGTTGGCATCCGGGTAATCCATCGGTTCAAAGTTCGTGATACCGACGATCAGTTTGCCTTTCTCTTTGATATAGGCAATATCGCTGTCCGCTGTCAAAGTCGCGGAATCATCACTTTGATTATTGGAGCAGCCGATCATGGCTACCAGTAAGAATAGAGACATCATTGCAACAAATAACTTTTTCATTTTTATTTTCCTCCTGATTTGCTGTGCTGGAATTAAAGCGGATGACCTTTTACGAAAAATAAAAGGTCCGAAATTGAAATGCATTTCGGACCGACAAACTCCTTGATTTTGAAACGGCAAAAATCAGGCCGCGTGATAAGGAGTCCGGTCTACGTGATGATGATGGTGACGATGGTATCTTCTTTCTTTCATATCAGTCATATCCTTTAACTCCTTCATGTGCCCTACTTTACGCCTCTTTTTTTCTTCTGTCAACAGGAAAATGTAAAATTTACACAGATAATGTAAATTCTTTTCATAAATACAAAAGCCTGTATTTCTACAGGCTTTACGATTGATTATTGAACGGATGTTACCAAAGCAAAGATGTCTTCGCGGATCCTGCGGTTGGTTTCCAGCGCTTCTTCTCTGCTGTTCTGGTCTGTATAGAAGTAGAACTTGATCTTCGGTTCCGTTCCACTCGGACGGATGGCAAACCAGCTGTTGTTGTCTAAGTAGAAACGTAAGACATTGGATGCCGGAATGTCTTCATAGCCGTTGATGTAGTCGATGACTTTCACGACTTTGGCTCCTGCGACTTCTGTCGGCAGATTGGCTCTGACATATTCCATCATGCGTTTGATGCGCTTACTGCCTTCAATGCCTTCCAGAATGATGTTCGGTTCATCCTCGGCATAATAGCCGTATTTGTCATACAGTTCCTGCAAGACGTTCCAGAGCGTCTTGCCCTGCTTGCGGTAATAAGCTGCCGCTTCCGCGACCAGCATACCGGCGGAAATACCGTCTTTGTCACGGATCGTCGGGCATGCTGCATATCCGACGGATTCTTCATAACCGAATAAGATCGTATATCCCTTTTCGATAAGTCCCGGATATCGGCCGCAGATGTTCTTAAAGCCCGTTAAACTTTCAAACATCTCAACACCGTAGGCTTTGGCAATTTCCGTGGACATCGTGGAAGTAACGATGGATTTTACCATGGCGCCTTTCTTCGGCAGCGTATTGGCATCCTTGTGTCCTTCCAGAATGTAATTGACTAAGAGGTAACCGGTCTGGTTGCCATTGAGCGGAATATAGTTTCCTTCATCGTCTCTGAGTTCGATCGCAAAGCGGTCGCCGTCCGGGTCGCAGGCCATTAAGAGTTCCGCGCCGAATTCTCTTCCGAGTTCCTCGCTCATACGGAAGGCTTTCGGATCTTCCGGGTTCGGATAGCCGACGGAAGTGAAATCCGGATCCGGATCTTTCTGGATCTCGACGATCTTCCAGTTGGTGAAACCGCGGTCTTTTAACATGGTGGTAAACGGAATGGATGCGGCACCGTTGAGCGGTGTGAAGACAAGCGGAATGCTTAAGTCCAGCTCCTCTCCATGGTGAATGGCCAAGCCTTCCACTAAGTCGAGGTATTCTCTGTCATATTCCGGACCGAGAATGACGATCTTTCCTGCTTTGACGCCTTCCTCAAAGTCACTGGTGATAACGTCGTGGAATGCATCCACGGCATTGATCTTTTCCGTCATGCCGTCCGCGATCGCACTGCTAACCTGACAGCCGTCTTCCCAGTAGGCTTTATATCCGTTATAGGCCTGCGGGTTATGGGATGCCGTAATATTAATACCGGCAATGCAGTTTAAGCGGGTGACGGACCACGCTAACTGCGGTGTCGGACGCAGCGACGGATAAACATATGCCTTGATTCCGTTGGCGGCTAAGATGCCGGCCGTATAATGAGAGAATTCATGCGAGAAGTGACGCGGGTCATGGGCAATGACCACACCTCTCTTGCAGGCTTCCTCTCCGTGTTCCTTAATAAAATCGGCAATGCCCTGAGTCGCTTTTCCGACCGTAAAATAATTCATGCGGTTCGTTCCGGCGCCGACAATGCCGCGCAGACCGGCCGTTCCGAATGACAAGTCCTGATAAAACCGTTCCTTGATCTCATTATCATCGTCCTTGATCGCAACCAGTTCCGCTCTTAAAGGGTCTGTTGCTTCCAGGGAATCCAACCACAGCTGGTATCTTTCTTTATAATCCATGATATTCCTCCAATTCACTATACTATATTCTACTATTTTTACCCTGTTTCATCAATGGACACAAGTGCCGAGATAAGAAAAAGCAGGAGTATGATTACTCCTGCTTCGGGTCTTCTTCCGGGATATTCAAGCCTTTTAAGATGGAGTCGATGCGGTTTCCCGTTTCCAGCGATTCATCTTTCACAAAGACGATATCCGGGCACTTATAGGTCGAGAGACGCTTGGCCAGTGTGGAGCGGATGAAGCCTTTGGCTCTCTTTAAGTTCTCCACATCTTCGTCAATGCGGTCTGCTCTGTCCAGAATGGTATAGTAGACTTTCGCAATGCTGAGGTCGTTATTCACATCGACATCCGTCACCGTGACCAAACCGACTTTGCGCTCTTTCATATCAAACTGGATGATATTGGACACTTCCTTGCGGATGAGCTCCGCAAGATGTTCATTTTTAACTTTCTTCATTACTGAATCGGGACCTCCTCTTCACCGTACGCTTCGATATAGTCCCCTTCCTTAATGTCGTTGTAGTTGGCAATCGTCAAGCCGCATTCATACCCGGCAATGACTTCCTTGGCGTCGTTTTCAAACCGGCGTAAGGAGCCTAAGCGTCCGTCGTAAACAACGATACCGTTACGGATCAGACGGACTTTACATTCACGAACGATCTTGCCTTCCTGAACGTAACATCCGGCAATCGTACCGACCTTGGATACCTTGAAGAGCTGACGGACTTCCGCCATACCGAGAGTAACCTCTTCGTATACCGGAGCAAGCATACCCTTCATGGCCGATTCCATCTCTTCCACCAGCTTGTAGATGATGTTGTGCAGACGGATTTCAACCTTTTCCTCCGCTGCTTTCTTACGGACATTGGCATCCGGACGGACGTTGAAGCCGTAAATGATCGCATGGGAGGCGCTTGCCAGCATGACGTCGCTTTCGGAGATGGCACCCGCTGTGGAACGGATGACATTGACCTTGACACCGTCGACAGCGATCTTCTCTAAGGAAGATTTGACCGCTTCGGCACTGCCCGTAACGTCAGCCTTGATGATGACAGGAACTTCCTGTACTTCACCGGCTTCGATCTGAGCGCTTAAGTCATCCAGCGTTAAGGCACTGGTGCTGCGGCGTTCGTTTTCAATCTTGGCCTGGGCTCTGCGTTCCGCAACCGTTCTGGCCTGACGCTCATTGCGGTAAGCCTTGAACAGATCACCGGCTACCGGTACATCGTTCAAACCGATGATTTCCACCGGAGTGGACGGTAATGCTTCTTTGATTTCTCTTCCGACATCGTCCGTCATCTTACGGATCTTACCGAAACAGGCACCGACAACTACCGGGTCGCCGTTCCGTAACGTTCCGTTCTGGACGAGTAATGTCGCAACCGGGCCTCTGCCCTTGTCCAGCTTCGCTTCAATGACCGTTCCGGAAGCGGTGCGCTTCGGATTGGCACGTAACTGCTGGACTTCGGAAACGACCTGAATCGTTTCCAGTAATTGGTCAACGCCCATGCCTGTCTTGGCGGAAATCTTGACGAAGATCGTGTCTCCGCCCCATTCTTCCGGCAGTAACCCCAGGTCGGCCATA
>CADCPY010000084.1 GCA_902803495.1 uncultured Erysipelotrichaceae bacterium
ACAGCCGCTGCCGATACAGCTGAAGCTTTCGGGGAAACCGGGAATCCTTCTTTTGATTCTTTATGAGATGATCCTGAGCGAATACTTTCATTCCCGCAGGGCAACGATCCTTTTGCCATTGGTCTTGATATTATGCCTGACACAGTTTCAGACAGCGCTGTTGCCATATTCAGAGGCGGTATTTTTAAATGTGTCTCATGGGGACTGCTTTGTGTATCATGATGTCTTTTCTAACCGTGTTCTTATGATAGATACCGGCAGTTCCTATCAGTATTCCAAGGTGAAGAACTATCTGAATGCCAAGGGGATCCGCCGGATTGATACCCTGATACTGAGCCATGCGGATGAGGATCACAGCGGCAATGCGGAAAGTTTGAAGAATGATTTTGATGTCAAAGAGGTGATCGATACAAAAAGGGAAGAAGTATCATTTCATAAACATGTCCTTTTGGGCTTGCTGGCGGATCACGCCTTTGAAGAGGAGAATTCCAATTCCCAGATCTATCTCTGCAACCTGGACGGGTTAAATTATCTGTTCACGGGAGATATGACAAAGGAGACGGAAGAGGCCTTTTTAAAGGAAGTGCCGAAAATCTCCGTGGATGTATTAAAGGCGGCGCATCACGGCAGCGATACGAGCTCTTCCGAGCGCTTTCTGAGCCGTATTTATCCCAAACTGGCCGTAATCAGCTGTAACCGGAACTACTATCATCTGCCTTCCAATGAGGTGCTGGAGCGTTTCCTTTTACTAAGAATTCCCACGCTACGGACCGATGAGGAGGGGGATATCCGGATCATCAGTTCTCTGAATTTTCATTTTCTGACTTCTTCCGCCCATCTCTTTTCATTCCTGCCGTAACAATTCCGGTGAGTTAGGAAGTAGAAACGGAAAGATATGGTATAATTTGAATAAGGGTATCGTATGAATTATTTTCTGCATGGAAACGACAGCATTCTTCTAAAGGAAAAAATGACGGAGATCTTAAAGGATCTCTCTCTTGACAGTATGGATGATGTCACGGTTTTAGACGGGCAGAACAAGGAAATCGGTGTACAAAGCGTTTTGGACTCGCTGAGCATGGTTTCCCTTTTCAGCATGGATTCCAATGTGGTGGTCTGGAAGAATCCTCTCCTGCTGACCAAAAAGAGCAGAAAAAAGAAGAATCCACAGAACGATGATGAGGTCACGGAAGCGGAAACTAATCCGGATGAGATTCTTTCGGAAAAGGATAAAGCGGAGATGGAACTTCTGAAAAAGTATCTGGAGCATCCTTATACCAATGGCAGCTCGCTGATCATCTATCTCGATGAGAGTGTCTATTCTGTGGGAAATGATGGTTATAGCAAGTATATTAAAGATAATAAAACCGTCGTCCGGGATCTGAAAGTCGGGTTTGCCAATCGTGCAGAGTTTGAAGACAGGGTGCGCCGGGAGATCCGCCAGCGCAATCTGAATATTGACAACAGCGGATTAAGAGAACTTTTCTTCCGTCTGCCGATGGATCTTTCCGCATGGCGAAGCGAAGCGGAAAAACTGGCGCTCTATCCGGAGAGAATCACGGCGGATGCCGTAAGACATCTGGTGACCAGACCGCTGGAGGATAAAGCCTATGAGCTGACCAATGCGGTCATGAGTAAGAATCTGAAGAAAGCTCTGGACGTGTTAAACGATCTTCTTTATCAGAAAACGGATTTGAATCTTTTGATGGGAATGATCGGCAATAACTTCCGCAATTTCTATACGGCTTATTATCTTCAGAAAGAGATGAGCAACGATGAAATTGCCAAGGCTCTGGGGATGAGAAGCGGCGGACAGGTATATCATCTTTTGAACGACCCCGTCCGTTTTTCGCCGAAATCAGCCCTGGACATGCTGGACAAGCTGGCGGATATGGATGACAGAATCAAGCATTATACCATTGATCCGAAATTGGGAATGGAACTGTTTTTAATCGAGGCGTGTAAGTAATGGAATCATTAAAAGAACTATACCGGATCGGTCCGGGACCGTCTTCTTCTCACACCGTAGCACCGCAGAATGCCTGCAGGCTTTTCATGCAGCGCTATCCGCAGATCTTTTCCTTTGACGCCGAACTCTACGGCTCTCTGGCTCTGACCGGGGAGGGGCACGCGACGGACCGCATCATTCAGAAGACCTTTGCGCCGCGTCAGTGCCGTGTATCCTTTAATAAAAAAGAATTATCCCGTTTCCCGAACGGTTTCATCCTGCAGGGATACGATGAATATAACCGCTTAATTGCGAAATGGACCGTCTATTCCTTAGGCGGCGGAGCATTTGATGTGGAGGAGGAAGATTTGCATCTGCATGATGAGATCTATCCGCATAACTCCATGGACGAGATCCTCGCGTTCTGCAAGAACCGGAAGATCCGTCTGGCGGAATATACCCGCGTCTTTGAACCATCCGTCGAAGAGCATCTGAACTTATGCTTAACGCAGATGTTGCGGACTGTTCAGTCCGGCCTGGAGACAGAAGGCATCCTGCCGGGCAAACTGCAGATCAAGCGGGTCGCGCAGGGTCTTTACCTGCAGGCGATGACCATGGAAGAGGGAAATGAAAAAGACCGCCTCTTACTGATGTCCTATGCCTATGCGGCGTGCGAGGAGAATGCGGCAGGGAATACCTGCGTTACGGCTCCTACCATGGGTGCCAGCGGTGTGATTGCGGCATTAATGTACTATTACTACCATAACAAGGGTGTCTCCCGGCAGAAACTGATCGAAGCATTGGGTGTCGGCGGCATCTTCGGCAATATTATCAAGAAAAACGCGACCATCTCGGGAGCCATCGGCGGTTGCCAGGCCGAGGTTGGAACGGCATGCGCCATGGCAAGTGCCATCGTAGCTCATCTTTTAGATCTTTCCAATTCTCTGATTGCCTACGCTGCGGAGATCGGAATTGAGCACCATCTGGGACTGACCTGCGATCCGGTCGGCGGATATGTCATTATTCCGTGCATTGAGCGCAACGCCGTAGCAACCTTACGGGCAATGGACAATGCCTTCCTGGCCCGACATGTCGGCGCTTTAAAGAAAAACAGAGTCTCCTTTGACGCCGTGGTGAGAACCATGAAGTACACCGGCAAAAAGCTGGCGGTGGAGTTAAGGGAAACCTCTTTGGGCGGACTGGCCAGAGAAGTGGCGGAAGAACCGGTGAAGGAAGAAACACCGGTCAAGGAAGAAGGGAAGAAAACTGTTCCGGAACGCAAGCGGGAAGCTGTCCCTATGGAAGCGGATGAATACGATCCGCTGGAAGACATGGATGTTTCCATCAGCTATGACGGCATGGGACAGATCATTGACCTTTCCGGACAGCTGGAGGAAAACCCGGACTTAATGGAGCCGGAAGCAGTCGAGGAAGAACGCATCGAAGAGCCGGTAGAAGAAACGGCGGAGCTTGCGGAGGAGGATCTGATGGAAGAAGAACCGGAGGAACTTCCGGAAGAGGAAGCAATCGAAGCGGAAGAAATCGCAGAAGTAACGGAACCGGAAGCGGAGGAAGAGATCCTCTTTGAGGAACCGATCGAAGCGGAAGAGCCGGAAGAAACCATTCCGGAAGAAGAAGCGGAAGCTGAAGTCATTTCGGAAGAAATCACAGAAGAAGAAACACCGGTAGAAGAACCGGAAGCGGCAGAAGAGCCGAAAGAAGAGGCAGTAATGGAGGAAGAGAAGAAAGAATCTTCCACTGAAAAGGAATTCCGCCTGGAAGATTTTGATCTTTCTCTGTTGGACTCTTTCAATACCACCTACAAACTGAAGGAAAAGGAAAAAGAGGAGGTGGATGCCTTCATGGACAAGTTGGACATCAACCTATAAAATACCTTTGGATACATTCACAAACGTTCCGGTTGGGATTAAAATATATATGAAACACGAATAAAGAAATAATCCGGACTCTAAGGCGATAGGGGGATCATTATGAATTTTGATATTAACTCATCTGAACGCGAAACCTGTGTACTGATTCCGCACGGGAAAATCGATTCGCAGACCTATCTGGAGTTTGACGAAGCGGTAAAGCAGGCGCTTTCGCTCTCAAACAACCTCATCATCAATCTGCAGGATACAGATTACATTTCATCCTCCGGGCTGAGAGTCCTTTTAAGTGCCCGCAAGGCATTGCCTTCCAACGGCAACCTGACCCTGACACACGTCAATGAGACCATTATGGAAGTCTTGGAAATGACGGGCTTTGTCGATATGCTGGACGTCCAGCAGGAAAGCGTGGATCCTTCCGGCCTCAAAGTCATCTTCTTCGATGTGGACGGCACACTGCTCTCACACACCACGGGACAGGTTCCGGAAAGCACGAGAAGAGCCTTGAAGAAAGCGCAGGAAAACGGCGTCAAGATCGTCATTGCGACAGGCAGAGACATCGTGGAGCTGGCAAAACTGCCGGTCATGGATCTGAACTTTGACGGCTATCTGACATTAAACGGCAACATCTGCCTGGATGAGAACAAGAAGATGTTTGACGGAAACGAGATCGATCCGGGTGAAGTGGAGATTCTGGTACAGATCTTCCAGGGCGGAAGAATTCCGTTTGTGCTGATTGGGGAAGAGGGACGCTATATCAACTTCGTGGACGATGTCGTCATCAATACGCAGAATGCCACGCACGGCACCATCCCTGAGACAGGAAAGTACCATGGGGAAAAGATCTATCAGTGCCTGGGCTTTGTGGCCAAGGATGTCCGGGAACGTTTGGAGAAACTTTTGGATAACTGCAGCATCACCAGCTGGAACGACACCGGAATCGATATTATTGCCAAGACCGGAGGCAAGGCAGCCGGCATTCAGAAATTCCTGACCAGGGAAAACCTGACCCGCTCGGAAGTCATGGCGTTCGGGGATGGGGAAAACGACATGGCAATGATTGAATACGCCGGCATCGGCGTCGCCATGGGCAACGGCAAGGATTCTTTGAAGCAGGTCGCGGATTACGTCACATCCTCGGTGGATGAAGACGGAATTGAGAATGCGCTCAAGCATTTCGGCATTATTTAAGAAAGAAACAAACGGGGCGGACCCATACGGAATCCGTCCCGTTTTCATACAAAAGGAAGTATAATGATTATGATAAGAAAGAGGAAAGATACATGAGCGTATTTACAGGAAAAGAAAAACTGAAATTAGGATTCGGACTGATGCGTCTTCCGAAGAATGAAGACGGAAGTATTGATGTCCCTCAGGTCACCAAGATGGTCGATCTCTTCCTGGAAGCGGGTGGAACGTATTTCGATACGGCCTTTGCCTATCCGGGAAGTGAGGAGGCAATCCGTCAGGCACTAGTGGACCGCTATCCGCGTGACTCCTATACATTGGCTTCCAAACTGATCATTCAGCCGGGCAGCAATGTCAGCGAAGAGGAGGCAAAGGCGGAGATCACAACATCTTTAAAGCGCAGCAATGCGGGATATTTTGATTACTATCTGGTCCACGCCATTCAGCGCGGCAACTATCAGAAATATGAAGACTACGGCATCTGGGACTTTGTGAAGGGCTTAAAGGAACAGGGACTGATCAAGCATTTCGGTTTCTCCTTCCACGGCGATCCGGAACTGTTGCGTGAACTCTTAGTCAAACATCCGGACGCGGAATTCGTTCAGCTGCAGATCAACTATGCCGACTGGGAAAACCCGGGCGTGGCAGCGAAGCAGAACTATGAGATCTGCAAGGAATTCAATAAGCCGGTCGTCGTTATGGAACCGGTCAAGGGCGGCATTCTGGCGAATCCGATTGATACGGTCAAGGCCATCTTTGACGCCACGGGCAAAAAAGCCTCCTATGCCTCCTGGGCACTGCGCTATGTCGCCAGCAAGGACAACCTCCTGGCCGTCTTAAGCGGCATGAGCTCTCTGGAACAGATGGAAGACAACCTCAGTTTCATGAAGGACTTTGAGCCGTTAAGTGAAGAGGAGATGCAGGTGATTGCTCAGGCACAGAAAGCACTGAATGAAGACAAGTCCATTCCGTGTACGGCCTGCCACTACTGCACCAAGGGCTGTCCGATGTCCATCCCAATCCCGGAGATCTTCACGGTCAAAAACCGCAAGAAGGGTTCCCCGGAATTCAGAACCAAGAGAGAGTATGTCATTGTGACGCAGGGGAAGGGCAAAGCTTCCGACTGCATCCAGTGCGGCCAGTGCGAAGCGGCCTGCCCGCAGCATCTGCCGATCATCTCCTTACTGGAAAACTGCAGAAGCATGGAATAGTATACCGACAGGTGAGGAAACTCACCTGTTTTCTTTTCAAGCGACAAAAAAAGGCAGGCCTTTCGGTCTGCCTTGTTTCATTCTTTATTTCCTAGTCAACAGAATTCACAGCTTTAGCTAATCTGGATTTCTGACGGGCAACATAGTTCTTGTTATGGACGCCGTTTGTGATGCTTGCGTCTAATAACTTGCTGGCTTCGTTGTAAGCCTTGACTGCTGCTTCTTTATCTTTGGCTTCAACTGCTGTTAATACTCTTTTAATACCTGTTTTGATAGCAGATTTCTGGGATTTCACAGCCGCATTGCGTTTGATATTAGTCAAAGAACGTTTTACCTGAGATTTAATATTTGGCATGCTATCCTCCTATTGTTTTTTTCGTACTTGCTAATTATAACAAACCATTTTTTAAAATGCAACAAGTCCTGATAGTTCCTTCTTTTTTTCTTACTTGCCGTTCTTTTTGTATGGAACTATGTTAAAATGTCTTTAGAAAAAACAATGAGGTGACATAATGGAAAGATATTTAGAACAGTACAATTACTGGCTTGAAAACGTCAAGGATGAAGAGATCCGTGCACAGCTTCTGGCCATGGATGACAAGGCAAAGGAAGATGCCTTTTACCGCGATCTGGAATTCGGTACAGCCGGTCTGCGCGGTGTCATCGCTGCCGGAACCAACCGGATGAACATTTACATTGTCGCAAAGGCATCCCAGGGTCTTGCCAACTACGTAGTGAAGAATTTCAAGGAAGAAGACCGCAAGATCGCCGTCAGCTACGACAGCCGTATCAAATCCGATGTCTTCGCCAAGATCGCTGCCGGCACATTCGCCGCCAACGGAATCAAGGTCTATATTTATAAGGAACTGATGCCGGTACCGAACCTCTCCTTCGCAACCAGAGCCTATGAATGCGCAGCAGGTGTCATGGTAACCGCATCCCATAACCCAAGCAAATACAACGGCTACAAGGTCTACGGACCGGACGGCTGCCAGTGCACAACGGAAGCCGCAAATGCCGTTCTGAAAGAGATCGAATCCCTCGATACATTCAAGGACGTCAAGACAATGAACTTCGAAGAAGGCCTTGCCAAAGGATGCATTGAATATATCAGTGATGACGTCTACACGGATTTCATCGAAGCAGTCAAGACACAGTCTTTGGTCGGCGATGATGAGATCGACAAAAATGTCGCCATCGTTTATACACCATTGAACGGTACAGGTTTAAAACCGGTCACCAGAATCTTAAAGGAAACAGGTTATACCAATATCACAGTCGTCAAGGAACAGGAATATCCGGACGGCAACTTCCCGACATGCCCGTATCCGAACCCGGAAATCAAACAGGCAATGTCCTTAGGTATGGAATATGCCGCAAAGTGTAACGCGGACCTTCTGCTTGCGACGGACCCGGATGCTGACCGTGTCGGTATGGCCATTAAGAACAAAGAAGGCGAATATCAGCTGATCTCCGGTAACCAGGCCGGTATCCTCTTACTGGACTACATCTGCAGCCGCCGCATCGCTCTGAACAGAATGCCGAAAGACCCGGTTCTGGTCAAATCCATTGTCACAACAGATTTGGCAGACCGTATTGCCGCTTCCTACGGCGTCAGAACGATCAACGTCTTAACAGGCTTCAAGTACATCGGCGAACAGATCCTCTATCTTGAAAAAGCCGGCA
The DNA here is from genome assembly GCA_902803495.1 of uncultured Erysipelotrichaceae bacterium. GTDB lineage: Bacteria > Bacillota_I > Bacilli_A > Erysipelotrichales > Erysipelotrichaceae > RUG14871. The sequence continues at coordinate 7,923 of CADCPY010000084.1, forward strand.
AGAAAGATTCCTATATCTTCGGTTTCGAAGAAAGCTACGGCTACCTGGCAGGCACACATGCCCGTGATAAAGACGCCGTTGTCGCCAGCTTCTTAATCTGCGAAATGTTCGCATACTACAAGACAAGAGGCATCAGCTTATTGGATAAGCTGAATGAGATCTACGCCAAGTTCGGTTACAGCATGAACACACTGTACTCCAACGAATTCGACGGATCCCAGGGCTTCAAGAAGATGCAGGACATCATGGCCAAATTCTCCAAGGGCGTCGATCAGATCGGCGGCAAGAAAGTGGTCGAATTCCTCGATTACAACAAAGGAATCAACGGCTTACCGAAGTCCAACGTTCTGAAATTCATGCTGGAAGACAACTGTGTTGTCGTCGTACGTCCGAGCGGAACGGAACCGAAACTGAAATACTATGTCACGGTTTCCGCCAAGGATGAAGCGGAAGCCAAAGAAGTGGAAAAGAAGATCGCTGCAGATCTGAATACCTATCTGGCATAACTGATACAAAACTTACGGAGCGGCACTGCCGCTCCTTTTTTTCACGATTCGGTTCTTTTCATTTGGGAATGAAACAGATACAATAAATATATTAGTGATTATTGTCAGAGGTGAGGGAAATGAAGTATCAGAGAGTACTGTTTATGGGAACACCGCACTTTGCGGAGCGGATTCTGAACACATTACTGGAAGAGAACTATAACGTGGTCGCAGTCGTGACCCAGCCGGATAAGCCGGTCGGACGCAAGAAGGTCTTAACGCCGTCGGAAGTGAAAGTATGCGCACTGAACCATAATATCCCGGTCTTACAGCCAATCAAGATCCGTAAGGAATACGAAGAGGTTCTGAGTTACAAACCGGATCTGATCGTGACCTGTGCCTACGGACAGATCGTTCCGGAAGTTATCCTGAACCAGTGCCTCTGCATCAATGTTCACGCCTCCTTACTGCCGAAACTGCGCGGCGGAGCGCCGATGCAGCGGGCTATCATGAACGGGGACAAGGAAACCGGCATCACCATCATGCAGATGGCCAAGGGAATGGACAGCGGTGATATGATCACAAAGCGCGCGCTTGAGATCACAGAAGAGGATACGCTTGGCACGCTGGAAGAAAAGCTGATTGCGCTGGCCTGCGAGCAGCTCAAAGATACCTTAAAGGATCTGGAAGAGGGCAGAGCCGTATTCACAAAGCAGAACGAAGAAGAGGCGACGTTCGGATATGTCATCACCAAGGAAGAAGAACTGCTGTCGTTTGAAAATGAAAGCTACGACGCCATGTACGACCATATCCGCGCTTTGATTCCCGTCCCGTATGCCTATGGCATTCTGGAAGACGGACTGAAGCTGAAGATCTGCGCCGTAAGAAAAAGCAGCCTCACTACCGATAAGAAAAACGGGGAGATCCTGGGCCTGGTTGAGAAGGGTGTCGGGATTGCCTTAGACGGCAGAGTGCTGATTGCGGATGAAGTTCAGCTGGAAGGAAAAAACAGAAATACCGCAAAAGAGTTTCTCAACGGGGCCGGCCGAAAGTATGCCGGTACCTGCCTGAAGTAACTTATCATAGGATTTGGCAACTTATGGAGACTTTCCGGAGGAAGTATTCCGGAGATGTTAAGATAAGCTTGCCTAGGGAGGAATTATGTTCAAGATAAAATTCCCGGCCAGGGAAAAAGAGATCATTATGCAGACTCTGGGCATTACAGAAGAAGAACCGTATCAGATCGTTCTTTGCGACAGTCCGGAGGATGTGGAAGCAGATAAGATCAACATAACATTTTCCATGGAACATCTGGACCTGGTGAAAGAGAAAATCCAGTTTTTTGCGATGGCTTCCCCGGTCTATCTCGTCGGTGAAACCTATCGCGGTCAGGTGCGTGTACAGACCAAGGACATCAACTACATTGAGTCCTACGGGAACGATGTCACGGCCTATACCAATCTCAGCAAGGTGGAACTGCCGAACAAGCTCTACGAGCTCGTGGAGCAGCTGGAACCGTTTGGATTTTTTCGGATCAACAAGAGCCAGATCGTCAATGTTGCGAAGATCGTCGCCGTACGGAGTGCCTTTAACGGCAAGCTGACGGTCACGTTGGAGAACGATACTTCTCTGGAGGTCAACCGCTCCTATAAAGCGGCATTCAAAAAATACTTAGAGGAGAGATAACATGGAAAAATACGTGATATTAGGAATTCTATTCGCCGCAGCAGTTCTGTGCCTCTATCAATACATCAACAACCGGAAATGGGAAACCCTGGTTTCCGAGAAGAAGAGAATCTACAGCGGAAACGGAGCATTGAAGTCCCGTGCTTCCGGCAGCTACAAAAGCGCATTAATGGTCTGTTCTGTCGCCTTTGCGGCTGTCGTACTGTTACCGAACCGGTTCATGGATTTTAACGGAAGCTCTCAGGATTCCATGCGGGCGGACATTGCGAATGAGCCGGTGC
>CADCPY010000085.1 GCA_902803495.1 uncultured Erysipelotrichaceae bacterium
ATTCGCTAAAAGGGAAGCATTCTTCTGTACCTGCTCACTGGAGAGGTTGGCCAGATAGGCGCTTAAGAGGGAAGAGACAGCGGACGGCCCTAAGACGCATTTGTACTTGCCGCTCTTGCACGGTTTGGAGCCGAACTGGGAAAGTGTTTCACTGACCACTTTGTCTGCCATTTCCTCAATGTTCCATTTGGAGAGGTCTTCTAAAATCTTAAAGGACATGCCGTTTTTGGTTTCGCCGCTTTCATCGTTAGCCAAAGCACTGGCATAGACAACGGAGTAGTTGCTCTTGGAAGTGAGCTTTAAGCCTTTGGAGTTCAGCATGCTGAAGTCGGAAGTGGTCTCTTCATAGAAGGCTTCCACTTCGTTGATCTTATCGCTCTTGGCGCGGATCTTCGCGTCCAGTTCCTTTAACATGGCAATCTTTTCCTCGGCCGGTGTGTTCTCCAGAGCTTTGGAATAGATGTTTTTCTTATGGTACTTCTCGGAGCCTTTAAAGATAAACGGAGTATCCTCACTGGTTGTCAGTGTAGCGTTTTCCTTAATGTGGGAAAGGATGTAGTCCACCGTGGTGGCGTCCATCTTTTCGCTTCTGGCATAACCGATTTTACCGTTATAGATGCCTCTGGCCTCCAAGGCAAAGGAATCGGAGATCTGGTAGGAATCGATCTCGGAGCGGAACAGGGAGAAGGAGAAGTTTTTGTTTTTGGTAACGGAGATCTCCAGCGCTTCAATGTTCTGCTTTTTTGCTTCGTCAAAGAATTTCTGATAGTTTGCCATCTTAGAGTGCACCTCCTCTGCCGCCGACCGTGATGTTCTGTACACGGATCGTCGGTTCGCCGACATCGGCCGGGATGGAACCGGATGCGGCTCCGCACATGCCCTGGGCACGTAAGAGGTCGTTACCGACCATGTCGATATTTAATAAGACATCCTTGCCGCTGCCGATCAGGGTGGCACCCTTGACCGGGTAGGCAATCTTGCCGTTTTCCACAATGTAGCCTTCGTTGACCGCGAAGTTGAATTCGCCGGTGGCCGGGTTGACGCTGCCGCCGCCCATGCTCTTGGCATATAAGCCGAATTCTGTGGCCGCAATGATTTCTTCCGGTGTGGATTTGCCGTTCATGATGAACGTGTTGCTCATGCGGCTGGTCGGTTCGTATTTGTAGGATTCTCTCCGACAGGCACCGTTGCCCTTGACACCCATGCGTCTGCCGTTGAAGTTATCGATCAGGTAGTTGACTAAGATGCCGTCCTTGATCAGGATGGTCTTTTCCGTCGGATTGCCTTCATCGTCAATGTTGCCGGAACCCCAGGCGCCTTCGATCGTGCCGTCATCACAGGCGGAGACGAGTTTGGAGGCGATCTGTGTGCCTTTTTTATTGGAGAAGACAGAGAGTCCCTTGGCCACGGAACTCGCTTCCAGCGGGTGTCCGCAGGCTTCATGGAAGATGACTCCGCCGAAGCCGTTGCCGATAATGACCGTCATCTTGCCGCTCGGGCATTCCCTGGCATCCAGCATGGTGAGAGCGCCTTTTGCTGTCTCTTTGGCGACTTCCTCGAAGTTGACTTCGTTGAGGAAGAATTCCATGCCTTTCTGTGCGCCCGGTCCGTTATGGAACGTCTCCAATGCTGTTTCGTTTTTGGCCGTGGCCACAATAGAGGCTCTGCCGCGGGAGTGCACGTCATTGAACTGCTTGCCGTCGGAATTGAAGATCTCGACGTTTTTATAGTTGCAGGAGAAGCTGATCTGACAGCGGACGATCTTCTCGTCGTAGGCCAGACATGCATCGTTGCCTTTCTTCAGGTAGGCAATTAAATCTTCCCTCGGATACGTATTGTAAGGGATCTGTGGACGGTGATGCTTTTTCACGCGTACCTTGGTGATACTGTCTACACTCAATATGCGCTCATCCTTGAAGGAAGCACGCAGTTCTCTCGCCAGCTTTAAAAGGGAGTCCAGTGTCAGAGAGTTGGTATAGCCGTAAACGCTCTGAAATCCCTTTAAGAGGCGGATGCCGGCACCGCGGGTCAGTGTGTCGTTGATTGCTTCGACTTTGCCGTTATCCATGGAAAGGGAAGTGGATGTGTTCTCTTCCAGGTAGATCTCCGCAAAGTCTGCCCCGGTTGCCAGCGCTTCATTTAATACTTTGATTGCAGTGGTTTTGGAAATCATAAGTATGGATTCCTTTCTGTTTCATTGTTATCTATTTTACCATAAGTGAGGAAATGAGAGGAAATGAAGCAATTGAAAGGGGAGGAAGGAAAGAACAGAGGAATCAAGCAATGTCGAAAAAAATCAAATTGACACCAAATATGATACCATTATATAATGAAAGCAGGAAGAACGCATGTCGAAGTGGGATAAACTGATTCAGCGGATCCTGACACTTCCGAATGATGTGCGTTTTGAGGAACTGAAAGCGATACTGGAATACTATGGATATCAGATGAAGGGACCCGGTAGCGGGAGCAGTCATGTGACTTTCCGTAAGGAGGGGCATAACCCGATTACCGTTCCAAAACACAGACACATAAAAAAGGTATATGTCGCAATGGTTCAAAAAGTGGTGGAGGAGGAAATGAAAAATGAAAACAGTTGAAGAATATATGAAACTGCCTTACCGGATGGAAATTGTTTCTGATCTGGAAGACGGCGGCTATGTCGTTTCCTTTCCGGAACTGCCGGGATGTCTGAGTGTCGGTGAGACGATGGAAGAGGCAATCCAAAATGCCATGGATGCCAAGCAGGAATGGTTTACTGCAGCATTGGAAGAAGGAACGGAGATTGCTGATCCGCAGCAGTTGGAGCAGTATTCCGGGCAGTTTAAACTGCGGATTCCCAAGAGTCTGCACAGAAGGCTGGCCATGGAAGCGAAAAACGAAGGGATCAGCATGAACCAGTACTGCGTATACCTTCTGTCCAAAAACTTCTAAAACAAAAATCAAAGACCGGGATTCCGGTCTTTTGTGTCTTTCAGTTGTTGTTGAAGTAGACTTCCTTCATGCTGTCGGACATGGATTCAAGCATCATTTTCACCATGGCCTCAGCGGAGGTGAATGATGAAGCAGTACAGCAAAAGATGATTTCAGAAATCCGCGAGATCATGAAAAATGTCAGACAGAGTGCGGCAAGGGAAGTAAACTGCAGGCTGCTTTTTGCATATTGGAATATCGGACGCGTTATTGTGGAATATGAACAGGAAAGTAATGAACGGGCCGGTTATGGCAAAGACACTATGAAAAAACTGTCAAAGACTCTGACAGATGAATTCGGAAGAGGTTTTTTACTTACAAACATCTATAATATGAGGCAGTTTTATTTAGACTACCCAAAATTCCAGTCAGTGACTGGAAAATTGACATGGACGCATTACTGTGAACTTATGCTGATTGCTGACAGAGACAGGCGAAGTTTTTACGAAACTGAGTGTATCCGTTCCGGATGGTCTGTAAGAGAAATGAAACGCCAGATTTCAACTTCACTATTTGAAAGACTCTTACTCTCAGGCGGTGTGAAAAATAAAGAGAAAGTATATGCGTTGGCAACAAAGGGACAGGAGTTGGCTACCCCGGAAGATATTGTGAAAGGCCCATATGTCTTTGAGTTTTTGGGCATTCCGGAGAATAAGCCTGTTTTGGAAAGCGACCTGGAGAAGGCGCTGGTTCGGCAAATGGAGGATTTCATGCTGGAACTTGGCCGGGGATTTATGTTTGTCGGAACGCAACAGCGTGTTACACTGAACAATACACATTACTACGTGGACATGGTTTTCTATAATAAGGAACTACATGCATACGTGCTGATGGAATTGAAAACCGTTAAGCTGATGCCGGAAGCTGTCGGGCAGCTGAATATGTATTTGAACTATTACGCTGCCGAAGTGAATGAACCGAGTGACAACCCGCCGATTGGCATCATTCTGTGTACGGATAAGGATAATGTCAGCGCGGAATATGCATTGGGCGGGCTCTCAAATCACATTTTTGCCTCTACTTACACTTATGTGATTCCGAAAAAAGAACATTTGGTTGCCGAGGTGGAAGAAGTTTTGAGGAAGTGGGAAGACAAATGAGAACAAAGTAAAAAACTCCCTTGCGGGAGTTGAATCAGTGATGCGGATATTCCGTAAGCTTGACGGCAATCAGTCCGTCTTTATAAACGATAGAACCCTGAGCAGGCCATACCGGCATTTCGTTAAACCAGTCAGATAAGATCACGTACTGGTAGAGCTCTTCCGTAACGATCTGAGCATCGATGCCGAAGTATTCCGTGAAGTAGTTGCGGCGGTTGAAGGTGACACCGTTGGTGTCTTCCCAGAAGGCCACATTCTTCGGAAGCTGTAAAGCGTAGTGATACAGCGGATTGGTCTCTCTTAAGTAGGTGTCCTCAATATAGCCGCCGATGACGATCTGTGTCTTGTCTTTCTCATATCCTTCCGTATGGTAGATGTCATCTAAGATCATGGCCATTTGGGAATTGATGTGCTGATAGGACATCTGGTAACAGCGGTAGGTGGCATTGGCACTGAGGATGAGTGTCCAGCTTAATACGAGCGTTAATCCGTAAGTAAGCAGTTTGACCGGTTGGAATTCAAACTCTTCACTGAAGGCAAATAGCAGCGGTAAGAAGAGCATGTTCTGCGAATTCATTAAAGCGGAGATGGGGTTTGTCGGAATCAGAACCAGAATCAGATTGGAGACAAACGGTAAGAGCGCCAGAAGAATCACGGAAGCAACTGCTTCTTTTTTTCTGTTTTCCCTGAAGTTCCTTACTGCTTTCATAAGGAAGAGAACACCGAAGATAGCGAATAAGAGCAGATAGAGATATCTTCTCTTTAAAATCGTGTCATGCAGGAAGTAGTTTTTATAAGAGACGTAAGTTCCCTTTACGGAAGAAAGAAAGTGCGTCAGGATATTCTGCAGTGAGAATTCGCTGATCCGGTTGGAGTCGTTTAATCCGTAAATGGAAAGGTAGATCTTCATGCCGATGAGGTAAATAATTCCTCCACAGATGGCAACCACAAGCGCTCGGACGCCGTCCGGTGCCGCTTCCTTAATCTTCTTCTTTCCTCTGAGCAGCTCTGAGACCAAGCGCAGAATGATGAGAGCGGCAGCCATGCCGACATAACTTTGATACAGGGCAAAGCATAAAGCTAAGGCAACCGCGGCAACAATATTCGGTAATACTTCCTTTTGAAAAGCGTAATAGGCATAAATGCAGCAGAATAACATGCATGTCGCATAAGCCTTTAACATATAAAGGAAAGTGGCCTGCGGAATGGTGCTGGCGTTGATTAAAAGAATGATGGCAGTCAGATAGTAGGAGAATTCCTTTTTGAACTGCAGCATCTTCCCAATCAGGATTGCGGAAAGGGTGGCGCAGAGCGTGAAATAGCTGACTTCCAGAAACGGGTTGACGATGTTCCCGAACAAAAGCGACAGATAGCGCACAAACCAGCGTCCGCTCATGGTGGAGGCGACTACTGCATTGTTGTAGTAGGTAAGACCCTCCATGATGCCGTCCGGATTGGTGAAGCCGTAAATGATCAGCAGGTTATATGCCAAAAGGGCAGAGACGAATGTCACTGCCAGGATTTTCAGAAACTGCTTTTTTTCCACGGGAAGCGTGAGAGACTGGAAGTTAATGCTCATCCTTGCTTTCCTCCTTGACGATATAGATCGGACGTCCCTTCACCTGGGAGTAGATCTTGGCTAAGTACAGGGATACAACACCCAGCATGCATAATGTGACACCGACCAGGAACAGCAGCGTCATAGCCAAACGGCACGTCTCAAAGGTGTGAGTGAACAGGGAGACGAGAAAGACGATCTCCATGGCACCTAAGAAGACGATGCCTAAATATAAGATAAAGACCAGCGGGAAATTGCTGAAGGAGAAGATTCCGTTAAAGGCGTAGCGGAAGAGCTTGGTTAAGCTCCACTTGGAAACGCCGATTTCCCGCTCCTTGACTTCATATTCAATATACTGTGTTTTAAAACCGACAAAAGAGAAGAGACCCTTGGAGAAGCGGCCGTATTCCGGTAAGGACAAGAGCGCTTCCTTGACGTTGTTGCGGAAGGTACGGAAGTCGGAGGCATCCTGTTCCATCGGTACTTCGCTGATCCAGTTGTCGATCTTGTAGAAGCCTTCCTTTAAGAACTTCTTCAGTGCGGACTCTTTCCGCCTGGCCGGCTTGGCGCATACAACGTCCACCTCCGGGTTGCTGTCCAGAATCTGTACCATCTGCTTTACAAAGAGCGGGTCCTGCTGCAGGTCCGCATCGATCAGGGCAGTGTAGGTGCCTTTGCACTTCTTGAGTCCGGAGAGCATGGCGGCTTCCTTGCCGAAGTTACGGGAGAAGGAAACAAAAGAGATATTGTCATGTTTCCGACTTAATTCCTTGATTTCAGCAATGGTATTGTCTTTCGAGCCGTCATCCACAAAAACAAGCTGGATGGCCTCCCCGCTGAAATCATTTGCGATCTTCTCATAGATTTTATCGATGTTCCCGCTTTCGTTAAAGCAGGGGATCAAAAAGGATACTTTTACTTCTTCCATAACTGTCGTTTCTCTTTCTCTCTTTATTTTAACAAATAACCAACAAAATGAATACTTCAGAAAAAATGAGCGTCGGAATCCTAAAAAGAATGAAAAGTTGCAATTCCAACTAACTGCCGTTTTTTTTAGTTTATTTTCATAGATTTTGGGGCAAATTCTATTGTAGTTTGAGGGGTTCTTTGTTAGAATCTAATTGTAAATAAAATGTAGTCGGATTTCCAATTGGCAGAAAAGGGGAGCTTTGGAATAAGATGTTTTTTTTATGCCAAAAAAGTGGAAAACGTGAGAAATAAAAGGAGTATTTGCATATGAAAGTCAGAAAGAGAAACGGAAAACTGCAGCAGTTCAATCCGGAAAAGATCAGCGATGCCATTAAGGGCGCCATGCGCTCCGTCAACTGCGTGGATGAAGAGAAAGCGGAAGACATCGCACTGGAAATTGAAAAGGAACTGATCAATAAAAACACCCGTAATATCGAAATCGAAAAGTTACAGGATATGGTCGAAGCCAAACTGATGGAAAGCGGCTTAACGGACGTGGCCAGAAGCTACATCCGCTACCGTTACGACAGAGAGCGCATCCGTCAGAGCAAGTCCAAACTGATGAGCGACATCAGCGAAAAACTGAATGCGACCAACGTGGAAAACCAGAATGCCAACCTGGACGAGCGTTCCTTCAGCGGAAGAATGAATGAAGCCAACCGTGTTGTTACCAAGGACTATGCCTTATATAACTGCATGAGCGAAATGTCCCGGAACAACCATTTAAATAACGAGATCTATATCCATGACCTGGATTCCTATGCGGTTGGTATGCATAACTGCTTAAGCATTCCGTTTGATAAGATCTTAAAGACCGGCTTTAAGACAAGACAGACCGATGTCCGTCCGCCAAGAAGCGTCAATACGGCCATGCAGCTGGTTGCCGTGATCATGCAGCTTCAGAGTCTGCAGCAGTTCGGCGGTGTCTCCGCAACACATCTGGACTGGACCATGGTTCCATATGTCCGTTATTCTTTCTATAAGCATTTTAAGGACGGCTTAAACTATATCGAAGACAATGCGGATGCTCTGACCTTTGACAAGGAAGCTTCTGCGGATGTCTCCATTCAGGATGAAGTCTACACTTCCCATCCGAAGGCTTACAAATACGCCTATGACATGACGGTAAAGGAGATCCACCAGGCGGTGGAAGCCATGTACCATAACCTGAATACTCTGCAGTCAAGAAGCGGTCAGCAGTTGCCGTTCTCTTCCATCAACTACGGAACATGTACTTTGGAAGAAGGACGCATTGTCACAAAGGAACTGCTGGATGTCTCCATTGAGGGCTTAGGCTCCCTGCATAAAACACCGATCTTCCCGTGCGGCATCTTCCAGTGCATGAAGGGTGTCAACCGCAAGGAAGGGGATCCGAACTATGACCTGTTCAAACTGGCACTGAAATCCACATCCCTGCGTTTATATCCGAACTACGTCAACGTCGACTGGAGCAATAACGCCGGATACGATATTAACGATCCGAAGACTTACATGAGCACAATGGGCTGCCGTACTTCCAACGGTTTTGACATCAACGGTTTCGGTCAGCTGAAAGACGGTAGAGGTAACATCTGCCCGGTCACGATCATCATGCCGACACTGGCCATGGAAGCGAAACAGGCCTTAAAGGAAGGCGGAGACTTAGTGGAAGACTTTATGGACTTACTCGATGAGAAGATCCATGAAGCGAAAGACATGTTGCTGGAACGGTTTGAGTGGATCTGCTCCCAGCCGATGGAATCCGCACGTTTCATGTATGAAAACGGCACCATGGAAGGCTATGTACCGGAAGAAGGTATCCGCTCCGCATTAAAGCACGGCACGATCGTTATCGGTCAGCTGGGTTTGGCGGAAACACTGCAGATTCTGATCGGGGACGACCAGACTTCTGAAAAGGGCATGGAACTGGCCAAGAAGATCGAAGCGCTCTTCTTACAGAGATGCACGGAATTCAAGAAGCAGTACAGTCTGAACTTCGGTGTCTACTACACACCGGCGGAAAACCTCTGCTACACGGCCATGAAGAAGTTCCAGGAAAAATACGGGGTCATTCCGAACGTTTCCGACCGCAAGTTCTTCACAAACTCCATCCATGTACCGGTATGGAAAGAAATCACTCCGTTTGAAAAGATCGACATTGAAAGCCAGTTAACAGGTTATTCCAATGCCGGCTGTATCACATATGTTGAACTGGAAAGCACATCCAAGCACAATATCGAGGCTCTGGAAGAACTGGTGAACTATGCGATGGATAAGGACATTCCTTACTTTGCCATCAACATTCCGAACGATACTTGTCTGGACTGCGGCTATACGGATGAGTTCAACGATACCTGCCCGATCTGCGGCAGCCACAACATTCAGCGTTTAAGAAGAGTTACGGGTTATTTAACAGGTAACTACACGACTGCGTTCAACTTAGGCAAACAGCAGGAAACGGAAATGCGTGTCAAACATAATCATATCTACGATTAGTAACTGAGGTGTGATTATGAACTATATCAAAATTGAGAGTTCCAGCTTAAGCAACGGGGTTGGCTGGAGAGTTGTTTTATGGTGTGCCGGATGTGAGAATCACTGTGAAGGCTGCCATAATCAGGAAACCTGGGATCCGAATGCCGGAAAGCCGTTTACGGAAAAGGAACTGCACCTGTTATGCAAGCTGTTAGTCTATCCGTATATCCAGGGTATCACCATTACCGGCGGTGATCCGCTCTTCCCGGGAAACCGTGAAGAAGTCGGTAAGATTACCAAGACCATCAAGGAATTATTCCCGACCAAGGACATCTGGCTTTATACAGGATATAAGTATGAAGATGTGAAAGATCTGGAAGCACTCAAATACACCGATGTCTGTGTGGACGGCAGATTCGTTCAGGAATTAAGAGATGTTTCTCTGGCATTCCGCGGATCTTCCAACCAGAGAATCATCGATGTTCAGAATTCCAAGGATGAAGTGAAGGTATTGGATTTAGATTAATATATGATAAGGACAAAGCCATTGGGCTGATACGTTTCATGTCACATAGGCAGTATAATTATTTCAATTTCAGAGTATAAGAGAACCATCTGTCATTACAGATGGTTCTCTTGTTTAGAATGATGTCGCTTTTGATTTATGCTATCGCTCAAAAGCATGATTTGAATGTACGTGATGCAAATTCTTGGATGAACTAGAAACAGTTATATGATATAGTATAAAGGGTATACATAAATGGAGGGGTAGGGCAAAAATGCTTATGCCTTTTTTGTTTGTGTTGCCCCGTTAAAAATAATTATGGCTAAGTAGAAAAAATCAATTATGAATATAGGATTACGCTTATTATTCTGGTGCTAGTTTTAGAATGCAAACTATTAGGTTTATAATTCGATTTCTTTGCACTTTAGTGTATAATTATAGAGCATTTAGGATGTAGAGGTAATGTTATGAGAATTATGAGTGTATTTGGTACTCGTCCAGAAGCTATTAAAATGTGTCCGTTAGTGTTGGAATTACAGAAACATGCTGAGATTGACAGCATTGTATGTTTAACCGGCCAGCATAAGGAAATGCTACAACAAGTGATGGATGCATTTCATGTTAAGGCAGACTACAACCTTAATATCATGAGACCAAAACAGACTTTATCGACGATTATTTCCGATATTTTATTGGGAATGGATTCGGTGTTGGAAGAGGCTAAGCCGGACATTGTTTTGGTACATGGAGACACAAGTACATCTTTTGCTGCGGCATTAGCTGCTTTCAATCATCATATTCCTGTTGGACATGTTGAAGCAGGATTAAGAACTTTTAATAAGTTATCTCCGTTCCCGGAAGAGTTGAATCGAACATTAACAGCAAGAATTGCTGATTATCATTTTGCCCCTACCATTAACAATAAGAATAACTTAAGTAACGAAGGGGTAACATCTGGAGTATATGTTACAGGGAATACGGTTATTGATTCCTTCAAAACAACAGTTCAAGAGAATCATGTTTATCGGGATGCTCAATTGAACGATGTAATTCAGTCTGATAAAAGAATTGTACTGATTACAGCGCATAGAAGAGAAAACTGGGGAAAACCTCTGGAAAATATCTGCAATGCAATCCTTTCTTTAGCAAAACGGTATCCTGATTATGTGTTCGTTTATCCGGTTCATTTAAATCCGATCGTAAGAGAAACAGTATTTCCAATCTTAGGCGCACAACAGAATATAATGCTATTGGATCCACTGGATGTTATTGATATGCATAATCTGATGAGCCATAGTTACCTCGTGATGACCGATTCGGGTGGACTTCAGGAAGAAGCTCCGGCTTTTGGAATTCCTGTTCTTGTTTTACGTACTGAAACAGAACGCCCGGAAGCTGTAGAAGCAGGAACGGTTAAAGTTGTTGGCGTTGAATATGATGACATTATGAGGGAAGCGATTGAATTGATTGATAACCCTTCATCATATGAAAAGATGGCTCATGCAGTAAATCCTTATGGGGATGGAAAAGCTTCAATAAGAATTGTTGATCATCTTTTAACAGATTTAAAGAAATAGTAGTAGATAGAAACGGAGATATTTATGAGAGTTTTCGTAGCAAGCTGGTTTTTCCCGCCTAGCACTTCATCAGAAGGAATTGTGACATATAAACTTCTTAGGAATTCAAAGCATCAGTATGATGTGGTTAGTTCCAGCAGTAACCAATGGGGTTATTCTGAGACAATTGAAA
>CADCPY010000086.1 GCA_902803495.1 uncultured Erysipelotrichaceae bacterium
CGGTGTTCAATCTTCTGAATCTGACGGACCGACTTCTGCAGCTCCTCAAAGCTGATGCCCATCTCTCTGCCTAAGGCAACGCTTAAAAGGATATTGGTAATGTTATGGGCGCCTAATAAGGACGTCTCAAACGGATAGGTTCCTTCCTTTGAGACAACATCAAACGTGCTGCCCAGCGGATGGAAATCAATATTCACGGCCCGGTAGTCCACATCTGCTTCGTTGATGCCGCAGCGGATGATCTTCACCGGGTTTTTCACTTTGTAGTCACGGATATAGGCGTTGTCACAGTTTAAAATGCCGACGCCGTCCTGCGGCAGATTCTCCACCATCAGCATCTTCTCGTGGATAATGTTTTCCAATGAGCCGAAGGTGTTGAGATGCTGCGGACCGATGGAGGTCACAATGCCGTATTTCGGATGGACAAAGTTGGTCAGATAGTCGATATCCCCGACCTTATCCGCACCCATTTCACAGACAAAGACTTCATGGATCGGTTTGAGCTGTTCCCGCACCGTTCTGGTGATGCCGAGCGGTGTATTGAACGAGGCCGGTGTCATAAGAGAATAGTAGTTCTCGGAAAGAACGGCCTGAATAATATTTTTGGTGGAAGTTTTCCCGTACGAGCCCGTGATGCCGATCTTGATGAGCTGCGGGCGGCTCTTTAGAATCTTCTTCGCGTCGTTGATATAGTGATTGCGCACCATATTCTCTGCCGGTTCATTGATTAAAAACATCGGATAGATCTGTCCCCAGCAAAGCAGCGGTGCAATAATAAACAGTAAAGCATGCAGCTTCATCGGAAGCAGTGCCATAACAAGTGTATTCACGAACACAAAGAGAATCACCAGTGTGACGATCTGCCGCTTGACGCGGGAGGTCACATGCAGCGGCTTGATGTAGTGCTGCTTGTTCTCCTGCATAAATTTAATAACGGCATAGATAAGAACCAAAGCCACCAGCAGGACAATGCTCAGGATTCCCCGGAACGGTAACACCAAAAGCAGGATCCACGGCAGACTCTTCAAGAAGAAGACCATGATCTTCTCGTAGTCCGGCTTCTGCTTTTTCAGCCAGGACGTATAGCGGAAGAGCTCATAGCGGTTCTGCTGGAAGATGTGCAGCGCATGCTTCCCGTCCGTAAAGGCGACAGCCAAAAGAGCCAGATTCATGCCAACCAAATACCAGATTGATTTCATCTTCTTACTCCTTCGCTCCTAAGAAGATATCAATGACCGCTAAAAAGCGCGTCATCTGATGCCAATAGGCAAAGTGGTCATCCCCTTCAAAGACAGCCAGCCCGGCATTCGGCATCTTTTCTTCCATCATTTTTCCCATATACAACGGGGTCATCTCGTCTTTATCGCCCCATACCAGAAGCGTTTCGCACTTCACTTGCGGCAATAAGGAAGACAGATCCTCATTTACCACTTTCACAAAGATCTCGCGCATGACGCCGCTCGTGTTCCGGTAGTCGGAACTCCCGGCATTCTGCATGAGTTTCTGCTTGGTCTTTTCCAGATGCAGCAGGGTCAGAACCTTTTTGGCGGCCTTGTAGGAATATACGCGGGCGTAGTAGTCCGCACCGTGCTTTTCCTTGATACCGGCGCCGCCCGTGATCACCATCTTTTTCACCGGGCGCTTGCTCGCGTAAATTAAGGCGATCCGGCAGCCGAACGAGTGGCAGATCAAAATCGGGTTCTCCACCTGCATTTCCTTTAAGAACAGTTCCAGAAATTCTTCATAATCGTAAATGGACCAGCCGTATTTCGGCTCTTCGGACTGTCCGTGTCCCGGCAGATCCATGTTGTATACCGTGTATCTATCCGACAGGTGTTCCTGGATCGGATCCATCATCTGCGTGTTCTGGCCCCAGCCGTGCAGCAGGATGACTGCGTCCTTTCCGTCTCCCGTCTTCTGATAATATGTCTTTACATCTTTTACAGTAATATAGCTCATATAACCTCTATCTTATTTATTATACAAGATTTCCCTTCAGTTGTTTCATGAACTCATGCATAAAAAAGAAATCTGCGGCAGTTTTTCTGCCGCAGAAATTAAGATTTCATCTGTTTTTGTGATACAGTCCTCAGACTTCCATTTCTCCCGTTTCCGGCATCTGCGGAACCAGCTTTGCCAGCGGAACCCTTGTGCAGGAGGACGCCAGCAGGGCAATGGCCACGTAGTAGGTGCCAAGCGAGATCAGATGGCTGAAGAACGTCTTGCCCTGAATCTCGTTATACATGACAAGCAGTCCGGAGATAAAGAGCAGGATGCTGCCCGACATGACCCTTCTCTGCTGCGAGAAGGAATTCACAATCATAAGAAGCGCACTGGCGGAATAGATGATGGCCAGAATGCGCAGCGCCCCGAATTTGCCGCGGATCAGAATGGCCGCAACCACCATGGCCAAAACGGCCACGCCCCAGAGAATGATCTGCTTTTTCTCCATCTTTTCTTCCCGCATGAAGGCGTAGCTTAAGATCAGATAGGAGATGCTGTGGAGAATCGGTCCGACATAAATGCTTTCCGTCATGACGATATCCGCTGCCGTCATCACAAGCAGGCTCAGCATAATGAAGCCCGAGAGCGGACGCTTTCTTCTCAGATAGCCCGATAAGGCAATCAGCACGGACAGAATCCCGATGATGGCCTTAAACAGCAATAACATGTTCGTATTGTCCGGCAAAAGGAAGCGGTAGAATTCCATAATCAGGAATAACATAAAGATTGTAAAGACGCACAGGATCGGGACCGGATTGAACTTGACCCCGGATGGGATCCAGCCGCGTTTGACTCTGCGGTTAAAGCGGAAGCGCGCAATCAGATACGTCATTTGGAACAGAAGCAGGAAGATAACCAAGAGCGTTACACTGATGATCAGCATGACCGCATCGGCCCAGCGCATTCCGAACATATCGGAACGGATGAGATTCTGCACGTCGGAAACCTGCAGTTCGTACTCTTCCCGATAGAAATCTTCCTCATGGAATTCGGTATCCGAAGTAATGGATGTCTGATTGTCCGGTGTGAAGGTGACGCGCATGTTGCCGTGCTCCGGAATGTCATAGAACGTCAGGGTGATATGGTCTGCCGTCTGCTTTCCGACGGAATAGTCAAACTGCATGAAGCAAATCCCTTCCCTGACATCGGCAGCTTCCACCACAAACTGATATTCCCTGTCATGCGGAATCAGTACCATGATGAAATCGTCCGTATAGTCCAGATAACGGTAGTCTTCCGGAACGACCCGCTGATCCTTCGGAATCAGCTCGATCCGCTCCTTACTCACATAGTCGTATTTCATGATTCCCGGCAGTGTTTCCAGTTTTTCCCCGTCACGGTACAGGGTAACTGCCAGCGGCGAATCCACGTAGACCATGGTGTAGCGCGAAGAGGTATTGTAAAGCGTCTCTCCGCTGTCCGTGGAGTAAACCCAGGAAATGTAGAGCTCCGGCGTATGGGCCTGCATGATGTTGGCAACCAGGCTCGCGGAATGGTTCCACCGGCGGAAAACCGTCCGCTGGTTGGTGAAGTCCCTTATAATCAGGACCAGATAGTTTAGAAGAGCGTTTGCTTCGCTCTCATTTTTCTCATTGATGACGATCGGGTCATTGGCGATATCCAGCAGGTTGGAAAGAATGGTCACCGGATCGCGTTTTTCCCAGATCCTGATGATCTTATCCTGGAAGTGCTCCGTGTAGACCTGTGCCGTCGGGCAGAGTTCCAAGAGATACGCCATCACCATCTTTAACAGGCTGTTGGCCTCCCGGTTGTACCAGTAGTCGATCCCGGTCAGATTCTTGTAGATCTCATCGGCTTTCTCCCGCTTCAGATCAAAGTCGCTGTCCGTCTCCATAACCGGCAGATACAGCGTGATTCCGTAGCGGTCATAACCCCATTCGGCAAACGGGACGCACGGAACCGGGTCCGCCTTCCCGACGATATTGAAGATATTGGTATATCTTGCGGCATTCGGATCGCGTACGGTCCGCGGTGTCGCAAAGGTATAGGCAAAGACATTCTCTTCCCGGAACAGATTGGAATCCGTGAGTTTCGCGGCAGTCAGATTGGAAATGGCCGCTGCCCGGCTGAAACCGGAGATCCAGACCTTGTAAGGTCCTTCCAGATGATTGGCCGCAATATAGCCGCAGATCCGGTCAAAGACCAGATCGCTGGAACTGTGGAAGCCCTGATGGATCAGCTCGTTGCCGATGGTAAAATTGGATTCCCACTCATCGATATATCCCTGTCCGCAGACGCCGACCGCAATCAGTTCAAAGGCTTCGTCCCCTTCCCCGATCTTCTGGTGTCCCATGACCGTGGAAACGGTGTACATGCTCGGATCCTTGTCGTAGTCATCGCTTCTGAGATCTTCAAAGTGCGCTTCCGTTAAGAACGAGCAGAGGTTTTCATCCGGGCTCTTGTAGTCGCCCCAGAACTTCTTGCTGGGACGGAAGGCCGAGGTTGTCAGACCCAGCGACAGTTTGGCCAGATCATGGGAATAGATGCGGGAATCCTGTTTGAACCAGTCCGCGCTGAAACGGACGTCCATGGTATGGTATTCCTGCGCCGTGACCACGAAGAACGTGGAACGAATGGTTTCCACGTTTTCCTCTTCCGCTTCGGTAGGATACGTTACTCCGGACAGAAGGAAAAGAACGCTGAAAACCAGTATGATTGCATGTTGGCAAAGACGTCGTAACCGTTTCATGATATATTTACCCTAAATCACTTATATTGTACCTTTTTTTATATTAATAGAAAACAGATTGTGAAAAAAGTGAGTCCCGGACTCACTTTTTGTTCCCTTTCATTTTCGTGTTTTTCTTAGCGGACTTCCGTACCGGTTTCTTTTCCGCATCCGGTCGTTCGTTCTCGTACTTCTTGGTGATCTTGAAGACGACACCGTCATGGGAGTTGTAGGCATAGATCTCACACTCATATGCCGTCACCACCTTGTAGACGATGGAGAGGCCCAAACCGAACTTGCCGTCGGTTCCCTTCTCATACGGCTTGAAGAGCTTCTCGATGCGGTCGTTGCTTAAGAACGGTCCGTCATTTTCCACGGAGAGCGACTTCTCATTCAGCGTGATTATGATCTTGCTCTTGGCGTAGCGTAAGGCGTTATCCAGAAGGTTTTCGATCACGACCCGCCACGGTTCCTCATCCCCGTAGTATACGGCATCCTGCAGATTGGCAATGATCTCCACTTCCGGACGGATGACCTTGATGGATAAGAGCGTCTTGTCGATGACTTCCTTCAGATTGGAATTCTGGGTGTTCTCATTGGTCACAAGATACCCCACCCGGTTCAGCAGCAACAAATTCTGCACCTTGTTTTCCAGCCGCTCGGAGTGCTCAATGATCACGTCAACACTCTTCTCCAGGGAGTCGTACGGATAGA
>CADCPY010000087.1 GCA_902803495.1 uncultured Erysipelotrichaceae bacterium
CATGTTTTCACTCCCTTTCTGATTAAATTATACTAAAAAAGTAGACTGGTACTTTTTGTACTTGTCTACTTTTAGCGTATCACTTCACACGAACCTTTTTAGTTTTGTTGTTTTCTGCGGTTGAGCCATAACAGGAACAGGGCATAGAGCGCAAAGGCCGTTAACAGGATTCCGCTCAGGTAGTACGGAGCGTTATAGACGGCTTGCATGTGCGGAACCAGGATCAGGATCATGCTGAGCGTGAAGGTGATCGGCAACATGACGACTTTTAAGACCGTTTCCCCGTAGGCTTTCTTGCGAGTAAACCAGTAGATAATTCCGCCCGCAGCGCTGGCAAGGACGCCGAGGAAGAGCCAGTAGTTATAGATAAGCCGCGGCAGGGTCTGTACGCCTCCGCCTTCCGCATGCGCATCCCTGTAGAGGACAACATCGTCCGGATTGCCCGGATAGTAATAGACGGAATCGATCTCGGACTGCTGCTTTAAGATCCGGAAAGACTCCTGGCTGACTTGGAAAATCTTATCCCAAAGCGTGGTATGACAGCTCAGGAAGTAGGATGTTTTCCCGCCTTCCAGATTCACCGGATCCACACTCAGATGGAAGTTTCCTTCCGCACTGACCAGCATCCGTCCGTCATCCAGTGTTTCGAGATGGATCCTACCGTCCTGATACGGCAGGGTGATGGGGCTGCGTAAATGGGCAAGGGTTAATGTAAAGAGAAGCAGTGCCGCAAAGAAACCGAAGAGCAAACTGTGCTTGCGGACTCTTTGGATCTTGCCCTTGGCCTGATGCAGGGATTCCTTGGTGATGGATTCCACTTCTTGAAGCGGGACATCTTCTTTGATCCGCTCTCCTTTGAGCAGTTCCGCCACACTGACATTCAAAGTATCCGCCAGAGGCTCCAGCGTCGCAATGTCCGGGAACCCCCGTCCCGTTTCCCAGCGGGAGATGGCTTTATCGGACACATGCAGAAGATCGCCGAGTTCCTGCTGTGTGAGTTTTTGTTCCTTTCTTAATTCTGAAATAAAGGCACCTGTTTTATTGACATTCATATCATATTCCTCCTGCCCTTACCTTATAACGAATTATACCATATTGCACCCTATGGGTCGTAGAGTTGCCGAAAAGCACAAAAAAACCGGAATTTCTTCCGGTTACTTTCCAAATGGTGGGCAATAAGGGACTCGAACCCCTGACCCCCTCCACGTCAAGGAGGTGCTCTCCCAACTGAGCTAATTGCCCATCGGCTTATTTATTGTAGCACATCATTTCCCACTGCACAACCATTAATTTCAGAAAAAAGACTGCAGGATTTCTGCAGTCTTTGCTTATTCACATAAGGATGAAATCATTTCCGAAACGGTCGGATGCGGGAAGACGACTTCCCGTAAGTCGGACAGTTTCATTTTCTTCTGTACCAGAATGGCGAATTCGCTGATCAGTTCCGTGGCATGCGGACAGACCATCTGGGCTCCGAGGATCGTATCCTCTTCATCCAGCACCACTTTGACATATCCGCTTTCCGCTTCTTCAATGACGCTCTTGCCGTTGGCTCCGGTCAGAGTCTTCCTGGTATGGACTGTCAGTCCGGCTTCTTCCGCTTCCTTCTGGGTACAGCCGACGGAAGCAATCTCCGGATCGGTATAGACGCAGCTTGGAATCACGCTCATATCCTTGATCAGAGTCTTATCGCAGATGTAGGAGACGGCATTGCGTCCCTGGGCTTCCGCGACATGGGCTAACTGGATATTGCGGTTTTTGGCATCCCCGATCACAAAGATGTTGGAAATGTTGGTCATGCCGGCGGCATCGCCGACGATGCCGCGCTTTATCTCCAGCGCCAGAGAAGGATTGACCAGGTTGCAGATGTTGGCTTTCCGTCCGGCTGCCACCAGGATCCTGTCGGAAGTGACGGAGCACTCCTTGCCGGCTTTGTCTTTGTAATAGACCGTATTGCCGTCAATGCGGGAAATGCTGACTTTGGTCACGATCTGGGCGCCTTTTTTCTTTAAGGACAGATTCAGTCTCTGGGCAATCTCCGCATCCATGGTCGGCAGAATATGGTCCGCAATCTCCAGGATGGTGACCGGAAGATTCATGGAAAGGAAGATGGAGGCGCATTCCACACCGATGACGCCGCCGCCGATAATGGTAACGGAGGAGAAGCTCAGATCACTCTCTTCCAACAGATCATCGGAAGTCATGACGTACGGGGAGTCGACGCCTTCAATCGGCGGTAAGGACACCTTGGAACCGCTGGCTAAGATGACATGTTCCACTTCATATTGCTCATTGGCCGCCACGATCGTATGGTGCTCCAAGAGATACGCGTGGGCATTGACGAGTTTGACCTTTTTACTCTTCAGAAGTTTTTCCACGTCTCCCCTGAGACGTGCTACGGTTTCTTCCTTCTTTGCGAGCACCTTTTCCTTCGGGAAAGGATAATCGCTGACTTCTTTCTGGATCTGCGCAAACTGCTTCACGGAGTGCAGAAGGCTTTTGGTTGGAATGCAGCCGCGGTTCAGACAGGTGCCGCCTACCTGTTTCTCTTCAAACAGGACGACACTGAGTCCGCGCTCTGCCGCCGCAAGCGCTGCCGTATAGCCGCCGGGACCGGCGCCGATAATGCCGATATCATATCGCATGTGAACTACCTCTTTCTAATAAATGCCAAATATCGCGGTCCATCTCAGGCTGATCGGAGCTTAAGAGGACCTCCTTGATTTCCTGTATTGTTTTCCCCCGGAGAAGGTCCGGCAGGGAAGAGAGATGCTCCGTATTTAAAGCATCCGAATAAACTGCCACATCCGTAAGGATGTCATTTTCTTTTTCATATTCAATCCGCACCGTTCCCCACACAAAGCGCTCTTCCAATCCATGGGAGAGGTGATCTTCCCGTCCGTACAGGAAGGTATCATTGGAGAACAGGCGGATGTCCGCTTCCAGCTGTGCTTGATCAAGATCTTCTTCCGTTAAGGTTTGGGCTTTGAGTCCGTAGATCTCTTCCGCGGAGCGGATCAGGGCTTCTTTGCAGGCGTCTACCGTTAAGTCGGGCAGAATGTCATTTAAGTTGATGACGCGCGACCTGACGGAGGCGACATGCTTGTCTTTCAGTTTTAAAAGCGAGACGTTTAAGTATCTGCTCAGTGCTTCCGCATCGACATGCAGCATGATCGTTCCGTGATGGAGCGAAGTGTGGCGGGAGTGCTGGAAGGCGTGACCGGAGAATTTCCGTCCGTCAATGAGCAAATCGTTACGGCCGTTCTGATACGCCGGCAGTCCGAAGTGCTTTAAGGCATTTAAGATCACTTCATTCTCCTTCTCCTCATTGAAATCCGCTTTCGGGGAAAGGAAAGTGAAGTTCAGA
>CADCPY010000088.1 GCA_902803495.1 uncultured Erysipelotrichaceae bacterium
CTGGAAAAAAAGAAGATCATCGCCGGTTACCATACGATCATCAACTGGGATAGGTCCGATACGGAAATCGCCAAGGCCATCATTGCGGTCAACTGCATTCCGGAGAGGGAAACCGGTTATGACAGCATTGCCCTCCGTATCGCGAGATACCCGGAAGTGGATTCCATGTATCTGATGAGCGGCAAGGCGGAATTCCTGTTACAGGTCAACGGCAAGACGATGCGTGAGATCAGCAACTTCGTCGCCCACAAGCTGGCACCGACGGAAGGTATCAACGGCACGGAAACGATGTTTATCTTAAAGGAATACAAGAAGAACGGCGTCATTCTGGAAGAGAATACCGAAGACGGAGAAAGGCTTCTGGTGACACCATGATTTTCGAGGAAGATATCAATCAGGTCATCCGCGAACTGAAACCGAGCGGCATCCGGAAATTCTTCGACATTGCGGCCACACGGAAAAACGTGGTCTCGCTGGGGGTCGGGGAACCGGACTTCATCACGCCGTGGCACATCCGAGAAGCGGCCATCTACGCCATTGAAAAAGGGCGTACGTTCTATACCGGAAATAAAGGGTTATTGGATCTCCGCAAAGGCATCTGCGCCTACTATCAGCGGCGCTTCCACGTCACTTACGATGCGGAGAAAAACGTCATCGTGACGGTCGGCGGCTCCGAGGCTATCGATCTGGCCTTACGTACCATATTAAAGGAAGGCGAGGAAGTCATTCTTCCGACACCGGCCTATGTGGCTTACGCCTCCATTATTGCAATGGCGCAGGGTGTGGTCAAGGAAGTGGAAATGAAGGAAGAGACGCAGTTCAAGCTGACTCCGGAAGCGCTTCTGGCGGCCATTACCCCGAAGACCAAAGCCATCATTCTGAATTTCCCGGGAAATCCGACGGGCGGCATCATGACGCATGAAGACTACGCGAAAATCGTCCCGATCTTAAAGGAGCACGGGATCTATGTCGTTACGGATGAGATCTATGCGGAACTGACCTATGAAGGAAAGCACAGTTCCATTGCGGAATTTGAAGAGATCAAAGATCAGACCATCGTCATCAACGGCTTCTCCAAAGCCTATTCCATGACCGGCTACCGTATCGGGTATCTCTTAGCGCACGAGAAGCTCATCAACATGATGTTAAAGGTGCATCAGTATACAATCATGTGCGCGCCGACGGTATCCCAGTTTGCGGCCATCGAAGCCGTCAATAACGGGGATGAGGATATTCAGAGGATGTTCCTCTCCTTTAAGCAGAGAAGGAACTATCTGGTGAAGGAGTTAAACCGCATCGGCCTGAAGACCCATATGCCGGAAGGCGCCTTCTATGTCTTCCCGAGCATCCAGGTCTGCAAC
Source organism: uncultured Erysipelotrichaceae bacterium (assembly GCA_902803495.1). Taxonomy (GTDB): domain Bacteria; phylum Bacillota_I; class Bacilli_A; order Erysipelotrichales; family Erysipelotrichaceae; genus RUG14871. The sequence continues at coordinate 1,362 of CADCPY010000088.1, forward strand.
ATGAGCTCCGAGGAGTTCTGTAACAGGCTTTTGGATGAGGAGAATCTGGCCCTGGTGCCGGGCAATGCCTTCGGGGATGCCGGAGAGGGATACGTCCGTATCTCCTATGCCTACTCATTGGAACAGCTGAAAACGGCCATCGGCAAGCTGGAACATTTTTTAGGAAATCATATTACGAAATAATAAAAGCCGGATAGCTGTATGCTATCCGGCTTTTTCATTGGTTTCTGTTTCTTCCGCTTTTTCGATGCAGTGCTCGATCTTTTCGAAGGAGCCGCGGAATTCGGAGTAGTTATTGAAGTTTCCGGAAAGGATGTATCCGTTTCCCCACCAGCCGAAGTAATCTCCGGCAATCTGCTTGTGGATCAGAAACTCAATGACGCTGTTGTCCGCAGTGGCGTAATATCCGCTCGGATCGCAGTCCGCATCGGCTTTCTCTTCGATCTTGACGATCGGCAGGACCACGCCGGTGGACAGAGTGAAGAGGTACTTCTCTCCGATCTCTCCGAAGTAGGCACCCAGTGCCGCGCCGATGAAGCCTTCTTCATCAAAAAGCAGCCCCGTGGTATCATCCACCGTCATGTAGTCGCGGATGTATTTGTACTGGGTGGAGCCGGTGGCGGTAATGGAACGGTAGTCCATGTAGGTCTTGTTCTTTCCGCCGATCTTCACGCTGACTTCTTCCGTATCGTAGTTGCGGTAGATGGCTTTGATCGTTTTGTTCAGGATGATGTTTTCCCCCGATTCATCCTCTTTTTTATCTTCAATTTCCTCATCGGAATAGCGCAGCCGGTCCGCCATCGGGGTGGCGGCAATCTTCTTTTCCTCTTCCTCTTCAGCACTTAGTGCGAAAGGGAAAGCGGAAAAGGTGCTGAAGAGCACCAGCAGACTGATCGCGCATTTCCGGAATAATTTTCTTTTCGGCATGAACCTATTTTACCATTTCTGCCCCTATGACGCAAATTCCCGCCTTTTTTGCAGGGAACGCGATAGGACAGAATGGGAATACTGTGGAAAAGACGGGGTTGCACGAAACCTTTTGTAATAGTACAATTAGTACAGAGCGCAGAGAGAATCTACCGTACATAGAGAGATACTTAAAGGAATCTTAAAGTGAGAAACGGAGGCTCTGTGCTACAATAAAGATATATGCAGGCATCTTATGTGCCGCTTATGGCAACTTGCCTGCAGATAGGAAAAAAGAGTACGGATAACGTGTAAGATAGAATAGAGAGGTAATACATATGGCAGATAAAGACTTTTTAGGAAGCATTGCTGAAGAAACACAGAAAAAGCCTGCCAGTTTTGCGGAGGAAAAGGTGGTCCGCGTGGACAAAAAGCCGGTGAATGTCGGCCTGATCGTCATTGCGCTTGCGGCACTCGCAGCCATTGGCGTCGGAGCTTACTTCCTGTTTTTTGCGCCGAAGATCACCATGGAAAACTTCGTGGGAAAACAGGTGAGTGATGTCAGTGCCTGGGTGCGTCAATATGAAATTGAGAACACAGGCATTGTTATGACAAAGGAATACTCCACGGAATATGATGAAAACTACATCATGGCGCAGAGCGTCAAACCGGGGACAAAGATCAAAAAGGATGTAAAGGTAACCTTTACGGTATCCCAGGGTGCAGACCCGCAGGAATATATCAACTTCCCGGATCTGAAATCCATGGAACTCAGTGAGATCAATGCCTGGATCAAGGAAAACAAACTGAGCAACACCCGTGTCAGCACAGCATACGATGCGACGGTTCCGGAAAACAGAGTGGTCTCCTATGACTTGAGAAACATCAGTGAGTCCCAGTTCCAGAGAGGATCTTCTCTCTCCATTACGGTTTCCAAAGGACCGAAACCGGCCGCAACGGTTACGGTAGACCAGGATTTCGTTGGAAAAGACCTGTTTACACTGGAAACATGGGCACAGGGCAAGAACCTGAAGGTGAAATCCACACAGGTATCCTCTGATAC
>CADCPY010000089.1 GCA_902803495.1 uncultured Erysipelotrichaceae bacterium
AGCGGGTCCAGGCCCCTCTCCACGCACTCTACCGAAGCATAGAAGGATTTTAAGTCAATGCACGCATATACTCTGTCTTCCAACATACTTTCATTATACTTTAATTTAATTCAAGGTGAAAGAAAAAAAGAAAAGCTCTTTCGAGTGAAAGAGCTTACTGACTATTCTCCGTCGGTTACGACCGTTGTGATGTTGTCCTTCTTGGCACAAGTGGAACATAAACGGGTACGTCCGGCTGCGATAGCTTCAGCAACCGTTCCGTATGTTAACTGTTCCGACTGGTTCAAGTGAGAGCAGTCATCATGCGTGTGGTAAACCTTGCCGAACGGGCTCCAGAATACTGTTTCATCGCCTAAGGCTTCCACGGCTGCTTCCTTCTGTTCGGAAGATACCGGGTTCCAGTCATAGTTGAAGAGTCCGCCCAGAATCAGCGCTACTGCCGCAACGGCAACCGCCACTGTCTTGGTCTTCTTGTCTGCATCCTTATTCGTTAATGCAAGGATGATGAACGGAATGAAACAGACGGCTGCCGCGATGACGCCCATGTTATTCCATAACCAGAATTTTGTCGGGTTTGCTTCGGAAGCCGGATCGATATGATTGGCTTTCTTCCAGAGCTGCGCACCGATGACAACAACGAGGAAGTCCAGTACCAGGAATGCGATCATCTGGTAGAGTGCCGGCATGAATTTCAGATCCAGTTTGCCTGCCAGAACCAGGAAGGCACAGATCTGAAGCGCAAATGCCACGACCCATAAACAGACAGCACCAATGCGGTACGGTGTCGCATTTCCGACCGGCTGAGCCTGTTTCATGCTCTGTTTCACATATTCTGCAGCGGCCTTGGTCTTTTCATCAGCAGCTACATAAGTTTTCTTTTTTCCTGCCATAAGTAGTTTTTCTCCTCCCTTAATACATTTATTGTATCTCATTTTTGAAGTGCATGATAGTGAAACTTATTCCAACCTACTGCACCTCAAAGTCAAAAACGGTATCGGGATACGGCTCTCTCTTCAGAGTGAAATGCCACCACTCCTCTTCAATGATGCCGAATCCGCTCTCCGTCATGATCTTTTTTAAAACCTCGCGGTTTCTTTCCGCTTCTTCGCTTAACCCTTTGGCGTCTCTTCGGGAAACCGGTGAGAAGAAGTCAAAGTGTCCGCCCATGTCCAGTTCTTTCCCGCTTTTCAAATCATACAGCGTAAGATCCACCGTGGAGCCGTGCGTATGGGAAGAAGTCTTCGAGATAAACCCCAGATCAAATAAGTCTTCCTTTGGATAATCCGGATAGTACTCCCCTTTGGTTTTGAAGTCTTCCGTTTCCGCTGACCACTGTACAAAGTCATCCACCGCCCGCTGCGGCCGGTAGGTATCCCATATGAGCAACCCGTACCCCATCGCATTAGCCTTTTCTTCCGCCAATGCCAGAGCTCTTGCGGCTTCCGTTGTGAGATAGGCGTGATTGGCGTAATAGCCGTTCACAATTCTTCCCGTAAAGTTATGCTCCGTGGCATAAGCCAGCTCAACTTTCGAGAGTCTCAGTACCTCCGTTACATTCACAAAGCCTTCCGGAATCATTGGTTCACCTCCGGAATCACGCCGCGCTTTACGCCCTGCGGCGAGTGCAGTTCCTCTTCCGTATAGGTGATCCACTTCGTTTTATCCTCATTGACCGCAATCACATTCTTGCCTTCCGCTAACGGATCGGTGATTTTGTAAAGGGATGCCATTCCGCGGGCAAACTGGGCAGTGTAAGAAACGTTTTCTTTATCCGTAAATACGATTTCCCCATCGTAGTAAGAGTCCTTCAAGCGCCCCGAAATGCGGTAGAACGTTACGTCATTGGAATCAAAGACGCCCCTGCGTACCGTCTTTTCCTCACTGAATTCTCCCTGCGGCAGATCGTTGACCCACTCCGCCGTATAGATGTCATCAATATATTCATAGCTTTCCGCTTTAAAGATGCTGATTAATACCGTGGCGCTTCCCTGCCGCTGGTTTTCCACCAGATTTCCGTAATAGGCTATGTACGTCTCACGCAATTCCCCATCCGCAGCATACGGATAGAACGCCACATACGGTTTGTTTCTGCGCTTGACTTCCACCACGTACGGATAGCTGCGGGAAAGCTCATGTTCCTCCGCATAAAAGTCGTTACCGCTCAGCTGACTCTGTGCCATCCGGAGATAGCCCATCGCCTCTTCGGTATTGCCGTTATCCAGTGCACGGGCGATGCTGTTGGCCAGATCATCGATCTCCCGCATGTTTTCCTGATACTGATATCTCGCGTCCAGTGCCTCAATGGCATCATCCACACTGTAGCCCTTGATCTTTGCATCAAAAAGGATCGCGTCCGCTTCCTCTTTACTCTCCGGGCTGTATTCGTTCAGCTTCGCGACATAGTTGGCCCAGCTGACATAGTTGCCGACGATCTTTGTATCGTATTCCATGGCATTCTTCGGGAAATCCCCGATGGCTTTTTCATAAACGGCAATTGCCGCTTCATAGTCATTTTTCTCTTCATTCTCCTTGGCCCAGGCGTCATAAACGGAGCGGATCGTTTCACTCAGATCCTCATGATCCACTTGATACGTCTCTGCTTTCCGGTAGTGTGCAATGGCTTCTTCATACTCATGCGAAGAGAGTGCCGTCTCCGCATCCGCAACGGTACGGCGGTACTGTGTCAGAGGAGATGTTTCATATAAAAAGGCAATGACCGCAATCACGGAAAGAACACCCAGCAGCGCGTAGCAAAACCAGCGGAACCACTCCCGTTTCTCCTTTTTGACCGGAGCGCTCTTCACGACTTCTTCAGTTACTTCTGTTTCCGGAGTTTCCTCAGTTGCGCTTTCCGCTTCCGGCTTTGTTTCCGTTTCATCCACAGGCGCAGTTTCTTCTTCGGATTCTCCTTCAGCAGATTCCTCTGTTTCTTCTTCGGAGGCTTCAGGTTCAGTTTCAGCTTCTGCCGTCTCTTCTTCCTGCATAGTTTCCTCTTCTGCTTTCTCTTCCGTTACTTCTTCCGGAGCGGTTTCCTCTGCTTCTTTTTCTTCCGAAGAAAACTCATACCCGCACTTCGGGCAGACATTGAGAGAATCTTCAATTTCCTGGCCGCAATTCTTACAGATCATAAAGCACCTTTCTCTTAAAAACATTATATTTCAAAGGGAATAATCACGCAAACCGCAGCATTTTCCTGCGGTCATTCCATTGTCATAACAAAGCATTTTCGCATATAATAAATACCGTTGGGAAATGAGGTAGTTGCATATGATTTCTAAGATTACTGCTTTAGCGGCAGATATAGATATGACACTGGCCTTCAAGGGCGAAGGCCTTCCGCAGATCAATTACGACGCTTTTATCGAACTGCATAAGCGCGGGGTGAAACTCGGACTGGCCACGGGAAGAGAAGTCACGGACAAACTGAAAGCGCAGGCCAGAACCTGGGGCTTACCGTTCGACTTTGACTTTTTGGTCGGCATGAACGGCGGTATGCTCTATGATTTAAGCGATGACTCCCTCTGGAGCATGGATCCGCTTACCACGGATGAGATGAAAGCCATCTTAACCCATATGATGCCGTTAGTGGATAAATACAAGGTCTCCGTCAATGCGGAAGGCTTAGCCAACCACAACGCCATGAACATTCAGGGTGAGCTTTTGGAGGCGGCCAAGCGTCACGGCTTTGACTTTGTGGATAAGACGGACGATGTCAACGGCTTCTGCGATACGCCGGCCTATAAGATCCTCTTCCGCAGCGAGCCGGAATACGAAGCGGAACTCCGGGCACACTTTTTAGAAAAGTTCGGGGATGAATACCAGATCATCGGAACTTTCCCGGGAACGGTGGAAACCATGAAAAAAGGCATCAGCAAGGGTCAGGGACTCAAGCGCTACGCTGAAAAGCACAATATCCCGCTGAGCGAGATCATCTCCTTCGGGGATAACGAAAATGACAATTCCCTTTTGGAAGTCTCCGGCTGGGGCGTCTGTTTAAAAGACGGAAGCGACGGCACCAAAGCGGTAGCCGATGCCATCACGGATTACGACTGTGAGCACGGCGGCTTCGGTCATTACATTTACGACTACTGCCTCGATAAGATCTAAAAAGCCTTCCGGCTTTTTTTCTTTTTCCCACCATTTCCTTTCCGGGGGAAAAAGGCAGAGTTAAAACAATCCCCGTAGCGTTCTTACTGCGGGGATATTACTTTTATTTGGCATATAAGCGGTAGATCAGGGCGTTGGAGAAACGGAACGGCAGGATCTTCAGTAAGAAGATGATGAGCTGATAGGAAGCTCCGATCGTGATCACCGGCTTATTGGTATGGCTGAGAGCCACCGAGGCGATAAACTCCCCGGCCTCTTTGGCGCTCTTCCCGTTTCTTTCATCCTTTTCCATCTTACTAATGGAGCGGGCGATGCGCTCACTGTAAAGCTCGTTTCCGTTCAAGTTCTTCTTTCTTGCGGCCGTGAAGTTCGTCTTGGTATCACCCGGCATGATTGCGGTAACGGCGATTCCGAAAGGTTTCAGCTCATTGGCCAGTGCCAGTGTATAGGCATTGATGGCCGCTTTGGAGGCGGAGTAGTACGCCTGGAACGGAATGGCTGCCATGGCGGCAACCGAACTGACGGTCACGATGCTGCCCCTGCTCTCTCTTAAGTACGGGATGGCAGAGCGCACCATATTGTCCATGCCGAAGAAGTTCACTTCCATCTGCCGCTTCGCGTCTTCTTCCGTTGTAAACTCAATGGCTCCGGAGATTCCGTATCCCGCGCAGCAGATCAGCATGTCCAGCCGTCCTTCCTTCTCAATGACCGTTTCGATTCCGCTTTTGACATCCTCCGCTTTGGTGACATCACACGCAATATGCGTGACATTTTCCTGATAGACATCATGACGGCTGAATTCATAGACGGCAATGCCGATCTTCGCCAGATAGAGGGCGCAGTGCGATCCGATTCCCGAGGATCCGCCGCTGATGATTGCTACTTTTCTTTCTGTTGTTTTCATAATGGTATTATTATACGCCATCTCACCGTTTCCTGCCTTCCTTTTTCTTGAAAGTACCCCTGTTTTTTGATAATGTAAGAGTAATCTCTTTTATTAGATAAGGAGCCTAGCAGCATGGAACTCTTCTTCACGAATCTGATCGGTACGCTGGCCGTGATCCTGGTCGTGGCCGGATTCATCGGCGGCAGCAATATCCTGCCGAAATTCATGAGTGCCCACCGGGAATACCAGTATTCCATTTTAGCCGGCGTCATCGGCGGTCTTTTCGGCGTATACGCCAACATGACGGGTGTGGAGTTCAACGGAGCCATCATTACGGTCCGTGACATCGGCCCGATGCTTTCCGGCTATATCGGCGGCCCGCTGGGCGGACTGATTGCCGGGCTTATCTGCGGGCTGCACCGTCTGATGCTGGGCGGCATTACCGCGAACGCGTGCATCATTGCCACCTGCTGCATCGGCTTAATGTGCTCCTTCATCTTCCGCGATGCCAATACGCATCTGATCAAGCCGTCCTACGCCATGCTGGTCGGAGCCCTGATGGAAGTCTTCCATCTCTCGCTGGTTCTGATCATGGTCAAGCCGTTTGAAACGGCCATGGATATCGTCAATCAGATTGCCGTGCCGTTTGTTCTGGTCAATGCCTTAGGCTTCACCTTAATGATCCTTTTGTTAAACTATCTGCAGAAGCAGCGCAAGATCAGCAGAGACCAGGCCAGAATCGACAGTGAACTGGAGATTGCCACGGTCATTCAGAAATCCTTGTTACCGTTAGTCACTGAAAGCTATCCGGGCGAGATTGCCAAGGGACACTTCGAAATCGAAACCTATATCAAGGCCGCCAAGAAAGTCGGCGGCGACTTCTACGATTTCTTCCCGCTGGACGAAAACCGCTTCGCCTTCTTAATTGCCGATGTTTCCGGCAAAGGCGTTCCGGCTGCCCTCTTTATGGCCAACGCGAAGATGACACTGCAGAACTGCCTGCGTGACATTCCGGATTTCACGACTGCCATTCAGACCGCCAACAACAATCTCTGCGTCAACAATGCCGCTGAGATGTTTGTGACCGCATGGATCGGGATATTGGACATCAACACCCGCAAGGTGACTTTCATCTGTGCCGGACACAATCCGCCGCTTTTGCTTCATAAAAAGAACGCGGAATACATCAAGATGAAAAACAGCTTTATCTTGGCCGGCATGGAAAACATGCGCTATCACGCCAATGAGATCGAACTTCAGAAAGGCGATATTCTCTACCTTTACACCGACGGTGTCAGTGAAGCCACCAATTCCGCTGAGGAACTGTATGGCGAAGAGCGCTTATTAAACTGCATCAATTCCGTCAAGAATCCGAGCGCAAAAGAACTGATCGACAGCGTCAACGCCTCGCTGGATAACTTTGTGAAAGGCTACGAGCAGGCGGATGATATCACGATGCTGGCCATCAAAATACTGTAGTACACTTAAGGACGGTATCTCCGTCCTTTTCATTTCCCCTCGTATTATAGTAGTGAAATAGTGTTCACTACTATTTTTCTAGATAGACATTAACCGGTCTATCACGGTGATGAGTCCTG
>CADCPY010000090.1 GCA_902803495.1 uncultured Erysipelotrichaceae bacterium
AATGAACGTGACAGACGTATGACCATCATGACGACGACCTTCATCCCATGCGGTGCCAAGGTTCCGTTTATCGCCATGATCGCCGGTGCCATCTTCGGAGGTTCTCCGTGGATCTCCACCAGCGCTTACTTCTTAGGTATGGCTACGATCATTGTCAGCGGTATCATTTTAAAGAAAACAAAAATGTTCGCAGGAGATCCGGCTCCGTTTGTTATGGAACTGCCTGCTTACCATATGCCGACACTCATGAACGTATTGCGCTCCATGTGGGAACGCGGCTGGTCCTTCATTAAGAAGGCCGGTACGGTCATCCTGTTAAGTACGATCGTAGTCTGGTTCCTCTCCCGCTTCGGCTTTGCGGACGGCAGCTTCCGCATGCTGGAAGAAGAGGAAATCGGTTCCTCCATCCTGGCAATCTGCGGTAACGCCATTGCCTGGATCTTCAAGCCTCTGGGCTGGGGCAACTGGAGAGCGGTTGTCGCCAGCGTCACAGGTCTGATTGCGAAAGAGAACATCGTCGGTACGATGGGTATCTTATACAGAGGCGAAGCTGACACGGTCTACCGTGCATTGTCCAATGCCTTCACGACATACAGCGGCTACAGCTTCCTGGCCTTCAACCTCTTATGCGCTCCGTGCTTCGCGGCCATCGGTGCCATCAAGAGAGAGATGAACAACGCCAAGTGGACATGGTTCGCCATTGCCTACCAGTGCACTGTTGCCTATATTGTGGCCTTTGTGGTCTACCAGCTCGGTGCCATGTTTGCCGGCAGCGGTAATATCATCGGAACCATCCTGGCAGTTGCTGCAATCGCCGGTGTCGTCTACTTATTGGTCCGCAAGGATCCTTATAAAAACTAATTGAAACGAAAGGGAAATTGATCATGTTTTTCTTAAAACAGAATGCCGGAACCATCCTCGTGTTACTGGTGCTGATTGCCATTGTGGCTTTCATCATTAAGGGCATGATCGATGACCGCAAGCACGGGAGAACGTCCTGCTCCCACGGCTGCAGCAACTGTGCCCTGCACGGCAGCTGCCATAAAATCAGGACCAACAACAAGCCAAAATACAGAATAAATTCATAACACGGAAAAACCGCAGAAATGCGGTTTTTTTGTATCTTTTGGCCGGCTGAATACAGGCTTTTGTATTGAAAACGTTTTCAGATAGTAAATGTAACAAAAAGCAAAAAAGATGTAATAAAATGAAAGAAATTCTTTAAAATCAGTACAAAAGCGCAGTGGTATATTTAATTCCGTTTCGCACTTCTATATATTAGTACACATATTATTAAGGAAAGGAGACCGGATATGAACACGATTGAAAAACTTCGGCGGCAGGAGAATTTCACACCCGTAGAGTCGTCTCTGGCGGACTACATTCTGAACCACCTCGATACGGTGCAGAACATGTCGCTGCAGGAGCTGACCCATGCGGCTTATGTTTCCAACCCCAGTGCCATCCGGCTGTACCGGAAGCTGGGATTCCGCAAGTACCGCGAATTCTCGCTGGCATTGCAAATTGAAAATATCCGGCAGGGGGAAGAGAAAGCCAAGTTCCAGCAGGCCTCGCAGGGCGGAAGGCTGCATGCGGTGGCGGAACAGCTCGGAAAGATCTCACGGGATATCGTCAACGATACGCTGAGCATTCTCAACGAAGGCGTTCTCAAGTCCGCGGTGGAGCGTCTGAATCAGGCGGAGCGGATCTTCGTCTATGTCACTGACGGCGGGCTGGCGGAAACGAAATCGTTCCTCAACCGCATGAGTGAACTCTCGGTGTATCCGGTACTGTTAAACGAACTGCCGGAGCGCTTCTTCCGAAAGGAGAATTTCACCGGAAACGACTGCCTTCTGGTCATCGCGGCCGGACGTGAGCTGGAAAAGGCGGATGCCGCCAAGATCCGTCTGATCAAGCAGCAGAAAGCCGGTGTCGTTCTGGTGACGACCAAGGCGCGGAATAACGTGGATCTCGGAGCGGATCTGATCTGCAGAATCTATACACCGGTTTTGAAAAAGCAGGAATACCGTGATTTCACGGAAGAGATGGCGCTCTTATTCGGACTCAACATCCTCTACGGATGTCTCAGAGAGTACCGGACTTCGCCGTCGGTAACCAGTGAGGGGAAAGGAGACGGAACATGGGAAGATATTTAAGAAAACGGCTGATCATGATCGTATTTCTTCTTTTGGGAATGACGTTCATCGTCTTCGGCTCTCTGTATATTTCCCCGGGGGATCCGGCGGAAATTGCGGCCGGACCTTCCGCTACGGTGGAAGAGGTGGAACGGATGCGGGTCTATCTGGGACTCGACAAACCGTTTCTGGTCCAGTACGGCAACTACCTGTGGAATTTACTGCACGGGAATCTCGGAACTTCTCTGATCACCCGTCAGCCGATCTTAACGGAGCTGCTGGTCCGTCTGCCGAACACGCTGAATCTGGCGGTGGCGGCCATGCTGATGAGCTGCATCATCGGAATTCCGCTCGGCATCATCGCGGCAATCCACAAGGATACCTGGATCGATAACATCCTGACAACACTTTCCTTGGGCGGGATTTCCATTCCGAACTTCTGGCTCGGGACGGTTTTGATCCTGGTCTTCTGCGTGAACCTGAGGTGGTTCCCGACGGGCGGCATGAGCGAACCGTTCTGGACACCGCTGGGCTTCCGACAGGCCTTCCTCCCGGCGCTCTCGCTGGGCATGCAGGTGGCGGCCAGCTTCACAAGAATCGGACGCAGCTCCATGCTGGATGTCATCCAGTCGGATTACATCCGCACCGCCAAGTCCAAGGGCTTAAAAAACGGCAAGATCATCTGGGTCCATGCCTTACGGAATGCCTTGATCCCAATCGTGACAGCCATGGGAACCAGCTTCGGCGGACTTCTCGGCGGGGCGATCGTTACCGAACAGGTCTTTGCGGTCAACGGCATCGGCACATACATGATCAATGCCATCAACCAGAGAAACTACTATGCGGTTCAGTCAACGGTACTGGTCGTGGCCTTCATGTTCGTTATCGTGAACTTAATCGTTGACTTACTCTACGTGGTCATTGACCCGCGGATTAAATATGAATAGGGGGACAGCTATGAAACGGGAACATCCGGTACGGACGGCGCTTCAGAAGCTGTTCAAAAATAAACTTGCGACAGCGTGTTTTGTGATTCTGACCGTCGAGCTGGTGCTCATCATCGGCGCGGACTTCTTCGCAAAATGCGACCCGAATACACAGAATGTCATCAACCGGCTGGCACCGGGGTTCTGGAACAAGAGTGCAGCGAACTACTCACCGGAACACTGGCTGGGAACCGATGAGCTGGGCAGGGATGTCTGGAGCAGAATCCTGCATGGCGGACAGGTCTCCCTGACGGTCGGCTTTACGGCCACCATCGTCGGCATGATCTTCGGTACGACCTTCGGAATGCTGGCAGGATACTATAAGCGCTTGGACAATATCATCATGCGTTTTATGGATATCCTCTTCACTTTCCCGGGAATCTTACTGGCACTCCTGATCGTGGCGATGCTGGGTGTCTCCACACGGAACGCGACCATTGCCATATCCATCTGGGCCATTCCTTCCTTTGCCCGTATGATCCGCTCGCGGGTCATTCAGATCAAGGAGGAGGAATACATTACGGCGATCCGCTCTTTAGGAGCAAGAGACTCCTGGATCCAGATCCGCCACATCCTGATCAATGCGTTGCCGACGATCATCGTCATCGCGACGATGCGTATCGCCGGATCGATCCTCTCCATCGCGACACTCTCCTTCTTGGGGGTCGGCGTACAGGTGCCGCAGGCGGAGTGGGGCGGCATGATCTCCACAGCCAAGACGCAGATGTACAACGCACCGCATCTGATCATTATTCCGGGCATCGCCATCATTATCACCGTTATCTGTTTCAACATCCTGGGTGATAAGCTGCGCGATATTCTGGATCCGAACTTAAAAGACTAAGATTTCTACTTGATTTCAAGAGAAATAAACAATGAAAGGGGAATTAGAAAATGAAAAACCTGAAACTCATGAACGTTCTGCTGGTTCTCTTCCTGCTTGTTACTCTGGTAGGATGCTCCGGCGGAAACTCTGACGGCGGCCAGGAAGGCGGGGACACTCCGGTTGTCGTTAACGACACAGTCAACATCGTCCTTACGACGGCTCCGGTAGGTTTACACCCACTGAAGACAAATGACGCACCATCCACTTATGTCTGCGCACAGATGTTTGAAACTCTGTACCGCCGTACCATGGACGGAACAAGCTATGTCCCGTTACTGGCAGCGGAACTCCCGATCTTCTCCGAAGACGGCAAAACAGCAACCATCAAATTAAGAAACGATGTCAAGTTCCATGATGGCACTCCGTTCACAGCGGCAGCAGTTGCCTACATGATCGACTCCTTAAAGGATCCGAACTACGGTTCCCAGAGACCTTCCATCGTTGAATCCATCGAAAGCTACAACATCGTCGACGACTACACGATCGACCTCAACCTGGCTTATGAAGACGGCGTTCTGACAGCAAAGCTGGCTCACACCAACGGCTGCATCGTCAACCCGGCATTAGACCAGTCTCAGGATCTCTTAGTGAATCCGGCCGGCGCCGGCACAGGTCCGTACAGATACGTATCCAGCGTTACGGGTGACAACTATGTCCTCGAAGCCAATCCGGACTACTACGGAACAAACGGCGGCGTCAACAAGATCGTCTACAACGTCGTTCAGCAGGAAAACACTGCCATCTCCCGTTTAAAGACCGGTGAGGCAGACTTCATCCCGACGATCGTGGCAGACTCCTACAACGAAGCCAGCCAGATCGACGGCTACACGGCAGTCAGCACACCGTCCAGCGCCATCATGTACATGGCAATGCGTTCCTCTGCGGAAACAGCAGTGAACCCGTTAATGGCCGACCTCGACTTCCGTAAGATGATCTTAGAAGCCATCGACATCCCGACATATACAACATCCATGATGGGCGGTCACGCCACTTATGTAAAATCCATCGTCGGTCCGACGCTTGTCGGCTACACTCCGGAAATGGATAACTACTGCATCACTTACAACTTCGATGATGCCAAGGCCATCTGCGATGCCAACAACTGGGCAGGACAGAAGGTTGTCATGCTGGTTCCGTCCCGTGACGGTCAGTCCAACTTCGCTGCTTACGTTCAGGATCAGCTGACTCAGCTGGGTCTGGATGTCGAAGTCAAGGGCGAAGAATGGGGCACATTCCTGGATGATGCCAAGAAAGATGCCTACTGCGACTTCACGGTCTTAACATGGTCCAACGTAACCGGTGACGGTCAGCAGATGCTGGAACCGAACTTCTCCACGAAGAACGGTGTCCGCTTAAAATGGAACAATGCGGAATTCGATGCTTATGTTCAGGCAAGTGCTCAGACAAGCGTCATGGCCGAACGTGAAGCCAACATGCTGGAAGCTGTCAAGCTGATCCAGGGTCAGGCAATCGTTTCGCCGATTTATTCCAGCAACGCATTATTCTGCTACAACTCCAACAAGCTGAGCAACGTCGGCTTAGACAAGGGCGGCATGTTCTATGTCTATGACTGGGTTCTCAACAAATAATACGGATTAACCAAAACACATTTACAACAACGAACTGAATTGAAATCAATGGAAGGAAGGGGAAAGGTATGGAAAAAGAAAACGTCTTGGAAGTGAAAAATCTTCACGCGGTCTTCCGGATCCAGAAGCAGGACTACGAGGTGCTGCACGATATCTCATTTCACGTCAAGCGGAATGAGACGGTCTGCATCGTCGGGGAAAGCGGCTGCGGCAAAAGCGTCACGACACTCTGCGTCATGGGCCTATTACCGCAAAACGGAAAAGTGACCTCCGGGAGTATTCTTCTGAACGGAGAAGATCTGACAAAACTGTCGGAAAACGAAGTACGGAAGTTCCGGGGAAAGAAGATGGGCATGATCTTCCAGGAACCGATGACAGCCCTGAATCCCCTTCTGACCATTGGATATCAGCTTCGCGAGAATTTAATGCTGCACCGCGGAGTGGATAAAAAAACAGCCAACAGTATGGCTGTGGAATATCTGAACAAGGTCGGAATTGCCAATCCGGAACAGCGGCTGAAACAGTACCCGTTCGAACTCTCGGGCGGTCTGCGTCAGCGTGTTCTGATTGCCATGGTCTTAAGCGCCCAGCCGGACCTGCTCATCGCCGATGAGCCGACGACGGCACTGGACGTGACGATTCAGAAGCAGGTCATCACCCTCTTAAACGATTTAAAGAAAGACATGAACGCAGGGATCATGTTCATCACGCATGACCTCGGGGTCGTGGCGGAGATTGCGGACCGCATTGTCATCCTCTATGCCGGAAGAAAGGTGGAGGAAGGTTCCGCTGCTCAGATATTCAACAATCCTCAGCATCCCTATACCAAAGGCCTGATGGCGGCGGTACCGGATGTCGACAAGGAGGATTTCGTCATTCAGCCGATTCCGGGCATCTTCCCGAACATCACGGAAGAGATTCCGGGCTGCCGGTTCAACCCGCGCTGCCCGTATGCCGATTCCTGTGCGGCCTGTAAGAGCGTTGCTCCGGAAACGGTGGAAGTGGAAGAAGGGCACATGGTGGCCAGCCACTTAGTGAAAAAGGAGGTTAGCGCATGAGTGAACAGAACAAGATTCTCGAACTGCGGAAGCTGAAGAAGTACTTCCCGGCCGGCGGCAAGCAGCTCAAGGCGGTGGAAGACGTCTCCTTTATTCTCTATCAGGGCGAAGTGTTAGGCGTGGTCGGCGAGAGCGGCTGCGGTAAGAGCACGCTCGGCAGAACCATCCTGCAGCTTTACAATCAGACCAGCGGCTCCTGCGTCTATTACGGCAAGTCCATTCAGGAAATGAATCCGGGCTATGTCATGAAAGAGATCGACTCCTTAGCGGACTATCAGAAAAATGCCAGGGATTTCTACCAGAAGTCCCTGGGTGTGGACGCCAAAATTGAAGAGTTAAAAGCGAAGGCGGATGCGCTGGATCCGGACGGATCCGCATCGGACGCCAAGAAATACGACAAGATCCAGAAGGAGATCGCCAAGCTGGAGCTGGAAAGCTCGGAATACCGCAAGGACGCTTCCCGTCAGTTACGGGAAGGCTCAAGAACCATCGGTTCCCTGATTCTTTCTCCGCACTTAAAGGAAGTGACAGACCTCTTCCGCAAGTCGGAAGAAGAAGTTAAGAAAGTTCATGACACCTTCTTAAAGCAGGAAGAGGCGCAGAATGCCCTCGATAACAACCTGACCTTAATCGAACAGAAGGAATCCGTGGATGAGTGGATCGCTACTCTGGAAGCGAAGAAAGACCGCACCCAGCAGGAGACCTACCATTTGGCGGACCTCAAGCATATTAAAAAAGAAGTGGCCAAGGTGGACCCGGCGGCCCTTCAGAAAGAAAATGAAGCATTAAAGACAAAGATCGAAGGACTCAGGGCGGAAGTGGAAAAGCACCGCAAGGCGTCACAGGACTACCGTGCCGAAGCCTTTGAGAAATACGGCAACAAGGACTACCTCCCAATCACGGAGCGTACCAACGATAGAGAGTATCAGGATAAATTGGACCGCAACTACGAGACGGGCATCAACCTCTCCAAGTTAAGCGCGAAAGAGTTACGGGAGATCCGTCCGGACCTGCAGATGGTCTTCCAGGACCCGGCGGCTTCCCTGGACCCGAGAGAATCGGTGGGAAGAGCCATTGAGGAAGTCTTCCAGATCCATACCAATATGTCCAAAATGCTGCGAAGGGAAAAGACACTGGAACTGATCCAGGAAGTCGGTTTAAAACCGGAACACTACTATTCCTATCCGCATTCTCTCTCCGGCGGCATGAAGCAGAGAGTCGGTATCGCCAGAGCAATCGCCTTGGACCCGAGCTTTGTGGTTCTGGATGAAGCGGTCAGCGCGCTGGACGTTTCCGTGCAGGCGCAGATTCTGCAGCTTCTCAACCGCTTAAAGGAAGAAAAGAACTTAACGTACTTATTTATCACCCATGACCTGGGTGTGGTAAGACATTTCTGTGACCGGGTACTGGTCATGTATCTGGGCAATACGTGTGAGATCGCACCGAACAAGTCGATCTTCGCGCATCCGTACCATCCGTATACCCAGTCGCTCTTAAAAGCCGTACCGCGCATGAAGGTCGGGGAACGCGCCAATGAGGAAGACATCCTGCAGGGCGAAGTTCCGTCTCCGATCGATCCGCCGTCCGGCTGCCCGTTCCATACGAGATGCAAATCGTGTATGGACATCTGCAAGAAGAAAAAACCGGCAGGAATCGAAGTGGAAAAAGACCACGTCGTCTTCTGTCATCTCTATGCGAAAGGAGAAAACGCATGATCCAGTTCGATCCGAATTTTCAGCCGTATCCGTCCAACCGCTACTGCGTGACGGCAAGAAACGGCATGGTCGCTTCCGGCAGCAATCTGGCGACAGCCGCCGGCCTGGAAGTTTTGCGTAAGGGCGGCAACGCCGTCGATGCGGCCGTGGCCACGGCAGCGGCATTGACCGTTGTGGAACCGACGGCCAACGGACTGGGCTCCGACTCCTTTGCCCTGGTGTGGATCAAGGACAAGCTGTACGGTTTAAACTCCAGCGGCTATTCTCCGAAAAACATCACTTTGGAAAAAGTTTTGGCAAAATATCCGGACGGCAAGATGCCGACGCACGGCTGGACTCCGGTCATGGTACCGGGTGCGGTCAAATCCTGGCCGACGCTGGTGAAGCGCTTCGGTAAACTGTCCTTAGCCGAAGATCTGGCACCGGCGATCCGCTACGCCTCGGAAGGCTTCCCGCTCTCCCCGATGCTCTCGCAGATGTGGGAGCGCTCGACACAGATCTTCCACAAGCGCTTTGACGGCCGGAACGAATTTGCGGAATGGTTCCGCGTCTTTACCAATAACGGGGAATCCTATCACTTCGGTGATATCGTCAAGCTTCCGGACCACGCGAAAACATTGAAACTGATTGCGGAAACGGATGCCGACGCCTTCTACAAAGGGGAGATTGCGGAGCAGCTTGTGAAACAGTCGGAGCGCGACGGCGGATACTTCTCTTTGGAAGACTTAAGCAGCTACGAATCCGAATGGGTGGAGCCGATCAAGGTGAACTACCGCGGCTACGATGTCTACGAGATTCCGCCAAACGGTCAGGGCATTGTTGCCTTAATGGCATTAAATATTCTAAAGGAATTCGACTTTACCAATAACGAGAGCACGGATACCTACCACAAACAGCTGGAGGCCATCAAGATCGCGTTTGCGGATGCGAAATATTACGTTACGGACCCGAAAGACATGAAAGTCACTGCCGCACAGTTATTGGATCCGGCCTATGGCGCCATGCGTGCCAAGGAGATCACGGATACGGCCGGCATGCCGCTGCACTCTGATCCGGCCAAAAGCGGAACAGTGTACTTATGCACGGCGGACGGGGAAGGCAACATGGTTTCCTACATCCAGTCCAACTACATGGGCTTCGGCAGCGGGATCGTGGTGGAAGGCTACGGGGTTTCGTTACAGAACCGAGGCGCGGACTTCTCGCTCAATCCGGAAGATGCCAATGCCTTAAAGCCGCATAAGAAGTCGTACCATACGATCATCCCGGGCTTTCTGGCTCAGGGCAGTAAGCCAATCGGACCGTTTGGGGTCATGGGCGGCTACATGCAGCCGCAGGGACACGTCCAGGTGGTCATGAACATGGTGGACTTCCATATGAATCCGCAGATGGCCCTCGATGCGCCGAGATGGCAGTGGTATGAAGGCAAGCGCGTGGAAGTGGAACCGCATTTCAGCAATGCCGTCGTTCAGGCGCTGGCCCGAAAGGGACATCAGATCTCCATTGCCAATAACGGACTTCCGTTTGGCCGGGGACAGATCATTGTCCGCTTAGATAACGGAGTTTTAGTTGGAGGATGCGAATCCCGGACAGACTCCAATATCGCCTGTTATTAAAGAAACGAAGCAGACAGGAGTCCTGTCTGCTTTTGTGAATCCGCTCCGTATGATAAAATACGGCTGAGACAAGTAGAGTGATTACGGAGGTAACAACAATGAAACCGGAAGAGATCCAAAACGCCGTGGAAGCCATCTATAATAAGGCGGTAGAATACCGCAGAGCGCTGCACCGCTCTCCGGAGATCGGCATGGAGTGCAAAGAGACGCAGAAGTTCATCTGCAATGTATTGGAGGAACACGGAATCGAATACCGTGCGCTGGAAGTATCCGGCGTCATCGCATCGATCATAGGTACGGCAGGGAAGTCTGAGAAATGCGTCATGTTACGGGCGGACCACGATGCTCTGCGCGTGGAAGAAAAGACCGGGTTAGACTATCAGAGTGAGATTCCGGGCAGGATGCATGCCTGCGGACACGATCTGCATACGGCGATGCTGCTGTGTGCGGCCATCATTTTACAGGAAAATGCTTCGGCCTTTGCCGGGGAAGTGCGGCTCTTATTCCAGCCGGGCGAGGAGATTTCGGAAGGTGCGCTTTACATGATTGAAAACGGCGCATTGGACGGGGTGGATATCGGTTTGGGGATCCACGCGGATCCGCTCTTACCAAGCGGTACCATCTCCGCACGCAGCGGTGCGGACTGGGCCGGGGTGGACCGCTACCATATCAACATTTCCGGCGTGCAGGCGCACGGCGCCACACCGCACAAAGGCAAGGACCCGGTGGTCTGCGCGTGTGCTTTGGTGAACGCGTTACAGACCATCGTGTCAAGAAGAATTGATCCTTTGCAGCCGGTGGTGGTGACGGTCGGACAGATCCATGCCGGAAGCGCTTATAATATCATTCCGGAAACGGCTTTTTTAGAGGGAACCTGCCGCTCGTTCAGCCAAGAGGTGCAGAAGAGTCTGCCGGGCATCTTTGAGGAGATTGCCTCCAATGTTGCGGCAGCCTACGGATGTAAAGCAGAAGTGGTGTTTGACAACACTGCGGGTCCCCTGGTGAATGATAACTCCGCTTTTGGACTCTTTTGCGAAAGCGCTCAAAAAGTGCTCACAAGGGCTGAAATCACTTCCAGAGAGCCGGAGATGATCGGCGAGGACTTTGCGGAATATGCGGAACGCGTTCCGTGCATCTTTGCGCATTTGGGGTGTGACGGAGGAGCGCCGTTGCACTCTCCGTATGTGAATTTTAAGGAAGAAGCGATGAAGACGGGAATTGCACTGGAAGTGCAGTTCACGCTGGATGCGCTGAAATAACAAAACAGTACTAAGGGGAAGATACGAGTGAAATTTCAAAGCGGTGTATTTCGTACAGCATTCCGTGACAGCCTGCCGGTCTTCAGCGGCTATTTTGTGCTGGGGGTCGGTTACGGTATTTTGATGCAGAATGCCGGTTTTTCACCGCTTTTTGTTTTTCTGACCAGCTTACTGATCTATGCGGGCAGTTTGCAGTATGCCTTAATTGGTTTGTTAAGCAGCGGGGCGAGTTTGCTGAGCGTGATCTTCACCTCGTTTGCGGTGAATATCCGCCATCTCTTCTACGGGATGAGCATGTTAAAAAAGTATGAAAAGCAGCCGCTCAAACCGTTACTCATCCATACCCTGACCGATGAGACCTATGCCCTGGTATCCAATGGGGAACATGAAGGACCGTATTACCATTATGTA
Organism: uncultured Erysipelotrichaceae bacterium; assembly: GCA_902803495.1. GTDB lineage: Bacteria > Bacillota_I > Bacilli_A > Erysipelotrichales > Erysipelotrichaceae > RUG14871. The sequence continues at coordinate 11,653 of CADCPY010000090.1, forward strand.
TCTTTACTGGACTATGCCTACTGGACGCTCTCCTGCACGTTGGGTGCCTTGATTGGAAGAGTGCTGCCGTTTGATATGAGCGGAATCGACTTTTCCCTGACGGCATT